>NZ_JBYMTK010000002.1:0-486364 GCF_057773105.1 Dietzia sp. IBK-p2-15D
GACATACTCAAGCGCCAACCGCCGCCTCTCCTCAACGCTGCGCTCGCGTGATGGAACAACCACCGTCATCTCGACACCCTCCCGCCAGCGCCCATCGCCGACTCACAACCAGCCTGAGCCACAGGGCAGATCCCGAATTGGAGTAGCGGATCCTCGGGGTGGGGTGGGCGCTGGGCGGGGTGGGCGCTGGGTGGGGTGGGCGCGACTCCGGGTGGGCGCCGGGCGGGTCTAGCGGGCGGGCCGGGCGGGCCGGGCGGGTCTAGCCTGCGCCCGCCGTGCGGACGGTCCACGCGTACTCGAACGCGGTCTGACGCCACCGCTCATATCGCCCGGACACTCCCCCGTGCCCCGCGCTCATCTCACAGCGCAGCAGCACCGGCCGATCTGCCGAGTTGGCCGACGGGGACACCGCCCGCAGCCTGGCCACCCACTTGGCGGGCTCCACGTACAGCACCCGGGTGTCGTTGAGCGAGGTCACCGCGAGGATGGCCGGATAGTCCTTGGCCTCGATGTTCTCGTACGGGGCGTACGAGGCCATGTAGTCGTAGACCTCCTCGGAGTGCAGCGGATCGCCCCACTCGTCCCACTCGATCACCGTCAGCGGCAGCTCCGGCATGAGGATCGAGGTGAGCGGGTCGACGAACGGCACCACGGCCTGGATGCCCGCGAACAACTCGGGGGCCAGATTCGCGACCGCCCCCATCAGCAGACCGCCCGCGCTTCCGCCCTCGGCGACCAACCGGTCCGGGGCGGTGAGCCCGGAGTCGACCAGGTGTCGCGCACAGTCGACGAAGTCGGTGAAGGTGTTGCGCTTCGTGTGCGTCTTGCCGTTCTCGTACCAGAGCCGGCCCATCTCACCGCCGCCCCGCACGTGCGCCACGGCGAAGGCCATCCCCCGGTCGAGCAGCGAGAGCCTCGCCACCGAGAACGCGGGATCGATGCTGGTCTCGTACGAGCCGTAGCCGTACAGCAGCGTCGGCACCTGCTCGCCGGCATCGACGCGGGCGGCGGTGCCGGTGGACATCACCAGCGAGATCGGCACCCGGGTGCCGTCCGCTGCCGTCGCCCAGTCGCGTCGCTGGACGTAGCCGCTCGGGTCGTACCCGCCGAGCACCTCCTGCTCACGCAGCAGCGTCCGCTCCCCCGAGGCGAGGTCGAGCGAGTAGACCCGGCCCGGCGTGACGAACGAACCGAAGCCGAACCGCAGGACCGGCGAGTCCCACTCCGGGTTGGACCCCGGACCGGAGGTGTACAGCTCCTCGTCGAACTCGACGGGCTCGAACCGCCCGTACGCCTCGACTCCCGCCGTGGACCCCTGCTCGAGCGGCATCAGCGCGAACCGCGGCAGCGCCGCTTCGCGGTACCCCAGCACCAGCACGCGCGCGAAGGCGTCCACGCCCTCCACCCGGACGTCGTCACGGTGGGCCACCAGCGTGCGCAGATCCCGCAGCTCGCCCTCGATCGGACCGACAGGCGCCTCGACCACCTCGTAGTTCGGGGCGCCGTCGTTGTGGGTGATGATGAACCGGTCCTCGCCACCGACGACCGCGTGCTCGACGTCGTACTCGACGCCCTCCTGCCGCGGCCGGACGCACCAGAACTCGCCGGCGGGATCGTTCGAGTCCAGGCACCACACCTCGGTGGTGATCTTGGACCCCGCCGCTATCTGCAGGAACTTTTCGCTGCGTGTCTCGCCGACCCCGATCCAGTAGGACTCGTCGGGCTCGTGGAAGACCTTGTCGTCGTCGTCCCTCGTCGTGCCCAGCCGGTGACGCCACACCGTGTCCGGCCGCCAGGCGTCGTCGACCGTGACGTAGAAGACGTACCGGCCATCGCGGGACCAGGTCACACCGGCGGCGATCCCGGAGATCTCCTCGTCCGGGGCCGTGTAGTCCGGGTCGAGCGAGCGGAAGCGCAGCGTGTACCGCTCGTCGCCCTCCGTATCCGTGGCCCACGCCAGTGCGCGGCCGTCGTGGCTGACCGAGAACGCGCCCAGCGCGAAGTAGTCGTGACCCTCCGCCTCGGAGTTGCCGTCGAGGAGCAACTGCTCACCCGGCAACTCCACGTCCGGGGAGACCTCGGGCGGAACCCAGCCCGCGGCGTCCGACGGGTCGTCGACGAACTGCTGCGGGACCGGGACCCGACAGTGCCTGGCGTACGAGCGGCCCTCCTCGGTGCGCGAGAAGTACCACCAGCCGCTGGCGCGCACGGGAACCGACATGTCGGTCTCCTTGACGCGGGAGCGGATCTCCTCGTAGACCTCGCCCTCCAGGGGCTTGAGGTCGGCGGTCATCGCATCGGTGTAGGCGTTCTCCGCCTCGAGGTACGCACGGGTCGCGGGAGCGTCCTTGTCGCGCAACCATTCGTAGTCGTCGACGAAGACGCGGCCGTGGTGCTCGCGACGGAAAGGACGGCGCTCGGCCTGCGGCGGCGTGGGCGTCTGACCCGTCGCGGTGGCAGTGGCTGCGGTGGCGGTATCGGTGCCGGTCTTGTCGGTGTCGGTCGTCTCGGTGGAGCTCACGCTGCGTCGCCCCCGATCCAGTCGGCGAACGAGCGGCCCGAGATGCGCTCGTAGGCCTCGATGTAGCGCGCCCGCGTCGCGTCCACGACCTCCTGCGGCAGAGCCGGTGGCGGGGTGTCGGCATCGGAGTTCCAGCCCGCCTCCGGGCCCGTCAACCAGTTCCGCACGTACTGCTTGTCGAAGCTCGGTTGCACACGGCCCGGCGAATACTCGTCAGCGGGCCAGTAGCGCGATGAGTCCGGGGTGAGCACCTCGTCGGCCAGGATCAGCTCCCCGTCCGCCAGGCCGAACTCGAACTTGGTGTCCGCCAGCAGCACTCCGCGCTCGGCCGCCATCTCCGCGGCCCGCGCGTAGACGTCCAGCGTCGCCGTACGCAGCTGCTCGGCCAGCTCGGCCCCGACGATCCCGGTGAGCTGATCGAACGAGATGTTCTCGTCGTGATCCCCCACCGCCGCCTTGGTGGCCGGGGTGAAGATCGGCTCGGGCAGTCGGCTGGCCTCGACCAGGCCCCCGGGCAGCTCGATGCCACACACGGTCCCCGACTCCCGGTACTCGGTCATCCCCGACCCGGTCAGGTAACCGCGGGCCACACACTCGGCCGGAACCATGTCGAGTCGACGGACCACCATCGCGCGGCCGAGCACCTCGAGCGGGATGCGCTCGTCGTCCAGCGTCCCGGCCAGGTGGTTGGGCACGTCGAGGGCGTCGAAGAAGTAGGCGCTCATCGCGGTGAGCACGCGGCCCTTGTCCGGGATGGGCGTGCCGAGAACGTGGTCGTAGGCGGAGATGCGGTCGGTGGCCACCAGGAGGAGCGTCTCACCGTCGATCTCGTACAGCTCGCGGACCTTTCCGGAGACGAGATGGCGGTAAGAGGAGAGATCGGGTCGCATGACGGCCAGCGTAGCCGGAGGCCCACGTCCCGAGTCGAGACCGTCGGCCCCCACCCGTGGTTGGTCGGACTCAGCCCAGTCGGGCCTCGAGCCACTCCCCCAACGCCGCGTACGCGTCCTCGGCGCACAAGTCGTTGAACAGCTCGTGGAGGCCGCCCTCGAATTCCCGGTAGGTGATCTCCGGGCGCGGGTCGTGGTCCGAACCGGCGATCTGCGCGAAGCGCCGAGCGCCCGACGGATAGGTGATGGTGTCGGCCGAGCCGTTGAGGATCAGCGTCGGCAACCGCAGTGCCGGCGACCGCTCGATGAACTTGAGGCCGCCGGCGAGCATCGTCCCCGCCGTCACCGCGGGCACGCCCTTGTGGTGGACCAGCGGATCCGAGGTGTAGTCCTCGACGTACTCGGGCACTCGGGAGATGTCGTGCGGGTCGAGCTTCTCCACCGGCAGGAACGGCAGGAGACGAGCGATCACGGGCGCCGCCACGCGCAGCGGTGCCGGGGTCCCCTCCCCCACGACGAGCCCGGGCGAGGAGAGGATGAGGCCCTTGAGGTCCCACGGCCGCCGGAGCGCGGACTCCCCCGCGATCAACCCACCCATCGAATGCCCCATCAGCAACCGGGGCAGGGACTCGGCCCCGCCCCCGTCGGCCGACCGGCTCCACTCCACCACCGCGTCACGCACCGCGAGGTTGTCGCGGATGTGCGTCTCCATCGACACCTTGGCGCGGGGCCCGGGAGCCGTGCCGTGGCCACGCAGATCGTAGGAGGCAACACTGATCCCCCGGTCGGTGAGGAAGCGGATCGTCCGCCCGTACCGGCCGGAGTGCTCGGCGAAGCCGTGCACGAGCAGCAGCAACGCCCGGGGCTGGTCAGCGTGGTGCAGGGTCACCTGCAGGCCGGAGGTGCCGGGGACGGGAACGGGGGTCTGGCGCATGAGCACGAGAGTAGCGCCGGTAGCCCCACCGGCGACGTCGATTGACCGGCCGCCTCAGATCCCGAGCTGGTCCAGGATGAGGCTGCCGGCACCGAGCGGCATCAGAGAGAACGCGATCGGAACGTAGAACTGCTGCATGAACGCCCCCGGGTCGATCCCGACGGCCGAACTGGCCGTGGCGAGCCCGGCCTGGATCATCCCGAACACGTCGTACAGTGCGCCCCCGAGGGAGCCGTCGGGCCTGGTGACCATGAGGTGGTCCTTCCTCGTCACTCGGCGACGGGAGGACCCCGCCGCCTTCGGTGTACAAGGCTTATCGGTCGGGGGGCCCGACGAGTTACGGACCGGCTGTCAGAGGATCGAACCCGGCGTGTAGCCGGCCGCCTCCGGGTGGCGGGCCACGAGCGCCTCGACGCGGGCGGCGACCGCGTCGACCTGGTCGCCGGCGGCGCCGACGAACGCGGCACGATCCGCGAGCGCCTCCTCGAGCGCGGCGCGATCCAGCGGCAGCCGGTCGTCGGCG
Organism: Dietzia sp. IBK-p2-15D; assembly: GCF_057773105.1. Taxonomy (NCBI): domain Bacteria; kingdom Bacillati; phylum Actinomycetota; class Actinomycetes; order Mycobacteriales; family Dietziaceae; genus Dietzia; species Dietzia sp. IBK-p2-15D. Next base: position 4,869 of record NZ_JBYMTK010000002.1, read on the forward strand.
GCGAGCCGGTCCAGCAGATCGGGTTCGCGGCCCTCCTCGCGCATGGCCAGCGCCACCGCCACCGCGTTCTCCTTGATCGCCTCGTGCGCGACCTCGCGGCCGACCCCGGCGCGCACCGCGGCCATGAGGACCTTGGTGGTGGCGAGGAACGGCAGGTAGCGCTGGAGCTCCTTGTCGATCACGGCCGGGTAGGCGCCGAACTCGTCGAGCACGGTGAGGAACGTCTCGAACATTCCGTCCAGGGCGAAGAACGCATCCGGCAGCGCGACACGACGCACCACGGAGCAGAAGACGTCGCCCTCGTTCCACTGCGCGCCCGCGAGTTCGGCGGCCATGGAGCCGTAACCGCGGAGAACGACCTGCAGACCGTTCACGCGCTCGCAGGAGCGGGTGTTCATCTTGTGCGGCATCGCGGACGAGCCGACCTGGCCGGGCTGGAAGCCCTCGGTGACCAGCTCGTGCCCGGCCATGAGCCGGATGGTCTGCGCCAACGACGACGGGCCGGCGCCGAGCTGCACGAGCGCCGAGACGACCTCGTGGTCCAGCGACCGCGGGTAGACCTGGCCCACCGAATCGAAGGTGCGGGCGAAACCGAGATGCTCGGCGATCCGCCCCTCGAGCTCGGCCAGCTTGGCGGCGTCGCCACCGAGGAGGTCGAGCATGTCCTGCGCCGTGCCCATCGGGCCCTTGATGCCGCGCAGGGGGTACCGCTCGAGCAACGACTCCACGCGCTCCAACGCCACCAGCAGTTCGTCGGCCGCGGAGGCGAAACGCTTGCCCAGCGTGGTGGCCTGCGCGGCGACGTTGTGGCTGCGCCCGGCCATCACGGTGTCGCGGTGGGCGACGGCGTGCTCGGCCAGACGCCGGACCGCGGCGACGCCCCGGTCGCGGACGAGCTCGAGTGACCGCACCACCTGGAGCTGCTCGACGTTCTCGGTGAGGTCCCGGCTCGTCATGCCCTTGTGGATGTGCTCATGGCCGGCGAGGTCGTTGAACTCCTCGATCCGGGCCTTGACGTCGTGCCGGGTGACGCGCTCGCGCTCGGCGATCGAGCCGAGGTCGACGCGGTCGATCACCGCCTCGTAGGCCTCGATCACCCCGTCGGGGACGTCGATGCCCAGGTCGCGTTGTGCGCGCAGCACCGCGATCCACAGCTGCCGCTCGAGCACGATCTTGTGCTCGGCGGACCACAGCGTGGCCAGGTCGGCGCTCGCGTAGCGCGAGGCGAGGACGTTGGAGATGCGGGGCTTGCTGCTCTGGGCGGTCACGCCCCCCAGTATCGCAGCCCGGTCAGGAGATCATCGAGCCGCCGGTGGACCCGGCCAGGATCTCCCGGGCGTTGAGGTAGACCTGCTCCACCGTGAGCGGAGCCTGCGCCAGCAGCCACGGCCGGGTGACGTAGACGATGGCGGTGATGATCTCGGCGGAACCCATGCGCCGACCGTAGCGCTCCGCGGGCGCCGGCGGGGGCCGTACATCACAGCCGCCCGCGGGGCCGGTACCTACGGGGCGAGCACGGCCTCCAGCCGGTCCATCGCCTCGGCGATCTCCTCGGTGCCGCCGGCGAAGCTCAGCCGGACGGTGTGGCCACCGTCGACGGTGTCGAAGTCGACGCCCGGCGTCAACGCGACCCCTGTTCGCTCGAGGACCTCCGCGCACCACGCCACCGAGTCGTCGGTCCAGCGTGAGACGTCGAAGTACGCGTAGAAGGCGCCGTCGGGTGGCGCGATCTCCCCCACGCCCAGCTCGCCCAGTCGGCGCAGGACCAGGTCGCGGTTTCGGGCGTACCGCTGGACGTGGCCGTCCAGCTCGGCGGCAGCGGCTTCGGTGAACGCGGCGACGGCGGCGAACTGGGCATCGGCGGGCGGACAGATGGTGAGATTGCCGATCAGGCGGTCCACGGGGTCGCGCAGGTACTGCGGGAGCAGCATCCAGCCGATCCGCCAGCCGGTCATGGAGAAGTACTTGGACACCGAGCCCATCACCACGGCCTCGCGGCTGGTCTGCCACGCGCTCGCACACCGGCGGCCGTAGGTGACGCCGTGGTAGATCTCATCGCTGACGAGCAGCGTGCCGTGGGCCTCGCACCAGCCCGCGAGGGCCTCGAGTTCGCCCGCGTCGATGATCGTGCCGGTGGGGTTCGCCGGGCTCGCCACGATGAGGCCGGCGGGCGCGTGCCCCAGTTCCGCCGTCACCGCCTCGAGCTGCGCGACCGTGGGTTGGTACCGGGTCTCGTGGCCGCAGGCGATCTCGTGGACCCGGCAGCCCAGGGCCTGGAGGGTGTTGCGGTAGGCGGGGTAGCCGGGGCGTGCCATCACGACGGTGTCGCCGGGGTCGAACGCGGCGAGGAACAGCACGGTGAAGCCGCCGGAGGACCCGGTGGTGACGACGACGTCGTCGGCCGTCACGTCCACCCCGTCCCGCCGCCGGTGGTACCCCGCGATCGCCTCGCGGAGCGGCCGGATACCCAGCGCCTCGGTGTATCCGAGGATCTCGGTGTCCAGGGCGTGGCGGGCGGCGGCGAGCACCGGGCCGGGGGCCGGGGTCGAGGGCTGCCCCGCGCACAGCGAGATGACGTCGCCGTGGGTCTCCTGCCGGCGGGCGGCGGCGGCGAGGACGCTCATGACGTGGAAGGGCTCGACGGCCGAGCGGCGGGAGGGTTCGCGTGCGACGGGCATGCCCCCGACGCTAGCGCGCCGGTCAGACGATCAGCCGGTCAGCCCGAACACCCACACCAACAGCGTCATGGTGACCGCGGTGATGGCGATCAACCCGATCAGGTTGAGCCAGATCCCGCCGCGGATCATCTGGCCGATGGTCACGTATCCCGAGCCGTAGGCGATCGCGTTGGGCGGGGTCGCCACCGGGAGCATGAAGGCGCAGGTGGCGGCGAGCGCGACCGGGACGGCCAGGAACATCGGATCCAGGTCCAGGCCGAGGGCGACGCCACCGGCCACCGGCAGGAACGTGGCGGCGGTGGCGGTGTTGCTCGTCAGCTCGGTGAGGAACAGGACCCCGGCGGCCGCGACGAGCACCAACGCGACGGTCGGCAGCGCGTCCAGCGCCGACGCCTGCTCGCCGATCCACCCGGTGAGCCCGGAACCGGAGAACTGTGCGGACAGTGCCAGTCCGCCGCCGAACAGCAGCAGCACGCCCCACGGCAGGCCCAGCGCGGCGTCCCAGGTGAGCAGCCGCACCCCGCGCTCGGTGCCGGCCGGCAGCAGGAACAGCAGCAGTCCGGCGGTGAGCGCGATCCCGGCGTCCGAGATCGGCGGGTCCTCCCACACCAGCGGCACGGCCACCCAGGCCACGGCCGCCGCGACGAACACCGCCAGGACGCGCCGTTCGCCCGACGAGGTCGGGCCGAGCCTGCGCAGTTCGTCGTCGAACAGTGCCCGACCCCCGGGGATCCGCTCGATCTCGGGACGGAACAGGACCTTGGTGAGGAGGAACCACGTGATCACGAGCATGACCACCGCCAGCGGCAATCCGACCAGCATCCAGCGACCGAAACCCAGGACGATGTCGTGCTCACCCTCCAGATAACCGGCGAGAAGGGTGTTGGGCGGGGTGCCGATGATGGTCGCCAGCGACCCGACCGACGCCGCATAGGCGATGCCCAGCATCAGCGCCGTGCCGAAGTTCGACCGGATCACGGCCTGCTTCACCTGATCGGAACGCGGATCGGACGAGGAGTCCATCCGGGGGATCGCGTCCTCGCCGTCGTTCCCACCGGCTCCGTCGTTCCCACCGGCGCCGCCGTTCCCACCGGAGCCGGCGCCGTCCTTCCCACCGAGCTCGGAAGCGAGCATCAGCACCGACACCCCGATCGGCAGCATCATCACCGCCGTGGCCGTGTTGGACACCCACATGCTCAGGAAGGCGGTGGCGATCATGAACCCGGCGACCACCCGGGTCGACCGGGTGCCCATCGCGCGCACGGTGAGCAGGGCGATCCGCCGGTGCAGGTTCCAGCGCTGCATGGCGATCGCGATGAGGAAGCCGCCCATGAACAGGAAGATGATGTTGTTGCCGTACTCGGCGCCCACGTCGTTGACCGAGACGTCCTCACCCAGGACGGGGAAGACGATGAGCGGCACCAACGCGGTGGCCGGGATGGGGATGCACTCGGTCATCCACCAGATGCCCAGGAGCACGGCGACCGCCGCGGTGAGGCGCGCGTTGTGTTCGAGATCGCCCGGCATGACCAGGTACAGGATCACGGCCGCCACCAGCCCGACGACGGTGCCGATCACACTGCGGACGAACTCGCCCCGCGGCACCGCGGGGTCGAGCTCGCCGGGTGACTTCTGGCCGATCTCCATCCCGCGGTCGGGGTCCGGCTCCAGACCCCGCAGGTGTGGTGCCATCACGATCCTGCGGTCGTCGGTGCCGCCCGCGTCCGTGCCCCCGCCGGTCATGGCCCGCTCCCTCCGCCGGTCACCCCGACGCCTCCCAGCGGGGTGCTCTGGCGCTCACGGTAACCCCGGGACGGCCGCCTCACATCCGATCAGGAGCCGGACGATCCGATCGGGGCGGATCCGAGTGCGCCCGATCCGAGTGACAGCGTTCCGTCCGGGGCGACCTCGAGGCCGAACACCGCCAGTTCCTGCGCCGCGCCGCCATCCGCGGCACCGATCGAGACCACCAGTTCGTGGCGGCCCGGGGCGAGCGGCGCGGCCGGCCGGAGCGTCAGCAGGCGGTCCACCGACGCCCCGGCGCCCACGCTCACCGGGACGGCCGGCAGGTCCCCGGTGCCGGTCACGATCGGCAGTGCGAGCCGTCGCTTGTCCGGGCCGGTGATGGTGGCCCGGACCTCGCCGGAGTAGGCGGTGCCGGTGGAGGCGACCCGTACCGACAGGTCGATCACCTCGTCGTCGTCGTCTGCGTCGGTGTCGTCGTCGACCGGTCGCAGTGCGGCCTGCCCCACCGCGGTGAGGCGGACGGGGAGCGCCACCACCGGATCGGTGGCCCTCGACTCCGACGGGGTCCCGTCCCCGACGACCGGCCAGCCGCCCACCCAGTCCAGCCGATCGAGCATCAGGTAGCGCCGCTGCACGCCGCCCGGCAGCACGGCGCTGCCGCGCGGCGCGGCGTGGTAGAGCATCCAGTCCCGGCCGGCGTCGTCGGTGGCCACGTCCACGTGCCCCGGGCCCACCCAGTCGGCGTCACCGCGCAGGATGACGTCACCGGGAAGGGGCTCGCCCGGCGCCTGCACCAACGGGCGCCCGGTCCTGTCCTCGTACGGCCCGAACAGTCCGTCGGCGCGGCCGCCCAGCACGCGGTACTGCGAGGCCTCCCCGTCGCAGCACAGCCCGGCGCTGGTGAACAGGTGCGTGCGCCCCTCACGGGTGACCACGGCCGGGGCCTCCACGCCGGGGCCGGCGACGAGCACGGGGTCGCCGTCCAGCGCCGTGCCGGTGGCGTTCATCGGCACCGCGTGAATGCCCTCGAAATTCCCCATGAGCATGACCGGGCCCGCGTCGGTGACCACCACCTCGGGGTCCATCGGGTCCAGGTCCTGATACGGCTCCGGGGCGCCGTGGCAGACGATCGGCGCCGGATCGTGCGTCCACGGGCCGTCGACGCCCGGCGCGGTGGCCCGGCCGATACAGGGCGCGGCGCCCCCGGTCGTGTAGTACATGACGGCGCCCGTCGCGGTGAGGTGGACGTCGGGCGCCCACAGGAACGAACCGGGCGGGGCCCACGCGGGCCGGGCGGCGAACGCGTCGCCCACGTACTCCCACTCCACCAGGTCGAAGGACCGGAAGTGCGGGATGAGGCGGGACCCGGCGCCGTCGCCCCAGTCGTCCGAGGTCGCGTGGACGTGGAACGCACCGTCGGCGCCCCGCTGCACGGAGGGGTCGGGGGCGACCGAGGAGATCACCGGGTTGGCCGCCGCCGTCGCCGCGGCGGTCGCCGAGGCGAGAGGGACGACGACGACGAGCGCCGCGGACACGAGAGCACGGGCAGCCGCCGCCGGTTTCATGTGCTGAGGGTAGACCCGTCACGGGGTGTGTGAACCGCGTTCACCGCGTTCGGTCGGGGCGGATGCGGTGCCGGTGGTGGCGACGCGCGGCGCGGGCCGCCTCAGGCCTGCCCGGCGCGCTCAGGCCTGTCCGGCGCGCTCAGGCCTGTCCGGCGCGCTCCTTGCGCAGCAGGAACCGCTGGATCTTGCCCGACGGGGTCTTGGGCAGCTCGCGGACGAAGTGGATCCGGCGCGGGAAGGCGTGGGCGGCGAACTCCGTCTTGACCCACTTCTGCAGGCCGGACTCGGCCTCCGGGCCACCCTCCACGCCGTCGCGCAGGACCACGTACGCCTCGAGGACCTCCCCGGCCAGGTCGTCGGGGACGCCGATGACCGCCGACTCGAGCACGTCCGGGTGCTTGGCCAGGACGGACTCCACGTCGAACGGGCCGATGCGGTACCCGGACATGATGATCACGTCGTCGTCGCGGCTCGAGAAGTAGAAGTGGCCGTCCGCGTCGAGCTTGGCGGCGTCGCCGGTGTAGTACCAGCGCCCGTCCGCGCTGAAGCGCTCGGCGGTCTTCTCCGGGGCCTGGTGGTAGCCGGTGAACCACATGAGGGGGCTGGCGGGGACGTCGATCGCCACGCGGCCCAGCTCGCCGACGGGAGCGGGCTCGTCGGAGTCCGCGGCGAGCACGGTGCACGACCAGCCCGGCAGCGGCACGCCCATGGAGCCCGGGCGCACGTCCTCCCGCAGCGAGTCATGCCACGGGTTGATGATGAACATCCCGTGCTCGGTCTGCCCGTACTGGTCGCGCACCTCGACGCCGAACTGCTCGGTCGACCACTCGATCACCTCGGGGGTGAGCGGCTCACCGGCGGCCGAGGCTCGGCGGAGCGTGACGTCGGCCGGCGCGATGTCCCGCTTGGCCCGCATGGTGCGGTACACCGTCGGCGCGGCCGCGAAGTTGGTGACGTGGAAGTACTGCAGGACCGCGAACGCCAGCTCCGGGCTGTAGCGGGCGTGCAGCAGCAGGCTCCGACGGCCGACCGCCAGTGGGCCGAGGATGCCGTAGTAGAGGCCGTACGCCCAGCCCGGGTCGGCGCCGTTCCAGAACACGTCGTCGGCCCGCACGTCCAGGCCCGTCTCGATGTACTGGTGGAACGCGGCCAGGGCGCGCACCGGCACGACGACGCCCTTCGGGGTGCCGGTGGTGCCGGAGGTGAACAGCATGACCAGGCCGGCGTCCGGGCCGGTGACCGCCGCGGCGAGGCCGGGCTGCTGGGCGGCGGTGATCGCGGCCAGGTCGAGGTCGCCGTCTCGGGCCTCGGGGCAGTCCGCCAGGCCGGCGACGACCACCGGGACGGCGACGCTCTCGAGCTTTCCTCGCTGGTCCGCGTCGGAGACGACCACCTTGGCGTCGCCACCGGTGAGACGCATCTCGATGGCCGGCCACGCGAACGCGGTGAACAGCGGCATGTGGACGGCACCGAGTCGCCAGATCCCCATGAGGGTGAACACCAGGTCCGCGGACTTGGACATCAGCGTGGCCACCCGGTCGCCCTCGCCCACGCCGAGCTCGGCCAGCGCCGCGGCGACCTTCTCGCTCTCGGTCCGCAGCTCACCGTAGGTGATGTCCCGCCCGGACAGGTCGGCGTCGATGACGGTGAAGGCGACCGCCTCGGGGGCGTGGCGGTCGCACAGGAACTCCGCGGCGCTCGCACCGGGGACGTCGTAGATCGCCAGCAACTGCTCCGGCGACAGGGGCGTGGACGCGGTGTTCTCGGTCATACCGCCAGATTGTGTCGCACGTGACCCACGACGCACCAGCAGCACCCACCAACGGGCACCCCCACTATCGGGGCTGGGCGGTCCGTGTGGTGGCGGTGCACTCTAATGGGAGTCGACCGACCCCGGGGACCGCACGGTCCCCCACCCGCACCCGGAGGACCCCCATGGCCGTGGACCGCCTGCTCCCCAGCGACGAGGCGTACGAACTGCTCGAGATGACGCGTTCCGTCGCGGACAAACTCCTCGAGCCGATCGCCGCCGAGCACGAGCGGAACCACACCTACCCCGAGGGCCTGTTCGCCCAGCTCGGCGAGGTCGGGCTGCTGGGCCTGCCCTACCCGGAGGAGTTCGGCGGCGGCGACCAGCCCTACGAGGTGTACCTCCAGGTGTTGGAGGAGCTCGGCGCCCGCTGGGCGGCCGTCGCCGTGGCGACCAGCGTGCACGGCCTGTCCTGCTTCCCGCTGGCCACCGCCGGGACCGACGCGCAGAAGGCCGAGTGGCTGCCGGGCATGCTCGCCGGCGAGCAGATCGGCGCGTACTCGCTGTCCGAGCCGCAGGCCGGGTCGGACGCCGCCGCCCTGCGGTGCCGCGCGGAGCGGGAGGGCGACGGCCCGGGCTCCGTGTTCGTCGTCAATGGCACCAAGTCGTGGATCACCCACGGCGGGATCGCGGACGTCTACAACACCTTCGTCCGCACCGGCGAGGGCTCCCGTGGGATCTCGTGCCTGCTCATTCCGCGCGAGACCGAGGGCCTACACTTCGGCAAGCCCGAGGACAAGATGGGCCTCAACGGCGTCCCCACCACCACCGCCTCGTACGAGGGCGCCCGGGTCGACGCGGACCGCCTGCTCGGCGCGGAGGGCGACGGCCTGCGCATCGCGTTCTCGGCCCTGGACTCCGGCCGCCTCGGGATCGCCGCGGTGGCCACCGGCATCGCCCAGCGCGCCCTCGACGACGCGGTCGCCTATGCCCGCGAGCGCGAGGCGTTCGGCAAGACGATCATCGGCCACCAGGGGCTGGGCTTCCTCCTCGCCGACATGGCCGCCGCGGTGGCCTCGGCCCGCGCCTCCTACCTCGACGCCGCCCGCCGCAAGGACGCCGGCCGCCCGTACTCGCGGGAGGCCTCGATCGCCAAGCTCACCGCCACCGACGCCGCCATGAAGGTGACGACCGACGCGGTGCAGGTCCTGGGCGGTGTGGGTTACACCCGCGAGTTCCCGGTCGAGCGGTACATGCGCGAGGCCAAGATCACCCAGATCTTCGAGGGCACCAACCAGATCCAGCGGCTGGTGATCGCCCGCAGCCTCGCGGGCTGATCGGCTTCCGGCTGCGCCCCGCTCGGCGGCCCTCCGGCTGCGCGCGGCGGCCGTGCCCGCCGGAAATGCCTAGGCTGGGCGGCATGTCCTCCCCTTCCGAGTCCCCCGCCACCGCCGGGTCCCGCGCCACCGTGTCGCCGTCCGGGCCGGCCGAGCTCGTCGTCCTCCTCGACGACGACGCCAACCCGATCGGCACCGCCGACAAGGCCACGGTCCACACCACGGATACGCCGCTCCACCTGGCGTTCTCGTGCCATGTGGTCGACGACGAGGGGCGCGTACTCCTCACTCGGCGAGCTCTGGACAAGCGGACGTGGCCCGGGATCTGGACCAACTCGTTCTGCGGCCACCCCGGCCCGGGCGAGGATCCGGTCGAGGCGATAGTCCGGCGGGCCGAGCAGGAGCTCGGAACCCGAGTGGACTCGATCGAACCCGCGGTACCGGACTTCCGCTATCGGGCCGTCGACGACTCGGGAATCGTCGAGAACGAGATCTGTCCGGTGTTCACCGCCCGCATCCGCGCCGAGGTGAACCCGCGGGCCGACGAGGTGTGCGCGCACCACTGGGCCCGCCCGACGGATGTCCGCACCTCGGTCGACGCCACCCCGTTCGCCTTCAGCCCGTGGTTGGTCGCGCAGGTGCCCCGGATGGAGCTCTACTCGCGCTGATCGCGCGGGGCGCGTCAGCCGGGGAGGCTGATGCGCCCCTCCTCGGCGGCCTGGCCGATGTCCCGGCGGAAATGCCCGCCGCCGAGCTCGATGCCGTCGAGGATCCGGTAGGCCTCGGCCCGGGCCGCTGTCAGGTCCGCCCCCGTGCCCACGACCGACAGGACCCGACCCCCGGCGGAGACGAGCCGGCCCTCCGCGTCGCGGGCCGTGCCGGCGTGGAGCACGCCCGGCTGTTCGGCACCTTCGATGAGGTCACCGCGCCGCGGCGTCGCCGGGTAGTGCTCGGCTGCCAGGACCACGGTCACGGCGGCGCCGTCCCGCCACACCAGCGGCGGGAGGTCGGCCAGTCGGCCGGTGGCCACGGAGTGCAGGGTCTCGCCCAGCGGCGACTCGAGCAGCGCCAGCACGGCCTGTGTCTCCGGGTCGCCGAAGCGGCAGTTGAACTCCACGACCTCGGGCCCGGACGAGGTGATCGCCAGCCCCGCGTACAGCAGGCCGGAGAAGCCGCAGCCACGGGCGACCATCTCGCGGGCCACCGGCTCGCACACCTCCGTGACGATCCGGTCGACCATCCCCTGCGGCAACCACGGCAGCGGCGTGTAGGCGCCCATCCCGCCGGTGTTGGGACCGCGATCGCCCTCGCCGACCCGCTTGTGGTCCTGGGCGGGCAGCAACGGCACGACGGTCTCGCCGTCGACCAGACAGAACAGGGAGACCTCCGGGCCATCGAGGAACGACTCCAACAGCACCGGGTGCCCGTCGTCGAGACAGGCGAGAGCGTGCGCCCGGGCCGCGTTGCGATCGGGTGTCACGACGACTCCCTTGCCGGCGGCCAACCCGTCGTCCTTGACCACCCAGGTCGGTCCGAAGCGGTCGAGTGCGTCGTCGAGGTCGGCGGGCGAGTCCACGATCTCGGCGCGCGCGGTCTTCACACCCGCAGCCGCCATGACGTCCTTGGCGAACGCCTTGGACCCCTCGATGCGCGCGGCCTCGGCGGACGGGCCGAACACCGGGATCCCGGCCTCGCGCAGGGCGTCAGCGACGCCCGCGACCAGGGGCACCTCGGGACCGATGACGACCAGTCCGGCGTCGAGCTTGCGGGCCAGGGCCGTCACGGCCGCCGGATCGGTCACCGTGAGTTCGTGACACTGCGCCTGCACCATGCCGGGGTTGCCCGGCGCGGCGTGCAACTCCGTCACCGCGGGATCCGCGGCGAGGGCGACGAGGAGGGCGTGCTCACGGGCACCGGAACCGATCACGAGAATGCGCACGACGACCACAGTAGCCCGGCCACTGCGCCGGGCTGGCCCGGCCCGGAACGAACGGGCCCTAGACCCCTGCGTCGGCGGTGATGTCGGCGGCGGGGAACGCCGCGTCGCGGGCCCGCAGCCCCTCGTCGGTGAGCAGGTCCGTCAGACACAGATCAATGGTCCGTGCGGTCGACCGTGCGGCGTCCGGGGTCCGCATCGGGCGGATCCCGAACATCGCCTGGGCGCTGAGGCCGTCGATCGCCGCCCACAGCGGCAGCTCGTCGTTCATGACGACCCCGGGCCGGAACGCCCCCGCCTCGATCCCGCGCTCGACGATCGCCTGCAATTCCACATTGATGGCATCGGCGTGCGCGGCGACGGTCTCCGACGGGCCCAGGTTCTCCATCATCGTGCGGGCCCACGCAGGCTCGTCGATCGAGAACTCCACCACGGCGAGAGCCGCTTCGCGCAGCTCGCGGTAGGCGGCGAGGACCGGATCGGACACCGCACCGCCGACGGCCGCGGCCGCCACGCGACCGACCAGCTCGACGAACCCGCGGGCCGCGACCTCCTCGACGAGCTGCTGCCGATTCGCGAAATGGCGGTACGCCGCGGTGGCGGACACCCCGATGTGCGGGGCGATCTCGCGGAGGATGATCGCCTTCTCCCCCGAGACCCTCGCGCGAGCGGTGGCCTCCTGGATGATGGCGTTGCGCAGATCGCCGTGGTGGTAGGCCTTCTTCTTCACCGCGCCCTCTGCCGTCGCAATACCTGCCTCGACCATGTCGATGCTCCTTCGCGTGTGTAGAGAGAACGGGGGCCACCCGGCGGGTGGCGGATACATCCATTAGACCACTTTTCGCCAGTCTGCCACCTGAGGTCATCGCCCCCGATACGTAGGCTGGGGCCCATGTCGACCGTTTTCAGCAAGATCATCGCCGGTGAACTGCCGGGCCGGTTCGTCTGGAAGGACCCCGAGGTGGTCGCCTTCCTCACCATCGCGCCAGTCGCGCCCGGCCACACGCTGGTCGTCCCGCGCGCGGAGGTCGATCGGTGGACCGATCTCGAACCCGCGCTGCTGACCCGGCTCAACGAGGTCGCACAGGCCGTCGGCAAGGCGGTCGTGGGAGGCCTCGGTGCGGCGCGCGCCGGGTATCTCATCGCCGGCTTCGAGGTGCCGCACACCCACATCCACATCTTCCCCGCCGACGACATGTCCGGATTCGACCTGTCGCTGGCGGACCCCGACGCGCCCGCCGAGGAATCCGACGCGGCGGCCGAGACCATCCGGCGGTCGCTGCGCGAACTGGGCTACGGGGAGTTCGTGCCGGAGGCCTGACCCGGACCCCGACTCCTCATCCCGCCCCTCCGGTTCAGTGGCCGAGCGCTCGCCAGACGTTCTGCATGTCCTGGTAGTCGGTCCACTCCGCGACGAGCCCGTCGCGGAGGGTGAAGAACGATCCGACCTCGACCCGTAACCGCTTCCCGCCCACCGTGAGGCGGGTGGTGCGATTGAGCGCCGCGGTGTTCCCGGAGCCGAGCACATGGTGGATCTGGAGGACGACGTCGGAGGCGACATCGGCGTTGAACTCCATGATCTGCCGGAGCCCCTCGTGGCCCCTGACGGTCTGGCTGCCTTCCAGCGTCAGGATGATATCCGGAGCGCAGTACGACCGGGCGGCCTCGAAATCGCCGGAGAACGCCGCCTCGACCAACGCCCTCGCCACGTCGCCGGGGCCCCCGTCACGCGGACGTCGCCCGCCCATGCCGCTCGCCGCCCCGTCATCCGATAACGTCATCGATCGTTTCCATGCTCTTGTAATCCGACCATCGCGTGACCACCCCGTCCTCCACTTCCACGAACGAACACCCCCGGATCTCGATCCCGCCGCTGGGCAGGGTGTACCGCTCGAGGCGGCGCAGCGCGACGACCCCCTCGGACTCCAGGATCTCCCCCTCCACCCCGACCGTGAGGAAACCGGCCAATCGGGAGAGGTCGGACACGATGTCGCGGACACCATCGTGCCCCTCGTAGCGCCTGACCTGGCCTGTCGTATAGACGATCGACGGAGAAGACAGTGCGATGGTCCGCTCGGCGTCGCCCGAGGCGAGGGCGGCCATCCACGCAGTGGCGATCTCTGTTGCGGACTGCGTCATCTCGGCGGCGTCCTTCTGGCGACGGGAATGTTGAGAACATTCTACTCACCAGTAGACGGAGGCTAACAATGATCACTGAACTGGGGGTCCCGCTCGGGGCCGCATCCCGCGGCCACCACCGACGGCCCGACACATGGCGTGCCCTCAGCTTCCGGCTCGAACGCCGATGCCACTCGAGAGCTGGAGACGAGACTTGAACTCGCAACCGCCCGATTACAAGTCGGGTGCGCTACCAATTGCGCCACTCCAGCACGGGCGGCGACACCGCCGCGGCCCGCCAGTCATCCTAACCCGGCCACCGTCGGGGCTCTTGACTACGGTGTGCACCGTGGAGACCCGCGACGCACCGGCACCGCTCACCCGACCCCTGGCGTGGATGGGACTGCGCAAGTCCGCCATGGACCTGGCGGTCGAGCCCCCGCTGTCCCCCATGGCGCCGGTCGACCTCGACGACGACGGCGCCGTCACCGATGTCCTCAACCTCGCCCTCGAGATCGGCGGGATCCTGCTGTCTTCCGGAGAGGGCGCCGCGGACACCGTCGCCCAGGCCGAGTCCGTGGCGGCGGCGTTCGGCCTGCCGGGCGCGACCGTGGAGGTCACCTTCACGTCGCTGACCATCGGGGTCAACCGACGTCGCGGACGACCGCCGATCTCGGTCATCCGGGTGGTCAACTACCGCACCGTCGACATGACACGGGTGACCCGCGTCTCCCGCCTCATCGACCTCATCGTGCGCCGCCAGCTCACCGTCGACCAGGCCGCCGCCGAGGTCGAGAGGATCGTGGCCTCCCCGCACCCGCACTCCTTCCGCGTCGCGGTCCTGGGGTGGGCGATGCTGGGGTGCGCGGTCGTCATCCAGCTCGGGGGTAGCCCGCTGGCCGGCCTCATCTCCATGGTCTCGACGTTCGCCCTGATGTACGCCAACCGCTACCTGGACAGCCACCGACTCCCGAGCTTCTTCCAGCAGGTCGTGGGTGGGTTCATCGCGGCCGCGTGGGCCCTCGCCGCGTACGTGGCCGTGAGCAACAACTTCATCGAGGTCCAACCGTCCCAGCTGGTCGCGGCCGGGATCATCGTGCTGCTCGCCGGGCTCACCCTCGTCGGTGCCATCGAGGACGCCATCACCGGGTTCCCCGTGACCTCTGCCGGGCGAGGGGTCGAGACGATGGTCATGACCGGCGGTGTGCTGGGCGGGATCACGATCGCACTCGCCGCGTTCGAACGCCTCGGCATGTCCCCGCCCCCGATCGACCCGGCCATCGCCGGCAACGCGGCGGTCCACATCGCGGTGTTCGCCGCGGGCGTGGGCGCCGCCGGGTTCGCCGTGGCGAGCTATGCGACGGTGCGCGCGACCTGGCTCGCCGCTGCCGTCGGCGCGATAGGGATGCTCATCTTCCAGGCGGTCATGGCCACCGGCCTGGGCGTGGTGGTGGGGTCCGCGCTCGCGGCCTGCACGATGGGCCTGATCGGCGGCATCCTCGCCCGTATCGCGACCGTCCCGCCGCTGGTGGTGACCATCGCCGGCATCACGCCGTTCCTGCCGGGCCTGTCCGTGTACCGCGGCCTGTCGGCGCTGACGAGCGACCAGACGGGTATCGGTCTGGGCCTGATGTTCCAGGCGTTGGCGATCGCGGTGGCACTGGCCGCCGGGATCGTGTTCGGTGAGTGGGTGACCCGCAATCTGCGCCGGTCGGCGGCCGCGGACGGGTGACGTAGGATCGGCAGCGGACGATGTCGCCCGAACAGGGCGCGCGCCCCCCACCGATCACAGGAGGACACCGATGGCATCCGCCGCCGCCAGCAAAGAACCCGAGCTCGACGACCTGGAGCCGGTCGCGGACGAGACCGCCGACATGGCCCGCAAGGTCGTGGCCTCGTACTCGGCCGACGCCGACGAGTGCCGGATGCTCCTCGACATGCTGGGGATCGGTCCGGAGCCGCAGGTGACGGCGGACGCCGAGTAACCAGACCACAGCGATCCACGCGAGGGGGCAACCGATGACGAGCGGTACCGGGCAGACGTCCACCGGAGCAGGTGCCGACTTCGTCGTCGTCGCCAATCGTCTCCCCGTGGACCTCGTCATCGACAGGGACGGCACCGAACACTGGAAGGCCAGCCCCGGCGGTCTCGTGACGGCGCTGGAGTCCATCCTCAAGGCCAACGACGGCGCCTGGGTGGGCTGGCCCGGCGTCCCCGACGCCGCCCCCGAACCGTTCGACGCGGACGGCATCCGCCTCCACTCGGTCACCCTGTCCGCCCAGGACGTCGAGCTCTACTACGAGGGTTTCTCCAACGCCACCCTCTGGCCGTTGTTCCACGACGTGGTGGTGCCGGCCGAGTACCACCGCGAATGGTGGAACGCGTACCGCGAGATCAACACCCGTTTCGCCGAGGCCACCGCGGAAGCGGCCGCCGAGGGCGCCACCGTCTGGGTGCAGGACTACCAGCTGTTGCTGGTGCCCTGTCTGCTGCGCGAGCTGCGGCCCGACCTGACCATCGGGTTCTTCCTCCACATCCCGTTCCCGCCCGTCGAACTGTTCATGCAGCTGCCGTGGCGCACCGAGCTGGTCGAGGGCATGCTCGGCGCGGACCTGGTGGGTTTCCACCTGCCCGGCGGAGCGGACAACTTCCGGATCCTCGCCAACCGCCTGCGCGGCTACCCGTCCGTCCGACTGCGGTCGACGCGGGGCCGCGCCTCCGAGATCCGGGTGGACGGCCGCATGGTGCGGGTCGGCGCGTTCCCCATCTCCATCGACTCCGCGGCCGTGGACGCCACGGCCCGCACGCGCGAGACCCAGGCCCGCGCCGCCCGCCTGCGCGAGGAGTTGGGTTCGCCGCGGGTCCTCCTGCTGGGCGTGGACCGTCTGGACTACACCAAGGGCATCGACGTCCGCCTGCGCGCGCTCGAGGAGCTGTTCGAGGAGGGGCGCCTGGAGCCCGCCGACGTGACCCTCCTCCAGCTGGCCACGCCGAGCCGCGAGCGGGTCGAGCAGTACCAGATCATGCGGTCGCGGATCGAGGAGTCGGTGGGCCGCATCAACGGCACGTTCGGCGAGATCGGGCACCCCGTGGTGACCTACATCCACCGGCCCGTCCCCAAGACGGAACTGGCGGCGTTCTACGCGGCCGCCGACGTCATGCTGGTGACGCCCGTGCGGGACGGCATGAACCTGGTGGCCAAGGAGTACGTGGCCTCGTGCACCGACGGCGAGGGCGCCCTGGTGCTCAGCGAGTTCGCCGGCGCCGCCGCGGAGCTACGCCAGGCGTACCTGTGCAACCCGCACGATCTCGACGGGGTTAAGGACGCCATCATGGCCGCCGTCGACGACAACCCCGACGACCGTCGTCGCCGCATGCGGTCACTGCGTCGGCAGGTGTTGAGCAATGACGTCCACGCGTGGGCCCGCCGGTTCTTCAACACCCTCGACGCCACCTCGGGCGACTAGGACCCCGTCCGCCCCGGGCGGCGCCCCATACCCGGGCGCCGGCCGGCGGTCAGAGCGCTACCGGGTCAGAGCGCGTCCGGGTCAGAGCGCGTTGAGCTCGGCGAGCTTCCACGTCCCATCCTGGCGGACCATGTCCACGCTCAGCCGTGAGGCCGAACTGGCCGCCTCGGGCGCGTCCTTGGTGGAGACCATCCGGTTGAGCATGACCAGCACGGTGACGTGCTCGGCGTCCGTCACCTCCTGCGGCGCGGCGGCGGCGACGGTCGCGTAGACGGTGGCCTCCTGCTCCTTGGCTGCGGAGGCGACGGTCGGCATGGACTGCTCGACGAACTCCGACAGCGCCGGGTCGGCGAGCCGTTCCCGTACCGCTCCGAGGTCCGCGTCCACCGTCCGGTGGTCGTAGGTGAACATCTGGGTGGTGATCTCGCGCGCCGCGTCGGTGGCCGCCCGGGGCGCGGCCGCGATCTGTTCCTCGATCGCCGTCGCCTCGCGGGCCTCGACGTACTGCCACGTGGCCAGGCCGGTGACGACGACGAGGACCGCCGACACCAGCGCCAGGGCGGTGATCAGGGTGCGCCGACGAGCCGGGTCGATCGGTTCGCGGGACGCCGGCGCCGGCGAGGGCGAGGGCGTCGCGGAGGCCGGCCGGGCGGTCGCCCCGCCGGCGGTGTCCTCATCCGCTCGTGCGTCGGCGGTCTCGGTGCGGGGCATGGCCTCCATGCCCTCGAACAGCCCACCGGCCCGTGCGGCCTCGAGGGCACGCTCGCGGGCGGCGTCGGCCTTGCGCTGGGCGCGGGCCGCGCGTTCGGCCTCGCGCCGGGCGCGACGGGTGGCGCGGATGTCGGAGTCGGGAGTGGTCATGGGATGAAGTTCACCCCCGTGACCTTCATCTCGCCGTCGTCGTGTCGGTTCACGGTCACGCGCACACGGTACTGGCGGTCCTGGTCCTCATCGGACTTCGGGTTGCCGATGGTCTGGTCGATCGCCATGATCACCTCGGCCCGGTCGGGGTAGGAGTGTTCGACGGCGGCGGCGGACACCACACCGTCGGCGACGACGTTGGTGGTCTTGACGACGTCCTCGTACGAATCGCGGCGAGGCGCGAACTGCTCCGAGAAATCACCGTCGATCAGGCCGACGATCTCGTCGACGTCCTCCGACAGCGTCTCCTGCCTGATGGTCATGAGCTTGGTCATCACGGTCGTCGCGAAGTCACGGTACGAGGCGTCGAGTTCGGCAGCGGAGGCCCGGTCGGCGCGCACGGAGGCCGCCGCGTTCCGCTCACCCAGCCACAGCGACGTCGCGACGACGGCGGCCACGAGGCAGACCGCCGCGACCACCGCGGTCACGGTGAGCCACAGGCGCCCACGGTCGGCGGGATTGTCGTCCGGCTGTGGCACTAGGTCACTCCGTTCGTGAGGATGTCGGCCAGGTCGGCGTCCGCCGAGAGTCGTCCGGCATCACCGAGATTGAGCTGACGATACGTCTTGCCGTCGGCGCCCAGGTATTCGCCCGTCGACGGGTCGTACATCGCGGCCGACGTGCGGATCTCCTGTTCACCGGTGTCCGACGACGGCACAACGTTCCACCCGTTGGGGTTGTTCCCGGGCGGACCGACCTCGCTCGTGTCCGGGGGGTTGATCCCCTCGGGCTGGTAGTCGTCCGCCGCACACTCGGCGGGCGACGCCGCCCGCCGGCCGGGGTACGCCATGCACGGCAGGTTGCGGGCGCCTCGCACGACCTGCTGCGAGTCCTGGGGCACCTTGCAGTAGATGCCGTTGATCAGCGGCGGCACCGAGAGGTCCGCCGGCGAGCGGCGTTGATCGGCCTGGAGGAAGCCGGTGGTGCACGGCGGGGTCTCGTTGATCTGGAGGTTGAAGTCCACCTTGATCTCACCGGTGTCCTTGGCGCCGTTGATGGCGGTGATGAGCGAGGACACCAGGGCGGGGTAGATCACGAGGAGCTGCTCGATGGAGCGGTTGTAGACGACGCCCACCTCGCCGACGCTCACCAGATTGGCGACCAGCACCGGCATGGTCGGCTGCAGATCGTTGAGGACCTTGGTCGCCCGCGCCAGAGAGTCCGGGCCGCGTTGGATGATCGAGGTCAGCTGGGGCTCGTTGGTCCGGAGCTGATCGGTCAGGTCCGCGAGGTTCCGGGTCCAGGCCCGGATCGAGTCCGACGAGCGGAGCTGGGAGTCCAGGACCGGCTCGGCGTCGGCGATG
Source organism: Dietzia sp. IBK-p2-15D (assembly GCF_057773105.1). NCBI lineage: Bacteria > Bacillati > Actinomycetota > Actinomycetes > Mycobacteriales > Dietziaceae > Dietzia > Dietzia sp. IBK-p2-15D. The sequence goes on from NZ_JBYMTK010000002.1 coordinate 23,692, forward strand.
AGCTGACGGGTGACGTCCGTGTTGGAACGGGCCTCCTCGAGCAACAACTGGGCCGAGTCGAGGAAGCGCTGCAGGTCGCGCTCCGAGCCGTTGAACGCGTCGAACGACTCGGAGATCACGCGTCGCATCTTGGCATCGTCGATCGACGCCATGAGCACGGTGGCCTGGTCCAGTACCGGTCCGATCCCCTGGGGCATGTCGACCCGGTCCCGCCCGAGCACGGACCCGTCCGCCAGCTCGCCGCTCGGTTCGCCCTCCGGGACGAACTCCACGTATTGCTCACCGACCGCCGAGACGCTGCGGATCTGGGCCCGGACGTTCTCCGGGACATCGGCCCGCGCGTCGAAGTGCAGGTTCGCCACGACGTGCCCGGGTGTGAGGGTGACGGAGTCGACACGACCGATGACGTTGCCGAGGTACGAGACGTTGGCGTTCTGGTAGAGGCCGCCGGTGTCGGGCATCTCCAGGGCGACGTCCGTGCGCTGCCATCCGAAGGCCGTGGGCAGCTTGAGGTAGGACACGGACATGACCGCGAGGGCCAGAACGGTGACCACGGCGAAGATCGTCAACTGGATCCTGACGAGACGGGTCATCGCGGTGCCTCCTCGGTCGGGGTGGCGGACGGCTCCGCGGGCGCGGGATCCCCGGCGGTCTGCTCCTGCGCCGGCGCGGTGGCGGCCCCCGCGGCCGCGGGCACGCCGTCGGGTGCGGGCGCGCCGTCGGGTGCGGGCTCCGGCCGGGGCACGTCGAGGGAGTACGGGTCCGCCCCGGCGAGCGGATTCGGTGCGAGTCCGATGTAGCCCTCGACTCCCGCCATCCGGTTACCGAACTCGGTGCCCAGGAGCATGGTCTCCGCCAGGCGCGGCATCGTCGCGTCGGCGTGGATGTACAGGTTGGCGTAGTCCCCGCGCAGGAAGTTGTCGATACCCGCCTGCGGGAACGGGAACGTGATGAGCGAACTGAGCACCCGGGTCATGTCACGTCCGGCGTTCGCCAGCCCCTCGAGCACCGGGGTGAGATCGCGGAGGTTGTCCACGAGATCCTGTCCGCCGCCCGCATCGATGACCTGGTTGGCCTTGTTGCCGAAGTCGCCGAGCGAGACCAGGGCCGTGGTCAGCTGCTGCTTCTGGTCGTTGATCAACGTCAGCGCCTCCGGCATCTGGGCCAGGGCCCGGGCGAGGGTGTCGTTCTGCTCGTTGATCTGTCGCGACAGACGGTCGAGCCCCTCCATCGCGGCGATGATGTCGGCACGCTGGTCGTCGAGTCCGCTGACGGTGGTATCCAGCTGCGTGAGGACCTCGTTGGCGTCGATCTCGCGGCCGTCCAGGGCGGTGTTGAGCTCGGTGGCGATGGTCTCGAACTGGGCCAGGCCGCCGTCGGTGAGGACGACCGACAACGCCGACAGCGTCTGCTCGGTGGTTGGGTAGACGCCGGCGCGGGCCAGCGGGATCACGTCACCGTCCGCCAGTGTGCCCTGCGGGTCGCCCTCCGGCGGCGGGAAGAGCTCGAGGTGCTGGGAGCCCAGGAGGCTGGTCTGCCCGATCTTGGCGTGGGCGTTGGCCGGGAGCCTGACCTCCTCGTTGAGGCTGATCGTGACGATCGCGGTGTAGTCCTCCACCCGCATGGCGGTGATGGAACCGACGTTGACATCGTTGACCCGCACCGGGGAGTTGCGGGTGATGGTCGTGACGTTGGGCATCTCGATCGTCACCTCGTAGGCACCCTCACCCTTGCCCTGGGCCCCGGGGAGCGGAAGGGAGTTGAGACCCTGCCACGAACACCCGGCCCCCGAGAGCAGGACCACCGTGCCGAGCGCGCCGACCGCCCGCAGGCGGGACCCGGATCCGTTGCCGAGCATCAGGCACCTCCCGTCACGAGCAGGGTGTCGGTGAGGTTGTCCCCACGGTTGACGACGTTGACCAGCGGGTCCGGGCGGTCCGACACCGGCTGCACACCGGGCGGGGTCCGGGTCCCGGGCTTCTGACGATCCCAGATCTGGTGGGGCTCGGCGGTCGGGGTGATCGGCGGGGTGACCGCGCCGTACGGGTAGTTGGAGGTCAACGAGTTGAACAGCGGACCCATGTACTCGGCGCACAATTGCGCATCGGACTCGGCGGTGTTGTTGGCCAGGCCGGCGATGGCGCCGCAGATGAAGTTGGTCGGGTTGGCCATCTGGTTCATGGCCAGGACACCGGTGAGCACACCCTGGTACGGCCGGTAGATGTTGTAGAAGTTCGACATCGCCGTCGGCCCCACGTGCAGCACGCCCTCCAGTTCCGCCCGGCGGTCGCGGACGACCTCGGTCGCCCGGCCCAGCTTGTCGACACCGGTGGTGACACGGTCGCCGTGGTTCTCCAGGAACCGGTTGATGTCCATCACCGCCAGATCGAGATCGCGCAGGGCCGCATCGATGTCCGCGGTCTGGTCGCCCAGCACCTGGGAGACGCTGGCGAGCCTGCCGCCGAAGGAGACGATCTGCTCCTCGCTCTGGGACAGGGCCGTGACGAAGAGCTGCAGGTTCTTGAGGGTGGTGAAGAGGTTCTCTCGGCCGTCGGACAGCAGCGACATGGTCTGCGACACCTCGCTGAGAGCATCGCGGATCTCGCCACCGTTGCCCTCGAGCATCGAATCCGCCGACTCCACGAAGTCCCCGAGCGGACCGGTCTCCTCGTCACCGGTCGGCCCGAGGGCCGAGGAGAGCTTCATGAGCTGCTCCTTGACCCCGTCCCACTCGACCGGGACGGCCGTCCGCTCGACGGGGATCGTCCCGCCGTCGGGCATCTCCTCCCCACCGGTGAAGGCGGGGGTGAGCTGGATGAAGCGCTCGGCGACCAGGGATTGCGCGACGAGCAGCGCGTTGGCGTCAGCCGGGATGGCGACGTCGCGATCGACCTCCATGGTCACCTTGGACTTGCCGTCCTCGGTGGCGATCTCGGAGATGCTGCCGACTCGCACACCCAGGACCCGCACGGTGTCGTCCTCGTAGACACCCCGGGTGGACGGGAAGTAGGCGGTGATCGTCTTGGTCCGACCGGTGAAGAACCACACCGCGCCCACGACGATCGCGATCACGGCGAGCAGCGCCACGACCTTGGCCGCGGTGGAGGACAGGAGTCGACTCATCGGGGCAACCTCTTCTCGCCCCAGCCGGGGTGTTCGTCCATGAGGGTCAGGCCCGGGACACCCGGCATGGTCGGCTCCCGCACGAGACCGGGTTCGGGTTGGACGCGGTCGTCGATCAGCGGCAGGAGGTCCCGCACGATGGTCTGCTGGTACTGCCCGAGGGACAGGTTGGACACGTAGGCGTTGAACCACGGCCCGGAGGCCACGGCCTCACTCAGCGCGGTCGAGAACGGGACGATCCGGCGCAGGCCCAGATCGATGTCGTCCTTGTTGCGGATCAACAGGTCGCTGACCCGCTCCAGCTTGTCCAGGGCGGGCCCGAGTTGAGCCTCGTTGTCCTGCACCACGCCCGAGAGCTGGCGGGAGAGCTCGTCGATGTTGACGATCAGCTCACTGAGCGCCCGGCGCCGCAGGTCGAGCTGGGTGAACAGGACGTTGCCGTCCACCATGAGCTGATTGATCTGATCGCTTCGCCGGCCGAGGACGTCCGTCGTCCCGGCGGCCTTCTCGAGGAGTTGCCGCACCCCCTCGTCACGTTCGTTCAGGGCCCGTGAGAGCCGGGTGATCCCGTCGATCGCACCTCGGACCTCCGGGGAGGACCCCTCCATGGTCTCCGCGAGCACCGTCAGGGCCTCGTCCACCTTCTCGGTGTCCATGGCCTCGACCGTGTCGCTGAGGTCACCGAGCGCCGAGGTGAGCGAGTACGGGACGGAGGTCCGATCGAGCGGGATCGTGTTGTCCTCCAACTCGCCGCGGCCATCCGAGAACACGCCGAGGGCGCGTCGACCGAGGATCGAGTCCGTCTTGATCTGTGCCGACGTGTCGGTCCCCAGGTCGACGTCCCGGTCGATGGTGAAGCCGACCCGGACACGGTCCCCGTCCAACTCGATCGAGCGGATCGAACCGACCTTCATCCCGGCCACCTGGACCTCGTCGCCGGTCGTCAGTCCGGCCGCGTCGGCGACGTAGACGGTGGCATCGCTCATCCCGTTGACGTAGGGGATGCGGTCGTAGTTGAGGGAGATGCCCATCAAGGCCACCGCGCCCACCGCTCCCCAGATCCCCAGCTTCTTGGAATCCCGGTCGCGGAACCGGAGTTGACCGCGGGGCGCCTTCGGCGGGGCCCCGTTCGACTTGTCACTCATCGGGGAACGAACACCGTCCCGTCGTCTGCTCGTACTGCGGCAGGTAGAGCCCCTGGCCGGTGACCGGGTTCGTGATCTGCACGATCACGCCGCAGAGATAGAACTGGAAGAAGCTGCCGTAGACGCCGAGCCGTCCCATCTTCTCGAAGTCCGACGGGAGCCGGTTCATCACGTTCTCCACGAACGGCTCGTCCTCGTTGATGAGCGTCGCCACCCGGTCGATCTGGGCGACGTCCTCACGCAGGGCGGGGCGGACGTCGGCCAGCAGGGTGGTCATGTTGGCGCTCGCGTCGTTGAGGCGGTCGACGGACTCGCCGATCGGTCCGGCGTTCGCGGACAGACCGGAGACGAGCTGCTGGAGGTCGTCGACGATCGAATCCACATTGTCCTGGTTGTCCGCCACCGTGGTGAGCACTCCGTTGAGGTTGGTGATCACGTCGCCGATGAGCTGATCGCGGTCCGCCAGCGTCTGTGTCAGGGATGACGTCGCGGCGAGCAGGTCCTGGACGGTCCCCGCCTCCCCCTGGAACACCTTGACGATGGACTCGGAAAGCTGGTTCACCTGGCCGGGATCGAGCGCCTTGAACAGCGGTCGGAACCCACCGAGGAGCGCGTCCAGATCCAGGGCCGGCGATGTCTGGGACAGCGGTAGCGTCCCGCCGACCTCGAGCGGGGACTGGTCACCCTCCCCGCGTTTGAGTTCCAGGTACCGGTCCCCGGTGAGGTTCTCGTAGCGCACCATCGCCTCGGTGCTGGTGTGGACCACCTGGTCCCCGGCCACCGAGAACTCCACGGCGGCGGTGTTCCCCTCCGCCAGTTCGATGCTGCCGACCGTGCCCACCTCGACGCCGGCGATCCGCACCTTGTCCCCCGGTTCGAGACCGGAGACGTCGGTGAAGGCGGCGTTGTAGTCCTCGGTGTCACCCGACCGGTACTCGCTGAAGACCACCACCAGACCGATGAGGACCAGCGCCATCACCGTGGTGAACAGCGTCAGCTTCACCACGGTGGCGCGGAGGTCGCGCGCTGCCGCGCGCCCCGCGCTCACGGGGTGCCCCCGTCCATGCCGAGCATGACCTGCAACAGGGTCGGCGGGGCGGGTACCCCGGGGACGGTCGGACGGAGCGGACCGAAGAGCGGCGCGGGGCGAGAGGTGAACACGTCGGGCATACCCTCCACGGGGTTGGAGCCGGTGTCGGTGACGACGAACGGGGCGTGGACGTCCGGGTCCGGGAACGGCAGTCCGTAGCAGTTGGGCCCGGTGCTGGCGTTGACCTTCGGGAGGTCCTTGGGGTACTCGTACGCGCGCGCACCCTGCTGGAAACCGGCCTTGAACACGAGGCCCGGCTGGTCCTTGCCACCGAAGGCGGACATCGCGCCCTCGACACCCTGGTTGAGCCCGACGATCAGACAGGTCAGCATGGGCGAGTACTCGGCGAGCAGGCTGGTGGACGCCCGCAGGTCCGACAGTGTCTTGACGAGCTCGTTGCCGTTCTCCGACAGCAGCCGCTTGCCGGTCTCCCCGGTTCCGATGCTGGAGGCCAGCAACTGCTCGAACCGGGCCTGGTTGTTGACCACGTTGGCGCCGACGTCCGTGCCGGAGTCGAGCAACCGCATCAGGTCGGGCGTGACGTCGGCGTAGAGGTTGGCCACCCGGGACCCCTTGGCCAGGTCGCGCTGGAGGGTCTCGATCTGCGGGTTGATCTCCTGCAGGTAGTCGTTCAGATCGGTGATCGTGCGCCCCACCTGCTCGCCCCGGCCGTCGACCGCGCCGGAGATGGCGCCCAGCGTGGCGTTGAGCTTCTCCGGCTCGATCGCCTCCAGCAGGACGGTGAGGTCCTCGAAGAGGGTGTTCACCTCGGTGGTGACGTTGGACGTCTCGACGACGGCCCCGGCCTCGAGGGCCGTCGGGGCAGGGCGCGCCGGGGGTTCGAAGTCGACCGACTTGGCTCCGAAGACCGTATTGGACCCGATCGTCACGACCGAGTTGGCCGGGATCGCCTCGAGAGCGGCGGGATCCACCTCGATGTCGAGGGTCGCGCCGTCGAACTCCTGGCGGATGTCGGTGACATTGCCGATCTCGACGCCACGCGAACGCACCTTCGCGTCGGCCTCCATGACCAGACCCGCGCGATCGCTGCGCACGGTCAGCGGCACCCGGTCGTCGAAGGCGCGCACGAACATCAGGAGCGAGAGCGCGACCACGACGACGATGAACAGCGCCAGGCTCGCGGCCGCGATGCGCCTGGGCACCGCGTCGCTCTGACTCACCGTCCTCGCCATCTGTGTCTCCTATCCCGACAGGTTGAAGTTGCCGTCTCCGCCGTAGATCGCGAGGGAGACGAGAAGGGTTACGGTCACCACGGCGATGAGCGAGGTGCGGACGGCGTTTCCGACGGCGGTGCCGACTCCGGCGGGACCGCCGGCCGCGTTGTAGCCGTAGTAGGTGTGGATGAGCATGATCGTGATGGCCATCGCGATGGCCTGCACGAAGGACCACAGGATGTCCGTGGGGATGAGGAACGTCGAGAAGTAGTGGTCGTAGACGCCCCCGGACTGTCCGTAGATCTCCACGGTCGCGAACCGGCTCGCCAGGAACGAGGCGATGACGGCGAGGGAGTACAACGGCACCACGGCGATCATCCCGGCGACGATCCGCGTGGAGACGAGGTAGGTGACCGAGTCGATCGCCATCACCTCGAGTGCGTCGATCTCCTCCGACACGCGCATCGCGCCCAACTGGGCGGTCGCACCGGCCCCGATGGTGGCCGCCAACCCGATGCCGGCGATCACCGGGGCGGCGATTCGCACGTTGATGAACGCCGCGAAGAAACCGGTGAGCGCCTCGACCCCGACATCCGTGAGCGACGAGAACCCCTGGACGGCGATCACGCCGCCGGTGGCCAGGGTGAGGAACCCGACGATCACCACGGTGCCGCCGATCATCGCCAGCGCGCCCGTACCCATGGCGATCTCGGCGATGAGCCGCAGCGTCTCCTTGCGGTAATGCGTGAGCGCCCGCGGCGTGGCCAGAAGCGCTCGCCAGAAGAACAGGGCGATGCCGCCGAAATCGTCGATCCTGCCGACGGTGTGGTGCCGGGCCCGCGCGAGGCGCGGGAACCGGGTGGTCTCGATGACGGTCACCTCACGCCCCCAGGACCTTGACACCCACGGCGGTCACCACGGTGTTGACGACGAACAGCGCCATGAACGCGAAGACGACGGTCTCGTTGACCGCGTTGCCGACCTCCTTCGGACCACCGCGGACATAGAGCCCCTTGTAGCAGGCGACCAGCCCGGCGAGCATCCCGAACAACCCGGCCTTGACCTGCGCGAGTATCAACTCGCCGAGGCCGGTGAGCAGCGTGATGCCGTTGACGAAGGCCCCCGGGTTGACTCCCTGGAGCAACACGGAGAAGAGGAACCCGCCGAGGATGCCGATGGTGCACACCAGCCCGTTGAGCAGGAGGGCGACGAAAGTCGACGCCGCGACCCGGGGCACCACCAGGCGCTTGACCGGATCGATGCCGAGCACCTCCATCGCGTCGATCTCCTCGCGGATGGTGCGCGCTCCGAGGTCTGCACAGATGGCGGTCGCGCCTGCGCCGGCGACGATGAGCACGGTGACCATGGGGCCCACCTGCGTCACCGCGCCGAGAGCGGCTCCGGCGCCGGACAGGTCGGCCGCGCCGATCTCGCGCAGCAGGATGTTGAGCGTGAAACTCACCAGGACCGTGAAGGGAATCGCCACCAGAACGGTGGCCAGCATCGAGACGCGGGCGATGAACCAGGACTGCTCGACGAACTCCCGGCCCTGTCGCACGATCGTCGGGAAGGAGACGAAGGTGTCCAGCGTCATGGCGACGAAGTCGCCGATCCCTCTGAGCGGCGCATCGATAACCCTCGCCATGGCGCCCCCTCCTGTCTTTCATCCCCCGGGCCACGCGCGATCGGCCACAGTGGCCTGGACTACCCCGGCCTGAACAAGTGACCGTTTCGTGTGATCCCGATTACACAGTATCTAGAACGCGTTCTATCTGGCAAGGGCTTCCCCATCCCCCCGACCGGTGCCCCTGCCAGCTCGTGTCGGGGGAATCTAACACGCCCGACACACCAATAAGTCGTCCCCGGCGCGATCGATGTCGATCACGCCGGGGACGGGCCCGCCACTCAGAGCTTCATGATCTCCGCAGCGGAGAAGGACTTGCCCTCCGGGCGGCCTGACCAGTGCCCGGAGATCGCATCCGCGAACTCGCGACGGTCCCATACGCCGCCCTCTGCGTCGAACCTCTTCTCCACGACGGGCGCCTCCACGAGCGCCACCATCCCGCCGTATACCACGAACAGCTGACCCGTGACGTCCGCGGCAGCGGGCGAGGCCAGGTAGGACACGAGGTCCGCGACCCGGTCCGGCGAGAGCGGATCCGGCCCTTCGGAGGGGTCCCAGGGCTCGAAGACCGCCTCCGTCATCCCGGTGCGACCGCGCGGGGCGATCGCGTTGGCGGTGCAGCCGATGCGCTCCAGCACCCGCGACGCGGACAGCGTCAGCGCGGTGATCGCGGCCTTGGCCGCGCCGTAGTTGGCCTGGCCGGGCGGGCCGAAGAGCCCCGCCTCCGACGAGGTGTTGATGAGCCGGCCGTAGACCGGCCCCCCGGACTTCTTGCTCTCCTCGCGCCAGTGGGCGGCCGCATTGCGGGTGAGCAGGAAGTGACCGCGCAGATGCACCTTCACGACCGCGTCGAAATCCTCGTCGGAGAGGTTGAACAGCATCTTGTCGCGCGTGATCCCGGCATTGTTGACCACCACGTGCAGCCCACCGAGCTTGAGGGCCTCGGCCACCATGGCGTCGGCGGTCTCCCGCTCGGAGACGTCGCCCACGACGAGTGCCGCCTTGGCTCCGGCCGCCTCGATGTCCGCGATCACCGCGTCTGCGGCTTCACCGGCGCGGATGTCGTTGATGACCACCGCGGCCGCGCCCGACCTGGCGAGCTCGACCGCCTCGGCCGCGCCGAGACCCGAGCCGGACCCGGTGACCACGGCGACCCGCCCGTCGAGTGAAAGGTCCGCGTCGAGCTTCTCCCGACCCATCCCCGCGGTCACTCCGCGGCCTTCAGCGCGGCCATCGGGCACTTCTCCACAGCCTTGAGTGCGCGCTTCTGCAGGTCCTCGGGGACCTCGTCGACGATCACACGCACGACCTCGTCGTCGTCGTTCAGCTCGAAGACCTTCGGCGCCAGGCCGACGCACACGGCCTGCCCCTCGCAGCGGTCGGGATCGACTTCAATCCTCATGCCGTCCTCCTCGGTCGCACCCACGGCCACCATGGCCGCGAGATGGTTGGATACTATGTGAGACACGACACTAGAACGTGTTCCACTCACCGATGAGCTTAGGGCATATGGACATCACCTACACCACCGACCAGGAACGTCTGCGCGGGGAGTTGCGCGAGTATTTCTCGGCACTGATGACCCCTGAACGACGCGAGGCCTTCACCTCCACCACCGGCGAGTACGGGCACGGCGACGCGTACCGCGAGATCGTCGCGGAGATGGGCCGAGACGGCTGGCTGACACTGGGGTGGCCCGAAGAATTCGGCGGGAAGAACCGGCCGATGATCGAGCAGCTCATCTTCACCGACGAGGCCGCGATCGCCGGCGTCCCGGTGCCGTTCCTCACCATCAACTCCGTGGCGCCCACCATCATGGCGTTCGGCTCCGACGAGCAGAAGAACTACTTCCTGCCCCGGATCAGCCGCGGTGAGCTGCACTTCGGCATCGGCTACTCCGAGCCGGACTCCGGCACCGACCTCGCGTCGCTCCGCACGCGGGCGGTCCGCGAGCCCGGGACCGGTGAGCACGAGGGCGGCGAGGTCTACCGGATCAACGGTCAGAAGATGTGGACGTCGCTGGTGGCGTACGCCGACTGGATCTGGCTGGCCGCGCGCACTGATCCGGACGCCAAGCGCCACAAGGGCATCTCCATGATCATGGTGCCCACCGACGCCGAGGGCTTCTCGTGGACCCCGGTCCACACGATGGCCGGCCCGGACACCAGTGCCACCTATTACCAGGACGTGGTGGTCCCGGCGAGCAACCTCGTGGGCCCCGAGCACGGCGGCTGGCCGCTCATGACCAACCAGCTCAACCACGAGCGCGTCGCCCTGACCTCGGCGGGGCCGCTGCAGGCCTCACTGCGGCAGGTCGTGCAGTGGGCGCGCACCACCCGCTCGGCGGACGTCGGCATGCCCGGGGACGGCACCGTCATGGACAACGAGTGGGTGCGGACCCACCTGGCCCGCGTCCACGCGATGGCCGAGTACCTGGCCCTGCGCAACTGGGAGATCGTCTCCGCGGACACCGCCGCGCCCACCCGCATCGCCGCGTCGGCGACCAAGGTGTACGGGACCGAGACGGCGTGCGAGGCCTACCGGTTGCTCATGGAGGTCCTCGGATCGAGCGGCTACCAGCGCTCCCACTCCCCGACCGCCGCCCTGCACGGGCGCATCGAGCGCCTCCATCGATCGGCGCTCATCCTCACCTTCGGGGGCGGCACCAACGAGGTGCAGCGCGACATCATCGCCACCGCCGGATTGGGGCTGCCCCCGGCGCCACGTGTCGCCCCCGCGCCGTCCGCCAGCACCGCCCGGAAGGAGCGCTGACATGGATTTCTCCGTCGACGACACCACCGCGGAGCTGACCGCCCTCGTCCGTGACATGGGCGAGCGTCTGGTCACCGACGACTCCCTGCGAGAACTCGACGCCCGGTTCGGCCCCGGCACCGAGTCCGGCGGAACCGACCGCGACACCGCCCGGTTCCACGCCCGATACTGGGAGGAACTGGTCCGGGCCGGGGTCCCGGCCGCCCTCGCCCCGGAGTCGCTCGGCGGCGCCGGGCTGGGGGTGATCGGCGAGGCCCTGGTCCTACGCGAGTTGGGCCGGGTCGTCGCCCCGGTTCCCCTGTCCCCCGCGATACGCGCGGCCCACCTGCTCGAGGCGGCCGGGCAGACCGACCGCGCCACCGCCGTGGCGGAGGGGCGCGAGATCGCCGCTGTCGCCGACGGCTGGTCCGGCTCCGCACCGGAGGTGGACTGGGCGCCGATCGCCGATGTGATCGTCCGGTCTTCGGCCGACGGCCTACACGTGGCGGACGGCGCGGCGGTCACCGTGGAACGCACGGTCCCCGTCGACTACTCGTGCAGCGGGCTCGTCACCGGTGACCCCGGTGCCGCCACCGCGCTCGCCGCCGGGGCGCTCGAGTTCGATGCCCTGCGCCGCCGCGTCCACCTTGCCGCCCACCAGTGGGGCGTGATCGAGGCCGCGCTCGAGCGCACCGCCGCGTACGCGAGCACCCGCCACCAGTTCGGTCGCCCCATCGGCACGTTCCAGGCCGTCGCCGCCCGCCTGGCGGACGGGTCCATCGACGTCGACGCCGTCCGGTTGAGCACCCTGCGCGCCGCCTACGAACTCGACGCCTGTAGCGGCGACCCCGGCCCGACCGCACACGCGGCGGTGGCCTCCGCCCACTTCTGGGCCTGCGACGCCGGCCACCGCCTCGCCCACACCGCCGTGCACGTCCACGGCGGCGTCGGGTTGGACCGCTCCGAGCCCGCCCACCGCTACTTCCTCGCCGCGAAGGCCGGCGAGTTCCGTCTCGGCGGCGCCACCCGGCAACTGCTCGACCTGGGCGACGTGCTGGCCACCGCGGGCGACCCGTGGGAGTACTCGGCGTGAGCGGCGCGGTGAAGACGATCGCGGACGTCGCCGCCCAGCCGTTCACCTCCGTCGCCGACGCGGTGCACGCCCTGTCCGCCGTCGGCGACCGCGGAATCTGGTCCGAGGGTCGGCTCACGCCCTGGTCGGAGGCCGTCGGTGCGGTGGCCGTGCGGATCGCGGCGCTACGGGAACTGATGACCTCGTCGTCGTCATCGTCGTCGTCACCACCGGCACGTCCCCACGTCGGCCTCCTCCTGGCCGGCACGCCCGAGTACCTCCACCTGCTCGGCGCGGCGGCATGCTCGGAGCTCGTCGTGGCCGGGCTCAACCCCACGCGGCGCGGCGAGGCCCTGATCCGCGACGCGGCCCTCGCCGACTGCGCGCTCATCCTCACGGACACCGACAACGCCGCACTGCTGGACGGGCTCGACCCCGGCGTGCCCGTGGTCTCCGTCGACTCCCCCGAGTGGACCGCGCTGCTGGACCGGCATGCCGGCGCGGCGCTCCCCGAGGTGGCGGACGTGCCAGCCGGCCCCGACGACCTCGTCGCGCTGGTGTTCACCTCGGGCACGAGCGGCGACCCCAAGGCCGTCCGGATCACGCAGAGCAAGATCTCCGTGCCCGGCCGCATGCTCGCCGAGAGGTTCGGGATCGGCGCGGACGACTGCGTGTACAGCGCGATGCCGCTGTTCCACTCCAACGCCGTGATGGTGGCGTGGCCGATCGCCCTGTACTCCGGATGCTCGATCGCCCTGCGGCGTCGCTTCTCCGCCTCCAACTGGCTCGACGACGTCCGGCGACACGGATGCACCTTCGCCAACTACGTCGGCGCACCACTGTCCTACATCCTGGCCACCCCCGAGCGCCCCGACGACGCCGACAACCCGATGCTCGTGGTCTACGGCAACGAGGCCCCGGCCGACGTGCGCCGCGAGTTCGCCCGGCGCTTCGGCGTCACCGTGGTGGACGGGTTCGGTTCCAGCGAGGGCGGCATCTCCGTCACCCGTACGCCCGGGACCCCCGACGCCGCACTCGGTCCGCTGCCGGACGGGGTACGGATAGTCGACCCGGAGTCCGGGGACGAGTGCCCCCGCGCCCGCTTCGACGACGCCGGTGTCCTGCTCAACGCCGACGAGTCCGTGGGTGAGATGGTCGCCGACGGGCCGGGCCTGTTCTCCGGGTACTACGGCGACCCCGCCGCCGACGCCGAGAGGATGCGCGGCGGCCGGTTCCACTCCGGTGACCTCGCGTACGTCGACGACGACGGATGGGTCTACTTCGCTGGCCGGTCCGGTGGCTGGATGCGCGTGGACGGGGAGAACCTGGCGGCGGCACCGATCGAACGCGTACTACGCCGTCACCCCGATGTGGCGGAGGTCGGCGTGTACGCCGTGCCGGCGGAGTCGGTGCGCGGTCCGGCCGTCATCGGCGACGCCGTCGCCGCGGCGGTGGTGCCACGCGAGGGAGCAGACGTCTCGACCCTGGCGGACGGATTCGGCGATTTCCTCGCCGCCCAACCCGACCTCGGGCCCAAACAGTGGCCGTCGCTGCTACGGATGACCGCCGCGCTGCCACGGACGGCCAGCTTCAAGTTCCGGGCCCGCGACCTCAGCTCGCTGGGCGCCGAGTCGGCCGGGGACAGGGTCTGGGTCCGCGCCGACGGTGGAGGGGCCTTCACCCCCGGGTGAGGTCGTCGGTAGGTTTGGCGTGTGGACCACGCCGTGAACCCCGACCTGCAGCATCCCGCCGGCGACGGCATCAACGCCGATGCCGTCGCCGCCGATGACGACTTCGGTATCTCCGCGCCCGTCCCGCCCAAACCGCTGCTGCGGGGGTGGATCCACGCCGGCACCCTGCCCGTGGCGATCGCGCTGGGCGTCGTGCTCACCGTCCTCGCCGAGGGCACCGCGCTGACCTGGGCCTGCGCCGTGTTCCTGGCGACCTCGACCCTGCTGTTCGGGATCTCGGCCCTGTACCACCGGGTGAACTGGGGGCCACGCGCCGCGGCCCTGATGCGCCGGCTCGACCACTCCAACATCTTCCTGCTCATCGCCGGCACGTACACCCCCATGACGGTGGCGGCACTGGAGCCCCCGACCACCCAGATCCTGTTGACGCTCGTGTGGTCGGGGGCTCTGCTGGGGATCCTGTTCCGCCTGTTCTGGTTGTCCGCGCCGCGCTGGCTGTACGTTGTCCTCTACATCGGCCTCGGCTGGACCGCGGTGTGGTTCGCCGGCGACCTCATCACCGCCAACCTCGCCGCCGTCATCCTGGTGATGGTCGGTGGCGTCGCCTACACCGGCGGCGCGGTCGTCTACGGCCTCAAGCGACCCGACCCGGCCCCCGGCGTCTTCGGCTTCCACGAGGTGTTCCACACGTGCACCGTGATCGCGTTCGCCTGCCACTGGGCCGCGATGCTGCTGTTCGTCCTGACCAGCTGATGACCTGCTGACGACCTGCTGGCCCGATGGCCAGCTGGGCGACCGCTCCGGCGAGCCGCCCGATACAGAAACGAGAATCCGCTATCCCGATTCCGGATCCGCTACCCGAATTGGGCTGGCGGATCCGGAATCGGAGTAGCGGATCTGGCCGATGACGGCGAGACAGGCCCGGCCGGTCAGGCCAGGGTCGTGCGCAGTCGCTCGACGGCGGCCTCGTACTCGGCGACGATCTGCGCCATCGTCTCGGCCACGGGCACCACGCCCTCGAGGGAGCCGATGATCTGCCCTGCGGGCATCGCCACGACCTCGGGATCCTGCGCCTCGGAGATCCGCTGGTGGGCCTCCGCGACGAGGATGTTCTGCAGCGGCATGGGCAGCGGGTCCGGCGCGTCGGCGGCGGCCCACGCCTCGGTCCACTTGCTCTTGAGCAGCCGCGCGGGCTTGCCCGAGTAGATGCGCGTGCGGACGGTGTCGCGGCTGGTCGCGGCCACGAGCGCCTTCTGCATGGCCTGCGACCCGCCGTCCTCGGCGTACTCGGCGGCCGTGAGCCAGCGCGATCCCATCCAGGCGCCCTGCGCGCCCATCCCGATCACGGACGCGACCTGGGTCCCGTCGCCGATGCCACCGGCGGCCAGCACCGGGGCCCGGCCGTCGAGGGCCTTGACGATCTCGGGGACCAGCACCATCGTCGCGACGTCGCCGGTGTGACCTCCCGCCTCGCCGCCCTGGGCGATCACGATGTCCACGCCGTTGTCGACGTGGGCCAGGGCGTGCTTGGTGGCGCCGGCGAGGGCGGCGACCTTCATCCCGTTCTCGTGGGCGAGGTCGATGATGTGCTTCGGCGGCGAGCCCAGGGCGTTGGCGATGAGCACCGGCCGGTGCTTGAGAGACATCTCCACGTGCGACTGGGCGACCGAGTGGAGCCACCCGATGACCCCTGCGTTGTGCTCGGCGTCATCGCCGAGCGGCGGGACGCCGAGGTCGTCGAGGACCCGGGAGACGAACGACTTGTGCTCCTCGGGGATCATCGCGGCGATGTCCTCCGGGCTCCCCTCGGTGGGGACCTTGTTGGGCATGACGATGTCCACCCCGTAGGGCTTGCCGTCGGTGTTCTCGTCCATCCAGGTGAGGACCTCGTCGAGTTCCGCGGCATCGTTGTACCGCACACACCCGAGCACGCCCATGCCGCCGGCACGGGTCACGGCGGCCGCGACGGCCTTGGACGGGGTGAACGCGAAGACCGGGTACTCGATCCCGAACTCCTCCGTGAGGGAAGTGCGAATGCTCACTTGCTGATCTCCTGGCTGTCGTCTGCGGGGCGGGACGCGGCGATGTCCGCGGCCCACCGGTAGTCGGGCTTGCCCGCGGGATTGCGCTTGACCGAGGTCTCGACCCAGACCGCGCGCGGGCACTTGTAGCGGGCGATCTCCGTGCGCGCGTGCTCGTTGATCTCCTCGATGGGCGGGCACTTGCCGTCCCGGGTGTGCAGCACGGCGGCGACCTTCTGCCCCATCCGCTCGTCGGGGACGCCGATCACCAGCGCGTCGAACACGTCGGGGTGCGTCTTGAGGGCCGCCTCGACCTCCTCCGGGTGCACCTTCTCGCCGCCGGTGTTGATGGACACCGAGCCGCGGCCGAGCATCGTGACGGTGCCGTCGGACTCGACCCGGGCGTCGTCGCCGGGGATGGAGTAGCGCTTGCCGTTGTACGTCTTGAACGTCGCCGCGGTCTTGGCCTCGTCCTTGTAGTACCCCAGCGGGATGTGACCGGTCCGGGCCACCTTGCCGATGACATCCGATCCGGGTTGGATCTCGTTGCCGTCGTCGTCGAGGACCGTGGTCTCGCCGTCGATCTTCACGCGCGGACCGCCGGTGTGGGTCTTCCCCTTCTCCGCCAGTGCGATGCCCGAGAAGCCCGTCTCCGACGACCCGATGGAGTCCGAGATCATCGCGTTGGGGAAGGCCTCGATGAACTGGTCCTTGACCGAGGGCGAGAAGAGCGCGGCCGAGGACCCGATGTAGAAGAGCGACGAGGGGTCGTACTTCTCCGCGTCCCAGGCCTCGATCATCGGGCGCGCCATCGCGTCACCGGTGATGAACATCAGGTTGATCTTGCGGTCGGTGACCGTCTGCCAGACCGTCTCCGCGTCGAATTCCGGGATGAGCACACTCGTGTGACCGGCGAACAGGGCCATGAGGATCGCCCACTGGGCTCCACCGTGGATGAGCGGCGGTAGCGCGGCCCGGACCAGCACCCCACCGTCGACGGCCTTGTTCGCCAGCTCCCATTCGTCGGCGACCCGCTCCCCCGTGAGGAAATCGATGCCACCGCCCAGGACCATGAACACGTCCTCCTGGCGCCACATGACGCCCTTCGGCGAACCCGTGGTGCCACCCGTGTACAGCATGTAGATGTCGTCGTTCGAGCGCTCGCCGAAGTCCCGCTCCGGGGACTGCGCCGCCAGGGCGTCCTCGTAGTGCGCCACGAAGACGCTCTCGGGGACCACCGGGTCCGGCCCGTCGGTCCCGTCCTCGAACACCAGGCAGTGCCGGACCCCCGGGGTCCTGGGCAGGGCCTCGGCCAGGGTCTGCGAGTACCGCCGCTCGTGGATCACCGCGACGGCGTCGGAGTTGTCGAGGAGGTACTCGAGCTCGGCAGGGACGTAGCGGAAATTCACGTTGACCATGACCGCGCGGATTTTGAAGATCGCCACCATGGCCTCGACGGCCTCGACGGTGTTGCGGCTGTACACCGCGACCTTGTCATCGGGCCCCACCCCCACCGACTGCAGGTGGTGGGCGAGTCGGTTGGCACGGTCCTCGAACTCCCGGAAGCTGAGCTCACGATCACCCTGGACGAGCACGAGCCGGTCGGGGACACGGTCCACGCTGTGTTCTACGAGATCTCCGATGGTGTACGCCATGCCCCCAAACTAGAACGTGTTACCTTCCCGTGGTGTGGGTTACATCGAACCCGGCATAAAGAAATCCTCCAGGAGGCCCCAGATGACCAGCGTCGCGACGCCCGAGGACCAGCACCTGCTCACCGAGCGGCGTGGGCACGTCCTGATCGTCACCATGAACCGCCCCGAGGCCAGGAACGCCCTATCGGCGCCGATGATGCGGGGCATGGAGGCCGCCTGGGATCTGGTGGACACCGACCCCGACATCCGGGCGTGCATCCTCACCGGCGCCGGCGGGTTCTTCTGCGCGGGCGCCGACCTCAAGGCCATGAACTCCGACGCCCCGGGGGACAAGTTCGCCGGCGGCGGTTGGGACCTCACGACGCTCCCGGCCCTGCTCAAGGGCCGTCGACTGAGCAAGCCGCTCATCGCCGCTGTCGAGGGGCCGGCCATCGCGGGCGGGACCGAGATCCTGCAGGGCACCGACATCCGCGTCGCCGGACGGTCCGCGAAGTTCGGTGTCTCCGAGGCGCGGTGGGGCCTGTACCCACTCGGTGGTTCGGCGGTCCGACTCGTGCGCCAGATCCCATACACCGTCGCGATGGAGGTCCTCATGACGGGCCGCCACCTCACCGCGGAGGAGGCCGAGCGTGTCGGGCTCATCGGCCACGTCGTCGACGACGGATCGGCCCTCGACAAGGCCCTGGAGATCGCCGACCTCATCTCCGCGAACGGTCCGCTGGCGGTCCGGGGGATGATCGAGACCATCCGCCGCACCGAGGGCATGCACGAGGAGGAGGCCTTCCGCATCGACGCCGAGGTGGGCGGGCGGGTCTTCGCCTCCGCCGATGCGAAGGAGGGCCCGCGGGCCTTCGCCGAGAAGCGCACGCCCGAGTTCCGGGGAGAGTGACTGCACGCCCCCGGGTCTGCCGATATGGTCGACGTGACAGCCGTTGAGACGAAGGGTGGGGCGAGCCAGTGACAGGACCAGGGCCGCGGGTCGTGATCGCCGACGACGACGACGACATCCGTGAGCTCGTCGCCTTCAAGCTCGACAACGCCGGATACGAGATCCGCACCGCCCGCGACGGGGTGGAGGCCCTCGAGGCGATCACGAGCTTCGCCCCGTCCCTGGCCATCCTCGACATCATGATGCCCGGTCTGTCCGGGCTCGACGTCCTCCGGCGCCTGCGGGACGGTGAGGGGCCGGAGGACTGCCGCGTCCTGCTCCTCACCGCCCGCGCCCGGGATTCCGAGGTCGACGCGGGGTTCGCGGCGGGTGCCGACGACTACGTCATCAAACCCTTCAGTCCCCGGGAGCTACTCCGCCGGGTCGACGCGTTGCTCGGCCGGTAGAACCGCGGACCGCCCGGTGCTCCTCTCGTACGACGACCCCTCGCCCTCCCTGCTCGACGACGTCGCGCCCGAGGTCGCGTCCAGCGTGCTCACCACATCGCTGTGGATCCTGGTCGCCTCCATCGCCGTGCTGATCATCGTGATGCTGTGGGCCCACGCGGCGCGGATCAGCCGTGGTCGTCGTGTCGAGCGCATCCTGCGGCCGATCCGGCCCCGGCTGCTCGCGCTCGCCGCGGACGAGGATCCGGAGGGCGAGCCCCCCGGGAGGCTGAGCCGATACCGGGCGCGGGTGGTCGACCGCGCGGTACTCGACCTGCTCGGCAAGGTCCGTGGCGGTGCCGTCACCGCGCTGGTCGACATCCTCGACGGGCACGGCACCGTCGACGGTGCACTCCGCGGTGTCCGCTCGTTGTCGGCCACCACCAGGGCCCGCTCGGCACAGGTGCTCGGGGCGACGCGGCGGCCCGAGCACGCGGCCCCCCTGGCGGGGCTGCTCACGGACCGCGACCGCGCCGTGCGTTCGACCGCCGTGCGCGCCCTCGGGGTGCTCGGTGACGCGACCTACGCCGACGCGGTGTTGCGCGCTGTCCGCGAGGTCGGGGGTATCTCCGGGGTGCCCTCCCACGTCGCCGCGGACGCCCTCTTGGCCATGGGCGACGACGTCCGCGAGGCGGTGCGGCGCGGTCTCGACGACCCGGACCCCGGTGTGCGGTACGTCGCCGCCACCGTCGCGGCCCGCGGCGGTATGGCCTCCCTGCTGCCCCGCATCCTGCACCTGTTCCGCACCGACCGGGACGAGCGGGTACGTGCGGCCGCCGCGCGCACGCTCGGGATGATCGGGGACGCCCGCGTCATCGACGATCTCGGGCGGGCCCTCGGGGCCCACGAGTCGGCGACCGTGCGACTGGCCACCGCCACTGCCCTCGGTGAACTGGGCGCCCCGGCCGCGATCCCGCCCCTTCGGACCGTTCTGGCCGATCCCGACCGGAGACTGGCCGAGGTGGCCGCCGGCGCGCTCGCCTCCCTCGGCCGGAGGGGCGAGGCCGTCCTCGTCGACGCCCTGGAACGCGGCACCATCCCGCCGGAGATCTCCGTCCGGGACACCTCAGTGGTGTCGGAGGACGACCTGGCCGCACTCGCCTCGCTGGGGGCGGTGACCGCCATCGCCATCCGGGAGCGCAGGCCCGACCTGTACGACCTCGCCATGAGCGCCCGGCGGGCCGGCGAGCCCACGCATCACGATGCCCACCGGGACGAGGAGCCGGCCCCGTGATCGAGACACTCCGCGTGGTGATCGCGACTCTGCTGGATCTCATCGCCTGGCCCATCCTGCTCTACTTCGTGCTCATCAACTCCTCGTACCTGGTGCTCGTGATCGCCGCAGCCGTGGACTTCAGGAGCACGCGTCGTCGTCGTCGTCATTCCGGTCGCGTCGAACGTCTCGGCAGCCACACGGCGCCGGGGGTCTCGGTGGTCGTCCCCGCCTACAACGAGGCGGCCGGCGTCGTCGAGGCCGCCCGCTCACTCCTCGGACTGCGCTACCACCGCCACGAGGTGATCGTCGTCAACGATGGGTCCTCCGACGAGACCCTCCGCGTCCTCGTCGAGGCGTTCGATCTGGTCCGTGCCGACCGTGAGGTGCCCCACGACATCCCGACCCGGCAGGTGCCCCGCGGGATCTACGTCCCGCGCGACGGATACACCCGGCTCACCGTCATCGACAAAGCCAACTCGGGGCGCTCGGACTCCGTCAACGTCGGCATCAACACCGCGGTGGAGGACCTCATCATCTGCGTCGACGGCGATTCCCTGTTGGACCCCGACGCACTGCTCATCGTCACCGAGCCGTTCGCGGACGACCCGCTTCGCACCGCTGCCACCGGCGGTGTCGTGCGAGTCGCCAACGGGTGCACCATTCGGTCGGGGCAAATCGTCGATGTCCGGATGCCACGCAATCTCCTCGCCCAGATCCAGGCGCTCGAATATCTACGGTCATTCTTCCTGGGCCGGTCAGGATGGTCCAAGCTGCGGGCGCTGATCCTCATCTCCGGCGCCTTCGGCTGCTTCCGACGCGACCTGCTCGTGGAGGTCGGCGGACTCGACCCCGACTCCATCGGCGAGGACTTCGAACTCGTCATGCGCCTCCACCGTCTACTCCGCGAGCGCGACCAGGACTACCAGGTGACGTTCGTCCCCGAGCCTGTGTGCTGGACAGAGGTGCCGGAGACCCTGAAGGTTCTCGGCAAGCAACGCGCGCGATGGCACCGCGGGCTCTGGGAGACGTTGGTCAAACACCGCGTGATGTTCGGCAATCCGCGATACGGACGGGCCGGCACGCTCGCCGTCCCCTACTACTGGGCTTTCGAACTGTTCGCGCCCCTCATCGAGGCGGTCGGCCTGGTGCTCATGGTCCTGGGGTTCGTCCTGGGCCTGGTCAATCCCACCACCTTCTGGTTGTTCCTCGCCGTGGCCTACGGGTATGCGATCGTCGTCGCACTCACCGCAGCCGCCGTAGACGAGGTGTACTTCTCTCGTTACCACCGGTTCGGGAGCATGCTCTCCCTCATCGCATCGTCGGTCCTCGAGAACATCGGCTACCGCCAGCTCCACGTCATCTGGCGCCTCCGGGGCTGGTGGCAGGCGCTGCGCGGGAGCGAGCAGCAGTGGGGCGTCATGACGCGCCGCGGCTTCACCACGGAGGGGGCGTCGTGACGGAAGCAGCGACGACCCCGGATTCCGGACGGCCCGCCGAGAAGGTCTCCGAGGTCCTGCGCCGCAAGAGCCGCAGCATGCTCGTCCTCGTGGTGGTGATCGCGCTGCTGGGGCCCACCCTCCTGCTGGTCCAGTTCTACTTCTCCCAGCGCACCAGCTCCATCTATACCCCCGTCGTCGACACCACCAGCCGGTTGGTGATCGCCATGCGCTGGGCCCAGTCGGATCTGCGGATGGATCGCGCGTACGGCCTTCCCGGCGTGGAGGACAGGTTGCGGGTACTCGAGACGGACTCGCGGGAGGCACTGACCGAGCTGCAGCGTCTGGTCGGGGACGACGACGCCTTCTCCCCCGCCCTCGGCAAGCTCACTTCCGCTTCCGAGTCGTGGTGGCGCTACGCCGAGGCGGTCGTCGGGACGACGCCCGAGCTCGCCGCCGGGGAGTCCCCCCTCAGCCAGCAGGAGAACATTGACGCGGTCATGGACTTCACGGCGATGGTCACCGCCGCCGACACGCTGCTCTCCGCGGCCATGGACAAGCGGGCGGAGATGCGCACCTGGCGGACGGTCACGCTGTGGAGCGGGTCCGCGCTGACCTTCGTGATCATCTTCCTGGCCTCCACCGCGATCATCCGTGACACCCGCCGGACCGCCCGGACGATCGTCGATCCCATCGAGGAACTCGCCGAGGTGGCCCGGAACGACACCGAGGGCGGACGAGGTACCCGCGCCCGCACCGACGAGGGCCCGACGGAGGTCCGCGCGCTCGCCGCGGCGTTCAACGTGCTGTTGGACGCCAGAGATGACTACGAGGCGGGCCGGGAGGAACACGTCCGCAGGCTCGAGGAACTGGACCGGCAGAAGGACGACTTCGTCTCCACGGTCAGCCACGAACTCCGCACGCCGCTGGCCTCGATCATCGGCTACACCGAGATGCTGTGCGACGGCGACGGCGGCGACCTCACCCCCGCCCAGCATCGTCTGGTCTCGGTGGTCCAGCGCAACGCGGACCGGCTCAAGGGCCTGATCGAAGACCTGCTCACGCTCAGCCGGATCGAGGCCAGGGGCCTCGACACCGATCACGACCGGCTCCACCTCGACGCGGTGGTGGGTCACGTCCTCGAGTCGCTCCGGCCCGTGGCCGCCCGCGCCGACCTCACTCTCGCCGAGCGGATCGATCCGGCCGAGGTCACGGGCGACTCACTGCAGCTCGAGCGGGCGGTGACCAACCTGGTGAGCAACGCCATCAAGTTCACCCCGGAGGGTGGGTCGGTCACCGTGACCCTCACCGCGGACGACGACGCGGCGACCGTCACCGTGTCCGACACCGGCATCGGTATCCCCGAGGCCGAGCACGAGCACCTGGGTACGCGGTTCTTCCGGTCGAGCACCGCCCAGCGTGGGTCCATCCCCGGAACCGGGCTGGGGCTGAGCATCGTCCAAGCGATCGCCGAGGGTCACGACGGCGGCCTGGATTTCGACTCGGCGGAGGGCGAGGGCACCACCTTCCGGCTGACCGTGCCGCTGCACCACGTCCGCCCCCCCGGGGCCAGCGCCCCCGGGAACAGCGCCCCCAAGGACACCGTCCCCGGGGGCCGCGGCCCGACTACAGCTTGAGCCGTGTCCGGACCTGCATCGCCCTCAGGTATCCCGAGGCCATCCGCTGTTTGTCCTTGGTGAACGGCGGCACCATAACCTCCGAGACGCTGCGGTCGAACGAGTGGTGCGCCACCGCCCGCTCGTGAGTGAACGTCCGGAAGCCGTAGTGGCCATGGTAACCGCCCATGCCCGAGTTGCCGACGCCGCCGAACGGGATGGCGGACGAGGCCATGCCGATCCCGAAGTCGTTGCCGTAGATGTTGCCGGAGCGGGTGCGGTCGGCGACGGTCTCGAAGCGGTCGTTTCGGTCCCCGTACCAGTACAGGACGAGCGGGCTGGGCCGGTCGTTGACGTAGCGGATCGCCTCGTCGAGGCCCCTGTAGCCGAATACCGTGAGGACGGGGCCGAACACCTCCTCGGAGTCGATCTCCATGTCCGGGGTCACGCCGGTGAGCAGGGTGGGCGCGATCTTGCGGCCGACCGGGTCGGGCAGCCGTTCGCCGGCCGGCGCGGCGTCGCGTTTGTCGGCGCCCTTCCCCACGGCGTCGTCGATCAGGCCGACGATCCGCTCGTAGTTCGAGGTGTTGACGGTCGCCGTGTACTCGGGGTTTCCGACGATCGCGGGCAGGCTGGTGCGCCACTGGTCGAGCACGGTGTCGCAGAACGCGTCCAGTCCGTCCTCGGGGACGAACACGTAATCCGGGCACATGCACACCTGACCGCCGTTGACGAGGCGGGAGGACGCGATGCTGCGCGCAGCCCGGTCGATGTCGGCGCTGGTGTCGACTAGGACCGGGTTCTTGCCGCCCAGTTCGAGGGTGACGGGGGTGAGGTTCTCCGCGGCGTCCTTGGCGACGGACTTGCCGACCCCTGGCGAGCCGGTGAAGAACAGGTGGTCGTACGGGAGGCGGGAGAAGTCGGCGCCGCGGCCGTGTTCGGGGCCGGCGAAGGCCAGCTCGTCGACGGCGAAGTATTCGGGCGCCCGGCTGCAGAGCACCTCCGTGGTGTGCGCGGTGACCGAGCTCGGGCGGATCATCACCCGGTTGCCGGCGGCCAGCGCGGAGCCCGCGGGGACGATCGTGAGGTAGAGCGGGAAGTTCCAGGGGCCGATGATCCCCACGACGCCCTTGGGGTCGTGTCGGATCTGTTGGGTGAAACCCAGTCGGTCCAGTGCGCGCGAGGGGCGGGTGGGCTTCATCCACTTGCGCACGTGGCCGCGCTGGTGGTCCAGGTCCGGGATGGAGGAGGCGATGTCGGTGAGCGTGGAGAGCGTCTCGGGGCGGGAGCCGTAGTCCTCGCGCATGGCCTCGGTGAGCTCGGCGGCGTTGTCCAGGACGAGCTTCTTGAGCCGGCTGATGCGGTCGCGGCGGATCTTGGCGCCGGGCTGCGGGTCGGCGAGGAACGCCTGTTGTTGCCGCTCGAGGATCTGCGCGAGCGTGAGATCGCGCGCGGTGGGGGTCGTGGCCATGCCACCAGGGTAGAACGTGTTCTCGCCATGTGCGAGCCAGCTGGAAGCAAGGGACGTTACAGAAAACTTCGAGATAGGTGAATATTTTCACAAAACTCTTATCGGGTAGCCAATCGCCTGGAGAGGTGCTTACATCGCCTATGTCACATCCCTCCACACCTAAGGAAGAGAATCTATGCGCACTCGCGTCACTCTCGCCGCGTTCGCGGTCGCCGCCCTGGCGGCCACTCCCCTCGCCAACGCCCAGTCCGCCGAACTCATGCTCGACGTCCAAGCCGCCTCCTCCGGGGTCGCCACCGGTTCCGGCATCCCAGCCGGCTCGCTGGGCTCGATCGGCGCGCCCGAGGACGACGGCCTCGCTCCCGGCGCCAACCTCGGCACGGTCGACGGCGACCGCTCGGTCGGCTGCGACGTCAACTGGGTGGCCGAGGCCATCAACGCTCTCGAGTCGGACGAGGACAGCGACCTCTACCTCGGCCAGGACGGCGAGCCGGTCAACAGCCCCGCGAATGGCGGCTTCGTCTCCGAGCTGAGCTCCGGCTTCGACAGCCCCGGCGAGCTCCAGTTCCAGCACTTCACCAGCCAGGACGGGCAGACCTTCTACTGGCGTACGCCGGTCGCCACCCAGGTGCCGATCAATGACGCGGTCCTCACCCTGACGTTCGAGCCGAACACCTTCACCGAGGCGCCCACATCCAATGATGTCGGCGTGTCGTTCTTCGAGCCGCGTGAGGATGCGTTCGGCATGCCGGACTACGACTGGTCCAACGATGCCGGACAGCCCACCGTCTCCGGCTCGGTCGAGGAGGGCTTCACGCTCACCTACGAGCTCGGCGACCTCGAGGCCATGACGGGCGTCGGCGTCCAGGTCGGCGGCCCCGTAGAGGAAGACGTCACCTCGCAGACCGGCACCGCCACCCTGACCGGCACCTACCCGGTCGGCACCGAGAGCTGCACCCCGGTTCAGGGCTCGATCGCCGGCACCCCGCTCGGCTCGCTCGCCGGCTCGCTGGCCGACCTCGGCAGCTGATCCAGCCGAAGCCGAGCGCAGGACAGCGCTGCCGCGGAACACCGCACCCCCTGCCGGATCCGGCAGGGGGTGCGGTCGTTCTCAGGGCCGGACGAGGACCCCGGCTACGCCCAGTACGAATCCTTCAGCGTGCGCTTCATCAGCTTCCCGTTGGCCTGACGGGGCAGCTCGTCCACCACGTCGATCGACCGCGGCATCTTGAACTTGGCCAGTCGGCCGGAGAGGTCGTCGAGGATCTGCGTCTTGAGCTCGTCGGACTCGACGTACCCCTCGGCCAGCTCCACCACGGCCTTGACCTCCTCACCCCAGTCCTTGTGCGGGATGCCGAACACCGCCACGTCTCGGACCGCCTCATGGCGGGTCATCTCCGACTCGATCTCGGCCGGGTAGATGTTCACACCGCCGGAGATGATCATGTCGTTCTTGCGGTCGCACAGGAACAGATAGCCGTCGGAGTCCACGTAGCCGATGTCGCCCATGGTGAACAGCTCGCCGACGTAGGTCTTCGCGGTCTTCTCCGCATCCTGGTGGTATTCGAACTTGGACCCGTGCATCTGGAGGTAGACGTTGCCGATCTCGCCGGTGGGCAGCTCGTTGCCGTCGTCGTCGAGGATCTTCAGGGTGGTGGTCTTCCAGGGCCGCCCCACGCTGCCGGGCTTGCGCAGCCACTCCTCGCCGGTGATGGTGCATCCACCACCCTCGGTGCCGGCGTAATACTCCGTGAGCACGGGGCCCCACCAGTCGAGCATCGCCTGTTTGACGTGCTTGGGGCACGGCGCGGCACCGTGGACGATCGTGCGCAGGCTCGACACGTCGTACTTCGCGCGCACGTCCTCGGGCAGCTCGAGCAGTCGGGAGAACTGGGTCGGCACCATGTGCGACTGGGTGACGCCGTGGGCGTCGATGAGCCGCAGCATCTCCTCGGGCGTCCACTTGTCCATGAGGACTGCGGCCTGCCCGAGGTTGAGCGAGATGGTGACGAAGTTGAGCACGGCCGTGTGGTACAGCGGCGAGCCGCAGATGTGGACGTTGTCCGGCGCCTGGATGTCGAACCCGGCGAAGAAGTAGTAGTTGGGCACCGTCACCTGGTCGGGCGAGGCACCGGTGAGCGGGCGCCGCACACCCTTGGGACGTCCGGTGGTGCCGGAGGTGTAGAGCATCGGAGCGCCGAGGGTCCGGGACGACGGCAAGGGGTCCTCCCCCTGCGCCGGGGCGGTGAGCTCGGCGAGCGGACGGAACCCGGGGACGTCGCCGATGGCGTAGCAGCGGGAGGGGTCGAGCCCGGCCTCCGCGGCGGCGGCGGTGGCGACGTCGGCGAACCGCTCGTCGGCGATGAACACCGTCGATCCCGAGTTCTCGAGGATGTAGGCCACCTCGGGGCCCGTGAGGTGCCAGTTCGCGGGAGCCACGTAGAGACCGACCTCGATCGCCGCGTAGTAGACCTCGAGGAAGCCGATGCTGTTCGGCGCCAGGAGGACGATGCAGTCCCCGGCCTCCAGTCCGAGCTCGCGCAGACCGCGGGCGTAACCGTGGGCGGCGCCCGCGAGTTCGCCGAAACTCACCTGACGACCGGCCGCCTCGATCACCGCGACGCGGTCCGGCTCCGCTTCGGCGATCCGGTAGACACTGGTCACGTGCTCCCCGGTCCGCGGGTCGAGGACTCCGGCGTCGGTGGGGACGGAGGGTGTGGGTGCGCTCATGCCCCCACACTAGAACGCGTTCTAGCCTCCGTCGAGGCTTTGCCCTCCGCCGACCCGCTTCTCTAGGGCGTCCGCACCCGGCCCACGTCAGTCGATGAACTGCGCGATCGTCTCGATCTCCTCCACCGACCGGGCGGTCACCACGAGCATCGTGATGCCGGCGGCCTCCCATTCGGCGATCTGCGAGCGCACCGAGTCGGCGTCGCCGATGATCGCGGTGGCCTCGACCATCTCGTCCGGCACCGCGGCGGCCGCCTCCTCCTTGCGCCCGGTGCGGAACAGTTCGGTGATGCGGTCCACGTCGTCGCCGAAGCCCATGCGACGGAACGCCTCGGCGTGGAAGTTCTTCTCCTCGGCTCCCATCCCGCCCGCGTACAGGGCGGTGAACGGCTTGTAGGCGTCGAGGACGCCGCGACGGTCGTCCGTCACATGGAGTTGGCACAGGAAGGCCACCTCGAAGTCCTCGCGCGTGCGCCGTGCGCCGGGTCGCGCGAACCCCTCGTCGAGCCACGAGTTGAACTCGTGAGCGGTCCGCGGCGACGCCAGGAAACCCAGCCAGCCGTCGGCGATCTCGGCCGCCAGGGCGACGTTCTTGGGCCCCTCGGCTCCCAGCCAGATCGGCACGTCCTCCCGCAGTGGATGCAGGATCGACTTGAGCGGTTTGCCGAATCCGGAGGCGTCCGCGCCCCGGTAGGGCAGGGCGTAGGCGGGCCCGTCGGAGGTGACGGGCGCCTCGCGGCGCAGGACCTGGCGGATGATGTCGATGTACTCGCGGGTCCGGGCGAGCGGCTTGGCGAACGGCTGGCCGTACCACCCCTCCACCACCTGCGGCCCGGACACACCCAGCCCCAGAGCGAAGCGCCCGCCCGACAGGTGATCGAGGGTCATGGTGCTCATGGCGGTGGCCGTGGGCGTCCGCGCGGAGAGTTGCACGACGGCCGTCGACAGCCGGATGCGCTCGGTGAGCGAGCCGTACCAGGCCAGCGGCGTGAAGGCGTCCGACCCCCAGGCCTCGGCGGTGAAGACGGTGTCGAACCCCGCCCGGTCCGCCGCCACCACGAGGTCGGCGTGATTGGTGGGCGGCTGGGCGCCCCAGTATCCGAGTTGTAGCGCGAATTTCATGCGCATCAGTGTGACCCACGCGCTGGCCCGTGGTGTCCCGCCCGGGGAAACCCACACAACCCGCGGTGGAACGTGTTCTACTCGAGGGCGTGACATCAAGAGAGATCGTTGTCGATATCACCCCACCGGACGAGCCCGTACTGTCGGCGTCCCTGGCCCCGTCGTTCGACTACACACGGTCGACCGGCCCGGTGCTGGGAGCGTTCTTCACCGGCCTCCGCGATCGACGCCTGGTCGGTAACCGCGATTCGGCCGGCACCGTGCACCTGCCGCCGGTCGAGTTCGACCCCCACACACGCCGGGCCCTCACGGAGACCGTGGAGGTGGGTTCCGGTTCCGGGATCGAGGGCCTCGTCGTCGTATGGACCTGGGTTCCCGAACCCACCGAGGTCAACCCCCTGGACTCCCCGTTCGCGTGGGCGCTGGTGCGGTTCGACGGCGCGGACACCGCCATGCTCCTGCCCCTGGCCGCCGACGGCCCCGACGCGGTGAGTACCGGGATGCGCGTCCGGCTGCGGTGGGCCGCCGAGCGCACCGGGACCATCCACGACATCGCGTGCGTGGTCCCCGCCGACGCCCCGGTCGACGCCGGTGTCGACGACGACGAGGTCCCGCAGCAGACCGACGACCCCGTCACCATCGTGGTGACGCCGATCGGACTGTCGGTCACCCATACCGCCGGACCCGCCGAGAGCGAGTACCTGCGCGCGATCGTGCAGGGCAAGGTGCTGGGGCGGCGCCGCTCCAACGGCCCCGAGGTCTACGTGCCACCGCGCGACTACTGCCCGTCCGACGGCGTGGCCATGGGCGAATACGTGGAGGTGTCCGACATCGGCACGGTGACCACGTTCGGCATCGTCAACGTGCCGTTCGCCGGTCAGCAGATCAAGCCTCCGTACGTCACCGCCTACATCCTGCTCGACGGTTCCGACGTGCCCATCCAGCACCTGGTGCTGGGCTGCGAGGCGTCCGAGGCGCGGATGGGGATGCGCGTTCGCGCCGTGTGGACCCCCGAGTCCGAGCGCCCCGCCTCGATGAAGGCCATCGCGCACTTCGAGCCCACCGGCGATCCCGACGCCGACCCCGACACCTATGCCGATCACCTGTAGAGGACACCACCCGTGACCCCCAACGCTCCCCGGGACGTGGCCGTCGTCGGATTCGCCCACGCCCGCCACACCGAGTCCACCTTCGGCACCACCAACGGTGTCGAGATGCTCGCCCCCGTCTTCGCCGAGTGCTACCGGCAGACCGGACTGGACCGCACCGACATCGAGTTCTGGTGCTCCGGCTCCTCCGACTACCTCGCCGGCCGCGCCTTCTCGTTCATCTCCGCGGTCGACTCGATCGGCGCGGTCCCGCCGATCTCCGAGTCGCACGTCGAGATGGACGCCGCCTGGGCGTTCTTCGAGGCCTATCTCAAGATCGCCTCCGGACAAGCCGACACCGCCTTGGTCTACGGGTTCGGCAAGGCCTCGGCCAGCACCGACCTCGACTCCGCCCTGGCGCTGCAGCTCGACCCGTACACCGTCGCCCCGCTGTGGCCCGGCCGGCACCACGTCGCCGCCCTGCAGGCCCGCGCCGGCATCGACGCCGGCCGGTGGTCCGAGGCGGAGATGGCCGCCGTCGCCGCCCGCGCGACCGGCCGCGACGAGACGGACCTGCTCGCCGAGCCGTACGTGGCCGACCCACTGCGTCAGCACGACTGCCCGCCCGTCACCGACGGCGCCGGCGCGATCATCCTCGCCTCCGCCGACCGGGCCCGCGAGCTGGTCGACACCCCGGCGTACATCACCGGGATGGAACACATCGCCGACTCCGCCGAGTTCGGCGCCCGCGACCTCACCGACTCCCCGTCCGCCCGCGCCGCCGCCGTCCGCGCGACCGGTTCGTCCGGGGACCGCCCAGACCTCGGCGGCGTCTCGGTGGCCGAGCTCCACACCCAGTACACCCACCAGGAGCTCCTCCTGCGCGGCGCGCTGGGCATCTCCGACGACGTCGCCGTGACCCCGTCGGGCGGCTCCCTGCTCGCGGACCCGCTGTTCAGCGCGGGCCTCGAGCGCATCGGCTACGCCGCGCACAGCATCTGGGAGGGCCGCTCCGAGCGCGCGCTCGCCCACGCCACCAGCGGCCACCTGCTGCAGCAGAACCTCATCTGCCTCCTGGAAGGACGCACCGCATGAGCGCCCCCGCATCCGGAACCCACGGCTCCGGTCTGCCCGCCGCC
Organism: Dietzia sp. IBK-p2-15D; assembly: GCF_057773105.1. NCBI lineage: Bacteria > Bacillati > Actinomycetota > Actinomycetes > Mycobacteriales > Dietziaceae > Dietzia > Dietzia sp. IBK-p2-15D. The sequence goes on from NZ_JBYMTK010000002.1 coordinate 54,231, forward strand.
GTCCTCGGGACCGGCCAGACCCACCACGTCGCCCGCCGCACCGACATCTCCATGGCCGGGCTCTGCCGCGAGGCCATCGACGCCGCCATGATCGACGCCGGGGTCGGCTGGGACGACATCGACGCCGTGATCGTCGGCAAGGCCCCCGACCTGTTCGAGGGCGTCATGATGCCCGAGCTGATGATGGCCGACGCTCTCGGCGCCGTCGGCAAACCGCTGCTGCGCGTCCACACGGCCGGGTCCGTCGGCGGCTCGACCGCTGTCGTCGCCGCGTCCCACGTCCAGTCCGGCCGCTACCGCCGGGTGCTGGCAGTGGCGTGGGAGAAGCAGTCCGAGTCCAACGCCATGTGGGCGCTCAGCCTGCCCGTGCCGTTCACCGCGCCCGTCGGGGCCGGCGCGGGCGGCTACTTCGCCCCCCACGTGCGCTCCTACATCCGCACCACCGGGGCGCCCGAGCACGTGGGCGCGATGGTCGCGGTCAAGGACCGCCTCAACGGTTCGGTCAACCCGCACGCCCACCTCAAGCAGCCCGACATCACGATCGACAAGGTGCTGCAGGGACAGATGCTGTGGGACCCCATCCGGTTCGACGAGACCTGCCCCTCCTCCGACGGCGCGGGCGCGATAGTCATCGGCGATGCCGAGGCGGCCGAGGCCGTGGAGTCCGCCGGCCGACAGGTCGCGTGGGTCCACGCCACCGCGCTGCGCACCGAGCCCGGGACCTTCGCCTACCGCAACTACCGCAGCCCGCAGGCCGGCCGCGACGCCGCCGCTGCTCTGTGGGCCGAAGCCGGGATCACCAACCCGGCCGAGGAGATCGACGCGGCCGAGATCTACGTGCCGTTCTCCTGGTTCGAACCCATGTGGCTGGAGAACCTCGGGTTCTGCGCGGAGGGCGAGGGGTGGCGCATGACCGAGTCCGGCGCCACCGCGCGCGACGGCTCCCTGCCGGTCAACCCGTCCGGCGGCGTGCTGTGCTCGAACCCCATCGGCGCGTCCGGCATGCTCCGGTTCGCCGAGGCCGCCCGTCAGGTGATGAATCGAGCGGACGAGCACCAGGTCCCCGGCGCACGCAAGGCCCTGGGCCACGCGTACGGCGGTGGATCCCAGTACTTCTCCATGTGGGTAGTGGGGACCGACCGTCCGGAGCGTCACTCATGAGCAACCCCTATCTGGACGACGACGGGCAGTACCGCCCGCTCGAGATGAGCGACGCAGCGCTGGCGAGTCCCGCCTACGCCGCCGCGCGCCGCTCGTGGGCCGCGACCAACACCGGCGACCGCGACGCCTGGATCGCCGGCTGGAACCCCGAGGGCACCATCGAGGATCCCGTGGGTCCGTCGATGTTCGACGCCGAGGGTATCGGCCACACCGGCACCCAGCGGCTCCTGGAGTTCTGGGAGAAGGCCGTGGCCACCCCGGATCACATCGAGTTCCGGTTCGACCGCGGGATCGCTGCGGGCGACGAACTCCTCTGCATCGGTACAATGCACACCCACATGGGCTCCAGCATCATGGAGATCGACATCGCCGTGGACTACCGCGTCGACTCGCAAGGCCGGCTCGTGAACCTTCGCGCCTTCTGGGAACAGGACGTGGCCATGGCCTCAGGACTGCGACCGCTGACCGACGACGACCGGGCAGCCATCGCCGGCGCCGCAGGAAAGAGCGAGTGACCATGAGCCGCGTAGCGGACGTCGAGTTCTCCGTCCCCGTCTCCTTCTCCCCCGTCGACCAGTACCTCGACATCGCACGCGGCGCCGAGGCCGCGGGCATCGACCGGATTGTCCTGCCCGACTCGCTGTTCCACCCGCGGCGTCAGGACAAGGACTACCCGTACACGCCGGACGGCTCCCGGATGTGGGACGAGAACACCGAATGGGTGGAGCCGCTCATCGCCTGCGCCGCCATGGGCGGGGCGACCTCCCGGATCCGCTTCTGCCCTCAGGTGCTCAAGGTGGGCCCGCGCAACCCCCTGCTGCTCACCCGGCAGGTGGGCTCGGTCGCGTTGCTCACCGGCAACCGGCTGGACCTCGGCGTGGGCATCGGCTGGGACCCCAACGAGTTCGAATGGTGCGGCGCGCCGTTCAAGGGGCGCGGCAAACGCACCGACGAGTCACTGGCCATCATGCGAGAAGGCCTGCGTGGCGAGTGGATGGAGTTCCACGGCGAGCACTTCGACTTCGACGAGCTCATCTTCACCCCGGCGCCGTCCGAGCAGGTCCCCTTCTACGTGGGTGGCCACACCGAGATCGCGCTCAAGCGCGCCGCCCGCGTCGGCCAGGGCTGGACCAGCGCGATGATGGGGTTCGACGACATCGGCGCCACCGTGACCCGCCTGGGCGAACTGCTCGAGGAGCAGGGGCGCTCGCTGGCCGACCGCGGCGACGGCAAGCGCTTCGCCATCCAGGTGGTGTGCCTGGACCGCTACGGCTCGAAGGGCTTCGCCGAGCTGGCTGCGGCCGGTGTCACCGACATCATCGTCATGCCGTGGCTGATCGAGGGCCACGGGTACGACTGCACGGCCGAGCAGAAGATCGAGTCGATCGCCCGCTTCGGCGAGAAGTACGGCCTCACCGGCTGAGCACGCAGCGTCACCCCCGCACGCCCACCGACCCTGCGCCCCGGCCCCCGATCTCCCGGGGCCGGGGCGCTCCGGTGCGTACGTCCCTCATGCCGGCAGATGCGCCGCGATGTCGTCCAGACAGGCGAGGATCGCGCCGTGCGTGTCCTGCGTGGCCTCGAGGTGCATGAGGTGTCCCGCCGGCGCCGTGATCGCGCGGACCATCCGCACGTCGTCGTGGTAGCGGCCGAGCTTGGTCAACGGGTCGCGGCCGTGGAAGCCCTCGAGGTCCGGGTCGTGCTCGGAATAGAGGAAGTAGAAGGGCACGGGATTGGTCCGCCGCGCGAACCCCTTGCGCGCGTGCCAGCTGACGTCCATCGCCCGGTACCACTGCAGTGGCCCCGCGAACCCGGTGCGCGCGTACTCCTCCTCGTAGGTGTCCATCTCCTCGACCGACAGCCACGGCCACGGCAGCGGTGGCGCCTCGGGCAGCGCGTCGAGATAGGTGGAGCCGGGCGGATGCTGCCACACGTCGAGGTAGTGATAATCCGCCGACAATGCCCAGAAGACGCGGGTGAGGAACTCACGCTCGCGCCCCGCCAGGTCGGCCTCGGCCACACCGGGCTGCGCGAAGTAGTGCAGGTGGAGGAAGTGCTTCCGCGCCATCATCGCCGACCCCTCCAGGGGCGGGACCGACCCGGCGGTGCTCATGAACGGGTTCTCCATCCCGATCACCGCGCGGACCCGCCCGGGTTCGAGGTGGCACGTGTCGTAGGCGACGCCGGCGCCGAAGTCGAAGCCCACCAGTACCACCCGGCCCGCGTCCTCGGCATCGCAGACGGCCACCACGTCGTCGACGACCTCGCGCGGGGCGTACGCCGCGACGTCCGTGGGCGCGTCCGACCCACCCATCCCGCGCAGATCGGGGGCGATGACCCGCCAGCCCGCCGCGGTCAGGTCGGGGATCAGGCGGTGCCACGTGAACCAGAAGTGCGGGAAACCGTGCAGGAGAACCACGGTCCCGGGGCCGTCGCCGGTCGGCGCCGTGGCGGACCGGGGGTCGGGGTCGGCGACCACGTAGTGCAGTCGGACGCCGTCACGGTCGACGGAGCGGTGGTCGATCATGGTGATCACCTTGCCTGTTCGATGGGGCTGACGGGATCGGTTCGGGGTGTGTGCGAGGTCTGTCGACGACGCCGACGACGACGAGGTCACCCCTCCCCCGAGACGAGAGCCCCGGCCCGGCCTGCGGAACAGGCGGGACCGGGGCTGACCGGCCGGGGGCCGGGTCTGGCTGCTCGCTGTGTCAGGCTCGCGGTGTCAGGCTCGCTGTGTCAGGTCAGTGCATGACCGGGCACTTGAAGTCGACCTTCCAGTCCTGGATCGCGTTGAGCCAGCCCGAACGCAGACGCGTCGAGTCCCCCAGCGAGGTGATGTCCGGCATGTGATCGGCGATCGCGTTGAAGATCAGCTCGATCTGCAGCTTGGCCAGGTTGGCGCCGATGCAGTAGTGCGGGCCGTTGCCGCCGAACGTCAGGTGCGGGTTCGGGTCGCGGGTGATGTCGAACGTGAACGGATCGGAGAAGACGTCCTCGTCGAAGTTCGCCGAGCCGTACATGATCGCGGCACGGTCACCCTTCTTCATGGTCACCCCGCCGATCTCCACATCCTCGGTGGCGGTGCGCTGGAACGAGGTGATCGGGGAGGCCCACCGCAGGATCTCGTCGTAGGCGGTCGCCGGGCGTTCGCGCTTGAACAGCTCCCACTGGTCGGGGTTCTCGAGGAACGCGATCATCCCGTGGGTCGTGGCGTTGCGGGTGGTCTCGTTGCCCGCCACCGCGAGCAGGACCACGAACCAGCCGAACTCGTCGGAGGTGAGCTTCTCGCCGTCGACATCGGCCTGGATGAGCTTGGTGACCAGGTCGTCACGGGGGTCGGTCTCGCGCTTGGTGGCCAGCTCCTGGGCGTAGGAGAGCACCATGGCGTTGGCCGTCTGCGACTCCTCGACCTTGCCGGGGACGTCGTAGCTGGTCATCTGGTTGGACCACTCGAAGATCTGGTGACGGTCCTCCAGCGGGATGCCGATGAGCTCGGCGATCGCCTGGAGCGGGAGCTCGGAGGCGACGTCGACGATGAAGTCGCCGCTGCCCTTCGCCGCCGCGGTCTCGACGATGTTCTTGGCCTTCTCGGCGAGGTGCTCGCGCATCTTCTCGATGTTGCGCGGGGTGAACCCCTTCGAGATGATCCGCCGGTACTTCTTGTGCTCCTCGCCGTCCTGGTTGATGAACAGCAGGCGGGTGAGCTCGACGATCTCCCGCTCGGTGCCGGGGGCGAAGCGCGGGATGGCGGTGTTCTCGAAGGTGGAGAAGACCTCGTTGGTCCGGCGCGAGATCTCCTTGACGTCCTCGTGCTTGGTGACGACCCAGTAGCCGTCGTCGTCGAAACCGTCGACCCCGGGGTCCTTGGCGCACCACCAGATCGGCTCGGTCCGGCGGAGGTGGGCCCACTCGGGATGCGGTAGGCGCTTCTCGTAGAGCTCCGGATCCGTGAAATCGAACCCCTCGGGAATGGTGACTGGCTGCACTGGCACTCCTTGACCACGTCTGATTGCGTCTCGTGCTCGAACGGCGCCGGGACATCTCTGCCCTCACCCCGCAATGTAATCTAGAACACGTTATAGGCACCATACTGGAACACGTTCACTTCTGGGTCGTCGTTCCTGATCGCCCGGAGCGCCCGGTCGCCCCCCGCACCGCGAACTCGGAATCCCCCGCCGGGTGACGTAAACTAGAACTCGTTCTAACCTTGCTTCCAAAGGAGCGCATCCATGGGAAATCCCGTCATCGTCGAGGCCGTCCGGACCCCGATCGGAAAGGCTCGCGGCGCACTGTCGGGCCTGCACCCCGCGCACCTGCTGGGGGCCTCGCAGAAGGAGGTCATCCGGCGCGCCGGGATCGACGCCGCGCTCGTCGAGCAGGTCGTCGGAGGGTGCGTCACCCAGGCCGGCGCCCAGGGGAACAACGTCACCCGCGGCGCCTGGCTCGCGTCGGGACTGCCGTGGCAGACGGCGTGCACGACCATCGACTGCCAGTGCTCGTCCGCGCAGCAGGCCAATCACTTCATCGCCAACCTCATCCACGCGGGGGCGATGGACGTCGGGATCGCGTGCGGCGTCGAGTCGATGAGCTGGATCGCGCTGCGCGCCGCCGTCGGCGACGGCTCCAACGGGATGCCGCGCCCGGACGACTGGGACGTCGACCTGCCCGACCAGTTCACCGCGGCCGACCGGATCGCGAAGCGCCGCGGGTTGAGCCGCGCCGACCTCGAGGAACTGGGTGTCCGGTCCCAGGCCAACGCGAAGCGCGCGTGGGAGGAGGGCCGCTTCGATCGCGAGACCTTCGCCGTCGACGCCCCCGAGCGACTCAAGGACGGCACCTACACCGGCGAGACGGTGACCGTCACCCGCGACCAGGGGCTGCGCGACACCACCGCCGAGACCCTCGCCGGCCTCAAGCCCGTCATGGAGGGCGGGCTCCACACCGCCGGCACCTCCAGCCAGATGTCCGACGGCTCGGCCGCCGTCCTGCTCATGGACGAGGACGTGGCCAGGGCGCACGGACTGAAGCCGCGGGCACGGATCGTGCACCAGGCGCTCGTCGGAGGGGAGCCGGAGTACCACCTCGACGGGCCGGTCCAGGCCACCCAGCGGGTACTCGACCGCTCCGGCATGTCCATCTCGGACTTCGATCTCTTCGAATGCAACGAGGCGTTCGCCTCCGTGCTTCTAAGCTGGGCGCAGGTGCACGGGCCCGACATGGACAAGGTCAACGTCAACGGAGGGGCCATCGCGATCGGCCACCCCGTCGGAAGCTCCGGCTCGCGGCTCATCACCACCGCCCTGCACGAGCTCGAGCGCACGGACGGCGAACGCGCCCTCATCACGATGTGCGCGGGAGGCGCCCAGGCCTCGGCGAGCATCATCGAGAGGATCTGACATGAGCAACGCCATCGAGACGGCCGCGAACCGCCGGCGGGAGGTCTTCGCCGCCGTGTCGTCGGCCGACGGCCCCGAGGACGCGGTCCGCGCCATCGCGAGCCTGCTATCGGTGTCCCCCGACGAGGCGGGCGAGGTCCTGCGGGCCCCACTCGAGGCGTTCGCCGGCTCCCCCTCCGGAGGGTCGGCCGGAGGGGCCGGACAGGGCTTCACCCTCCGGCCTTTCACCGAGTCCGAGGAGCACACGTCCCTCTATCACGCACGCTCGTCCGATGAGACGTCCGCGACCGGCGGGACCTGGGACCGGGAGAAGACCGAGCAGGAGTTGCGGAACGGTCTGGACCGTATCGAGGCCGAGTCGGCGATGTGGTTCGTGGCGGTCGACACCGACCGTGACGCGCCCATCGGGCTCGTCTTCGGTGAGCAGATCGACAACGGCGACGTCGATGTGGCCATCTGGATCCGCCCCGAGGAGCGCAAGAAGGGCTTCGGGCTCCGGTCGCTCAAGGAGAGCCGCCGCGAACTCGCCGCGTTCTTCCCCGGCAAGCACCTGATCGTCCGTGCACCGATGGCCGGTAACCGGTGAGCGGAGCCGGTCCCACGCCCGAGACCGGCGTCGACGACCCGAGGCGGGGCGCGCCGTGGGTCGTGGGCGTCATCAAGGTGATGTCGCGGGTCAACACGTGGGCGTACCGGGTGTCCGGCGGGCGGATCGGCGGATCCTGGCGGGTGGGTTCCGCGCTGCGGGCCCCGGTGCCCGTGTGCCTCGTGACGACGACCGGCCGCAAGTCCGGCGAGCAGCGGACAGTGCCGCTGCTCCACCTCCCGGACGGGGACCGGGTCCTGCTCGTCGCTTCACAGGGCGGCCTCCCCAAGCATCCCCAGTGGTACTACAACGTGCTGGCCGACCCGAACGTCACCGTCCAGGTGGGTCGCCGTCGTCGCGCGATGACGGCGAGGGAGGCGACCCCGTCCGAGCGCGCCGAGTTGTGGCCCAGGCTCGTCGAGCGCTACGCGGACTTCGCCGACTACCAGTCCAACACCAGCCGGGTCATCCCGGTCATCATCTGCGAACCGCGGGCCTGACGCTCGCCCCCTGTCGGAGAGGCCGGGCCCATCCCCCTCGGGACGGGCCCGGCCTTCTCTGCATGAAGGAGGACCTCGCGAACCCGGCCCCGCCGCGGCTACTCCGACAGTGTTCTTCCTTTCCGGTTGTTTCTTTCCGCTAAGAATCTGCACATCACTCGATATTATAAGCCTGCTTTTATAATATGAGTCACACTAGTAACAAAACCTGAGCAAAACCTTGACGCCTCCGACATCTCAGAGCATTCTTATCTGCGTCACTACAGCGGACCGAGCACGACAAGGTTCCACACGCGGCCCCGAGGGGCCGCTCTCACCGAAAGGCCCTCACCCATGAAGAAGTTCACCAGGGCCGCCGCGATCGCAGCGACGGCCACCATTGCCCTCTCCGGGGCCACCGGCACCGCCAACGCCCAGAGCGGCGACAGTTCCTTACCGGGCGGGGTGTCACCGGGCAGCGTCATGGACTGGATCGGAAACAACACCCCCCTCGGCGGTTTGGTCAGCGCCCTCACCGGATCTGCCGGCCAGGCTGCCGGATCGGGGGGCGACGTGGCGGGGGGGTCGGGCGAGCTCAACCCTCTCGCAGGCTCCGAGGCTTTCAACTCCTCCGAACTCCCCGACCTCAGCGTCTCCCCGCTCGATGGCTCCTCCGAGCTGCCCGACCTCAGCGTCAGCCCTCTCCAGGGTTCAGCGGTCCTGCCCGGATCCTCCGGGATCCTCACCGGATCCGAGGGCCTGCTCGACGGGTCAGCGGCGTTCACCTCCTCCGACCTCAGGCCGCTCACCGGCTCCCAGGGCATGGGTTCCGAGGGCATGGGTTCGACCGAGATGTCCCCGCTGTCCACCGAGCTGAACTTCCTCGGCGGGTCCGCGGCACTCCCGCCGCTGTCATCCAACTTCCCCGACGGGTCAACCGAGGGAATCGGCGGGTCAGCCGAACTCGTCGGTGAGGGCATCGCGGGGTCATTGACAAACGGTTCGGCCGGTGACGTCACGGGCCCGCTCGGCGGCTCGATCTCCGACGGCGGTTCGCTCGCGCCGATCGTCGGTTCCGTCGCCGACTGTGGCATCTGCGAGGCGGTCTCGGGGTCGATCACCGGCACCTCGGGCTCGCTCTCCGATCCCGAGTCGGGCCTCCTCGGCTCGCTCACCGGTAACGGCGGCTCGACCGGCGGCAGTGCTGAGGTTCTCACCGGGTCCTTCGGCGACCTGACCGACGTCAACGGTTCCCTCACCTCGCTTACCGGCTCGCTGGAGAACGGCTCCCTGATGAGCACCGCGTCCACCAACACCGGCTCGACCGTCGGACAAGGTGCGTCGCTGGAGAGCCTGGCGAGCCTCGGCGAGAGTGGTGCGGGAAGCCTTCTCCCGGTGCTCGCATTGTCGGCCTCTGCCGGCGCCGCCGCGCTCGCCGCGGGAGTGGCCAACGGGACGATCATGCTGCCGCCGTTGCCGTTCCCGCTGCCGATGCAGATCGCCGGGCTGCCCGTCCTGCCGGACAACGGCCGGGGCTGACCCGGAGCACCCGTCAAGACTGAAGTCGAGAGCCCCGCACCGGGCAGGTGCGGGGCTCTCGCCGTGGTTTACCGGTAAAAGTGTCAGCGCGCCCCGTAGACGGGCACCGGGGTGGGCGACTCGTCGAGGAGACGGGGCACGACCGACCCCAGCTCGGCGGGATCCCACTTGGCACCCTTGTCCTCGGAGGCGGCGCGCTGCCACCCGTCACAGACGGTCACCTTGCCGCCCTCGACCTCGAACACGCGGCCGGTCACCTGCGCCGACTCCTCGGAGCCCAGCCACACGACCAGCGGCGAGATGTTGGCCGGGTCCATGGCGTCGAAGGACCCGTCCTCGGGCGCGGCCATCTGCGAGGCCATTCCCTCCCCCGCGGAGGTGGTCATGCGGGTCCGCGCGGCCGGAGCGATGGCGTTGGCGGTGACCCCGTAGCCCTTCATCTCGGCCGCGGTCTGGATGGTCAGCAGCGCGATGCCGGCCTTGGCCGTGGCGTAGTTGCCCTGGCCCACCGATCCGAACAGCCCGGCGCCGGACGAGGTGTTGATGACCCGGGCCTGGCGCGGGCGCCCGGCCTTGGACTCGGCGCGCCAGTACTCGGCGGCGTGCCGCAGCGGCGCGAAGTGGCCCTTGAGGTGGACGTTGATCACGTTGTCCCAGTCCTGCTCCCCCATGCCGACGAGCATCTTGTCGCGCAGGAAGCCGGCATTGTTCACCAGGACGTCGAGTCCGCCGAAGGTGTCGATGGCCTGCTGGACGAGCTCGCGGGCCCCCTCCCACGAGGAGATGTCGTTCCCGTTGACCACGGCGTCGCCGCCGGCGGCCTTGATCTCGGCGACGACCTGCTCGGCCGGGGACTCCCCGACGTTCGATCCGTCGAGACCGGCCCCGAGGTCGTTGACCACGACCTTGGCGCCCTCGGCGGCGAAGGCCAGCGCGTGTTCGCGGCCGATCCCGCGGCCGGCGCCGGTGACGATGACGACGCGTCCGTCGCAGATTCCCATGGTTCTTCTCCTTGTTCGTGGGTGGTCAGTGCTTGTTGTCGGCGGTGGACGCCGAGAGGAACGCGGGTTTCTCGCCGCCGCCGTGGACCAGCAGCTCGGCCCCGGTGATGTACGCGGCCAGGGACGAGGCCAGGAATGCCGCGGCCTGGCCGACGTCCCGCGGGTCCGCCATCCGGCCCATCGGGATCGTCGCGTCGACGGCCGCCACACCGTCGGAGTCCCCGTAGTGCATTTCGGCCAGTTCGGTCTTGACCGGACCCACCACGACGGAGTTGATCCGGACCGCGGGCGCCCACTCCACCGCGAGTGACTGCGTGAGCGAATCGACGCCCGCCTTGGCCGCCCCGTACGACGCCGTGCCCGGTGACGGCCGGTGCCCCGAGACGGACGAGATGTTGATGATCGCCCCACCGGTCGGCTGCATGACCCGGTTGGCCTCCTGCGCCACGGTCAACGCCGACAGCAGGTTGAGGGCGACGATCTTGGCGTGGAAGTTGGCGCTGGCCTCCGCCGCGAGGGCGAACGGTGCGCCCCCGGCGTTGTTCACCACCACGTCAAGCCGTCCGTGGTCGGCGACGATGCGGTCGACCATCGCGCGCACCGCATCGGCGTCGCGGAGATCGACCGAGTGGAACTCCAGATCGGCCACGTCGGAGCCCTCATCGGCGGGCCGGCGCGCGCAGGTGACGACCACCGCGCCGGCCTCCCGGAAGACCCTGCTGATGCCGGCGCCCACGCCGCGTACGCCCCCCGTGACGAGGACGACCTTCCCCGCCAGACCCAGATCGATGTTCGTCATGCGTGCTAGCCTACCAAGCAAGCGTTTGGTTAGTCACTGTGCCGTCCAAGACGGCGGTGGCGTCGGAAGGAGCTCCATGGGCATCAACGTCGACAAGGGCGCAGACGGGATAGCCACCGTCACGGTCGACTACCCACCTGTCAACGCCATCCCGTCCGCGGGATGGTTCGAACTCGGCGAGCAGATCCTCGCCGCGGGCCGCGACCCCGACGTACACGTCGTGATCCTCCGGGCCGAGGGCCGGGGATTCAACGCGGGCGTCGACATCAAGGAGATGCAGGACTTCGAGGGGTTCGACCACCTCCTGGCCGCCAACCGCGGCTGCTACGTCGCGTTCAACGCCGTCTACGAGTGCGCGGTCCCCGTGATCGCCGCGGTGAACGGGTTCTGCGTGGGCGGCGGAATCGGCCTGGTGGGCAACGCCGACTGCATCGTCGCCTCCGACGACGCGGTGTTCGGCCTGCCCGAGGTGGACAGGGGGGCGCTCGGCGCCGCCACGCACCTGGCCCGGATGGTCCCCCCGCACATGATGCGCACCCTGTACTTCACCTCGCGCAACGTCACGGCGCAGCAACTCCACTCGTGGGGCACCGTCTACAACGTGGTCCCCCGCGACCAGCTGGACGCCGCGGCACGCGACCTCGCTGAGACCATCGCGGCCAAGGACACGCGGGTCATCCGGGCGGCCAAGGAAGCCATCAACCACATCGACCCGGTCGACGTGAAGTCCTCGTACCGCATGGAGCAGGGTTTCACGTTCGAACTCAACCTCGCCGGCGTGGCCGACGAGCACCGCGACGAGTTCGTCAAGACGGGCCAGAATCTGGACAAACGAGACAAGCGATCCGAGAGGACGGGCGAGAACAAGTGAGCAGCACCCCCACCCCGCGCGACAAGCGCACCAGCCTGGACGAGGCCGTCTCACGCCTCTCCAGCGGCATGACGATCGGCATCGGCGGCTGGGGTTCCCGACGCAAGCCGATGGCCTTGGTTCGCGCGATCCTGCGCCGCGAGGACCTCACTGACCTCACCGTCATCACCTACGGCGGCCCGGACCTCGGCCTGCTGTGTTCGGCCGGCAAGGTCTCCAAGGCCTACTACGGCTTCGTCACCCTGGACTCGGCCCCGTTCTACGACCCGTGGTTCGCCACGCGCCGCACCGAGGGTTCGATCATCTCCCGCGAGATGGACGAGGGCATGGTGCGCGCTGGCCTCACCGCCGCCGCGCAGCGCCTGCCGTTCCTGCCGACCCGCGCCGGCCTCGGCTCGGACGTCTTCCGGTTCTGGGGCGACGAGCTCAAGACCGTCGACTCGCCGTACCAGGTCGACGGCAAGACCGAGACCCTCGTGGCGATGCCCGCCCTGCGCATGGACGCCGCGCTGATCCACCTGGACAAGGCGGACAAGCACGGCAACGCCGCGTTCACCGGCGCCGACGGGTACTTCGACGATCTCTACGCCATGGCCGCGGACACCGTCCTGCTCGAGACCGACGAGATCGTCGACTCCGCGGACACCCTGATGAACGAGGTCGGCCCGCAGCGCATGCTGCTCAGCCGCATGTTCGTCGACACCGTCTCCGAGGCTCCGAACGGCGCCCACTTCACGTTCGCGGGTGGCTACGGCCGCGACGAGGCGTTCCAGAAGCACTACGCCGCGTCCGCGAAGGACGAGACGTCGTGGAAGGCGTTCGTCGACGAGTTCCTGTCCGGGTCCGAGGAGGACTACCAGAAGGCCGTCACCGCGTTCGCGGAGAAGGTCGCTGCCGAGAAGGCCGCCCAGAAGGGAGCCAAGTGATGTCCGACGTCACCACCGAGTCCGCCACCACTCAGTCCATCAGCAGGGCCGAGTACTGCGCTGTCGCCTGCGCGGAGATCTTCGCCGGCGCCGGTGAGATTTTCGCCTCGCCGATGACCCCGATGGCCACCATCGGCGCGCGTCTGGCCCGGCTCACCACAGAACCGGACCTGCTCATCACCGATGGTGAGTACCGCTTCCTCGGGCAGACCCCGCCGCTGGGCAAGACCATCGACTTCGAGGGGTACATCCCGTTCCCCCGCGTCTTCGACGTCCTGCAGGCCGGCACCCGCCACGTGGTGATGGGCGCCAACCAGATCGACCGCTTCGGCAACCAGAACCTCTCCGCGTTCGGTGACGACGTGCAGAAGCCCACCCGCCAGATGTTCGGCCTGCGCGGGGCGCCCGGCAACTCGATCAACCACGCCACCAGCTACTGGGTGGGCAAGCACTCCTCGCGGGTCTTCACGGCGAAGGTCGACGTCGTCTGCGGCGTCGGTTATGACCGCTACACCGAGGGTGACCCCGCCTTTCGTTACCACCACATCCACCGGGTGGTCTCCAACCTGGGCGTGTTCGACTTCGGCGGCGCCGACCACAGCATGCGCGCGGTCAGCCTGCACCCGGGCGTGACCGCCGACGAGGTCGCCGAGAACACCGGTTTCGAGATCGAGGGCCTGGCCGACGCCGCGGTCACCCGCGACCCCTCGGCAGAGGAGCTGCGCATCATCCGCGAGGTGTTGGACCCGCGCGGGTTCCGCGACCGCGAGGTGCCGGCCGCATGAGGGCCCCGACACTGTCCACCGCCTTCACCGAGCTCGTCGGTGTCGAGTACCCCATCGTCCAGACGGGCATGGGCTGGGTCTCCGGACCCGAGCTGACGGCGGCCACGGCCAACGCCGGCGGACTGGGGATCATCGCCTCGGCAACCATGACCTACGCCGAGCTCGAGGACGCCATCGTGCGGACCACGAAGCTCACCTCCAAGCCCTTCGGCGTCAACCTCCGGGCCGATGCCGAGGACGCCGCCGAGCGGTGCGAGTTGATGATCCGTCACGGGGTGAAGGTCGCGTCGTTCGCCCTCGCGCCCAAGCCGGAGTTGATCGCCAGATTGAAGGAGAACGGCCTCGTCGTCGTCCCCTCCATCGGGGCGGCCAAGCACGCCGTCAAGGTCGCCTCCTGGGGCGCCGACGCGGTGATCGTCCAGGGGGGTGAGGGCGGTGGCCACACCGGCCAGGTCGCCACCACTCTGCTCCTCCCCAGTGTCATCGACGCCCTCGGTGGCGCGGGGAACACCTCGATCCCCGTGGTCGCCGGCGGCGGGTTCTTCGACGGCCGCGGCCTGGTGGCTGCTCTGGCGTACGGCGCCGCGGGCGTCGCGATGGGCACCCGCTTCCTGCTCACCAGCGACTCCCGGGTCCCCGACGCGGTGAAGAAGCAATACCTCGAGCGCGGGCTCCAGGACACCGTCGTCTCCACCCGTGTCGACGGCATGCCGCACCGCGTCCTGCGCACCGGCCTGGTCAACGCCCTCGAATCGGGCAGCCCCCTCAAGGGCATGGCCGCCGCCGTCCAGAACGCCAATAAGTTCAAGTCCATGACCGGCATGAAGTGGCAACAGCTGGCCAAGGACGGCCTCAACATGAAGAAGGCGTCCGACCGGACGTGGCAGCAGATCGTCATGGCCGCCAACACCCCGATGCTGCTCAAGGCCGGGCTGGTCGAGGGCAACACCGAGGCCGGAGTCCTGGCCTCCGGACAGGTCGTGGGCATGATCGACGACCTGCCGAGCTGCGACGAGCTGATCCAGCGGATCATGACCCAGGCGCACGAACGGCTGGAGGCACTCCGGGAATCGAGCTAAAGAGGGGCACAAATAATACACGGGGATGTGAGCAGGGTTCCGCTAACGTGATCTATCTCATAGCATGAGGGTGTCCAATAGGCAGCGGGCCGCCCCCGCGCATGTGTAGGAGGACCCTCATGACTGCTCCCCGAACCGCCGCCCGGACGGCCACCGTCCTCGGCGCGGCCACCGCTCTGACCCTCGCCGGGGCCGGGGTCGCCATGGCCACCACCATCTCTCCCGACGTCAACAACCAGACCGGCACGGTGTCCGTGACCTTCGCACTCGAGGAAGGCGAATCCTCGGACCTGTGCGGGGCCGTCCTCGCCCCGGCCGCCTCGGCTCCCCGGGTCGCAGCGGAACTCGCCGGAGGCGACCTGCAAGGCATCCTGCGACTGTTCGCCGATGACCCCCACGTCATCACCTTGGAGGCCGGGCGATTCGTAAGAATCCCGTTCGTGGCGATGTCCCGGGGCTTCCTGGGCTCTCCCACCGGGACCGTCTCTGCGAACGACGTCCCGCCGAACGTCTACGCACTGGTGAGCATCTGCCTCTCGGATCGGGAGAACCCCGAGTTCACGCCCGTCGTGATGGGCAATCCGCTCGAGGCCGCCCAGGGCAGCGCCGAGACGGGGTCCGCCGAGCTCGAGATGTTCGTCGAGGATCTCTGGGAGGAGTATGGAAGCTGAAACCGACACGCACACAGGCGCCCGGCCGGAGTCCCCGGCCGGGCGTCGTTCTGTCGCATTCTCCCCTGCTCACGCCTGGCCGCCCCCTTGAAATGCGGCTCGTTGATCGCAGGGTGCGCAAACCATTCAATCAGCTCTTACTCAGGAGTTTCTTGGTCTAGCGTGTGACGCGCGTCCGCACCCGGCGGCCCCGCTCTTTTCTTCCCCCAGGAGACCCCATGACCATTCCCCGCACCGTCGGCCGCGCTGCCGTCGTCCTCGGAGCCACAGCCGCCCTCACCGTCGCCGGAGCCGGCGTCGCCATGGCCACCACGACCGACACCGCCACCGACGGCAACACCGTCTCCGTGACGTTCACGCTGGACGGGGACGGCATCATCGACGGAGATGCCTGCGGTGCGCTCCTCGCGCCGACCTCGACTGCCGCCGCTCTCGCCGGAGAACTCGCGACCGCCACCTCCACGAACCTCCTGGCCACCCTGCAGGACGTCAGTGACGCCCCGGGGGTCGAGCTGCTGACGTCTGAGACGCTCGATTCCCCGGCCGTGCTCCTGGGGACCTTCGCCAATCTCGGTCTGGAGTCGGCCACCGTTTCCGCCACCGTCGACTCCAACGTCTACGCGCTGGTCACCTACTGCGCCTCCGATGACGCGCCCGGGATCAACCCGTTCCTCATCGTCGGCGACCCTCTCGAGGCAGTGATGGGCAGCGTCGCCTCCGGCAGCGAGGGCGACCTGCTCGGCACCGCATCCGCCGTGCTCGGCGGAGCCGGCGGCGAGGCCGAGGGCGAGCTCGACCTCGCGGTCCTGTCCTCCGCGCTCGGCGAGACCGATACCGGGAACTGACCCCTCACCGCGTCGGCGCGCCGACGCCATGAGACGGGCCCCGCACCAGCCGGTGCGGGGCCCGTCTCGTCCTCGGGGTCAGCGCCGTCAGCCGTCCAGGCGCTCGATGATCGTCACGTTGGCGGTGCCGCCGCCCTCACACATGGTCTGCAGGCCGTAGCGGCCGCCGGTGCGCTCGAGCTCGTTCAGCAGGGTCGCGAACAGCTTGGCGCCGGTGGCGCCGAGCGGGTGGCCCAGTGCGATGCCGCCGCCGTTGGGGTTGACCCGGGCGGGGTCGGCACCGATCTCCTTGATCCACGACAGGACGACGGGGGCGAAGGCCTCGTTGATCTCCACCACGTCGATGTCGTCGATCGTCAGGCCGGTCTTCTCCAGCGCCCACCTCGTGGCCGGGATGGGTGCCGACAGCATCATCACCGGGTCGTCGCCCCGGACGGTGAGGTGGTGGATGCGGGCGCGGGGCTTCAGGCCGTACTTCTCGACCGCCTGAGCGGAGGCGAGCAGCCCCGCGGAGGCGCCGTCGCAGATCTGAGAGGCCACGGCGGCGGTCAGCGACCCGCCCTCGACCAACACGGGCAGCGACGCCATCTTCTCGAGGGTGGTCTCGCGGGTGGTCTCGTCGGCCTCGAGGCCGGCCATCGGCACGTATTCGCCCGCGAACCGCCCCTCGGCGATCGCGGCGCGGGCCCGGGTGTGGGACTGCAGCGCCCACTCCTCCATCTCGCGGCGGGAGATGTCCCACTTGTCGGCCATCATCTGCGCGCCGTTGAACTGCGAGATCTCCTGCGAGCCGAAGCGCTCGACCCAGCCGGTGGAACCGGTGAACGGGTCGTCGAAGCCGTACTCGCGGCCGGCGAGCATGGCCGAGGAGATGGGCAGGGCGCTCATGTTCTGCACGCCACCGTAGAGCACCACGTCCTGGGTGCCGGACATGATCGCCTGCGCACCGAAGTGGATGGCCTGCTGGCTGGACCCGCACTGGCGGTCCACGGTGGTGCCGGGCACGCCCAGCGGCATCCCGGCGGCGAGCCAGGCGGAGCGCGCGATGTTGCCGGCCTGGGGGCCGATGGCGTCGACGCAGCCGAAGATCACGTCGTCGACGACCTCCGGGTCGATGCCGGTGCGCTCGACGACCGCCTTGATGACGTGCGCGCCCAGATCGGCCGGGTGCTGTCCGGACAGACTGCCGCCGCGCTTGCCGACGGGCGTCCGGACGGCGTCGATAACGTAGGCCTCGCGGCCGGTCACGCTGGTCATATGTCTCCTCGGGAAGGGGTGGGAAGGTCAGCCGACGGCCAGGCCGTCGAGCACGATGTTGAGGTACTGGTCCGCGATGGCCGCGTGGTCGTTCTCGTCGTCGGGCCGGTACCAGCGCACGGCGACCCATACGGTGTCGCGCAGGAAGCGGTAGGTGAGCCTCACGTCGAGGTCATCGCGGAACTCGCCGGTTGCCATCCCCCGCGTCAACACGTCGGTCCACATCTCGCGGAACTCGGTGTTGCGCTCGCGGAGGTAGTCGAATCGCGAATTTCCCCGCAGGTGCTTGAGTTCGTCCTGGTAGATGGCGACCTCGTTCCGGTCGCGGTGGATAGCCTCGAACGAGGCGCGGACCAGCAGTTCCAGTGTCTCCCGCGGGCCGAGGCCGGCTTCTACGATTCGACGGTATTCGCCGAAGAGTGCGTCGAGGAATCCGCGGAGGATCTCGTCGACGATCGCCTCTTTCGACGCGAAGTGATGGTAGAGACTTCCCGACAGGATCCCGGCGGAGTCCGCGATGTCGCGGACGGTCGTCGCCCTCAGTCCACGCTCGGCGAAGAGCCCGGCCGCGATCGACAGCAGCTCCTCACGCCTGGTCGTACTCGTCATGCGCCCATCCTACCAACCAAGCACTTGCTAGGTACCGAGACCGTGTTCGAATGATGATCTGCCGGGACGTGGATGGGCGCGCCTAGACTGCCCGGCATGCGCTCCACCATCACCTCCCCGTCCCGCCGTCACGGCCGTAGGGTCCTCGCGGCGTCGGCGTCACTCGGCCTCGCCCTCGCCCTCTCCGCCTGCACGATCGGTGGGGGCGACGACGGCGAGGGCGGCGCCTCCCCCACCACCGCGGCGGCCGGGTCCGCCGAACCTGAGGAGCCCGGCGACGCGGGATCGACCCCGCCGGCGTCAGAGGTCGAGCAGCTCGTCCTCACCGCAGAGGACGCCCCGGAGGTGGGTCTGCAGCCCGTCCCCGCCGATGAGATCGCCGGAGGGATGGATGCCCTCGGCGCGTTCACCTCCGACGTCCGGGTCGAGCCGGAACAGTGCGCCGACCTCAGCCAGGACGGGTTGGGCGCGCAGTCGGAGCCGGGCGCGATGGCGATCCAGGCCGGCCAGCTCCGCGACACCTCGATCGCCGTGGCCGTGACCCGGGTGACCGAGGGGCTGCCCGCGCGGGCCCAGCAGATCATTGACTGCCCGGTCATGACGGTGACGTTCCCGCTGCAGGGCGAGGAGATGGTCACCGAGGCGACGAACTCGCTGCTCGACGTCGATGCGCCGGAGGGGGTCGAGGACTTCGCGGCCGTGGTCCAGGACAACTCGATGGACATGATGGGGCAGACGATCCGGACCTCGAACGTGATGATCACGGGAGTCGTCCGAGGGCTCGGCATCTCCGTCACCGCGTCCGGCACCGACGGGCCGATCTCCGACGAGGCCCGGGACACCGCCCTCGGGCTCTTCGCCGCGCAGGCCGAGAAGGTCCGGAACGCCTGACCCGCGGCGTCCGTCAGGCCCGCTGCGAGGAGATGGAGACGACCTCGCCGGTCAGGTAGGTCGTGTAGTCGCTGGCGAGCATGGCGATGGTCGCGGCGACCTCCCACACGTCGGCAGCGCGGCCGAAGGCCTCCTTGGCGGCGAGTTCGTCGAGCAACTCGGACGACGCGGACTTCTCGAGGAACTTGTGGCGGGCGATGGACGGGGCGATCGCGTTGATGCGCACGCCGTAGTCTGCGCCCTCGATGGCCGAGCACCGGGTCAGCGCCATGACGCCGGCCTTGGCCGCCGCGTAGTGCGCCTGCGCCCGCTGCGCGCGCCAGCCGAGCACCGAGGCGTTGTTGACGATCACTCCGTTGTGCGGCACGTCGCGGAAGTACCGCAGCGCGGCACGCGTCGCGCGGAAGGTCCCGTTAAGGGTGATGTCCAGGACGCGGTCCCAGTCCTCGTCGGCCATGTCGACGAGCTCGGCCTCGCCACCGAAGCCGGCGTTGTTGACCAGCACGTCGATGCGGCCCAGCTTCTCCGCGGCCCCCGCGATCAACGCGTCGACGTCCGAGGTCGACTGGACGTTGCAGGCCAGCGCCTCGAACTGCTGGTCGGGGAACTCGGCGGCGAGCGCGTCGCGGGCCTCGCCCATACGCCGCTCGTGGAAGTCCGAGACCAGGACGTCGGCGCCCTCGAGGGCCGCGCGGCGGGCCGCGGAGAAGCCGATGCCGGTACCGGCGGCCGCGGTCACCACGACCTTCTTGCCCTTGAGCAGTCCGTGTCCGGGGGTCTCGGTGGGGACGACTGCGAGGGGGGATGTGCGCTCGGTCATGACGGCCTGGCCTCTCGGGGTAGTCCGAGCACGCGCTCGGAGATGATGTTGCGCTGGATCTCGTTGGATCCGCCGTAGATGGTGTCGGAGCGGGTGAAGAGGAAGAGTCGCTGCCACAGCGCCAACTCGACGTTCTCCGGGTCGCGGAGGTCGTTGGGGGCTCCCTCGGAGGTGTGGGTGGGCCCGGTGAGCGACCTGGCCCCCTGCACGTCCATCGCGAGCTCGCCGAGGTCGCGGTGCCAGTTGGCCCACAGCAACTTCGCCGCGGACGCGTTGCCGCCGGAGGAGTCGCGCTCGGCGAGGGTCCGCAGCGCATGGGCCCGGATCACCTTGAGCCCGATCCACGCCCGGGTGATGCGCTCGCGCACGGCCGGCACCTCGGCACTGCCGTTGGCGCGGGCCATGGCCACGATCTCGTCGAGTTCGCGGGCGAAACCGACCTGCTGGCCCAGCGTGGAGACCCCGCGCTCGAACTCGAGCAGGGTCATGGCCACCTTCCACCCGTCGCCCCGCTCCCCCACGATCATCCCGGCGTCGGTGACGGCGTCGTCGAAGAAGACCTCGTTGAACTCACTGGTGCCGGTCAACTGCTGGATCGGGCGGATCTCGACGCCGGGCTGGTCGAGCGGGACGAGCAGGAAGCTCAGCCCCTTGTGGCGGCTCGTGCCCACCTCGGTGCGGGCCACCACGAACACCCACTGACTGAGGTGCGCGAGCGAGGTCCACACCTTCTGGCCGTTGAGGTGCCACTTGCCGTCCTCACGGAGCTCGGCGGTGGTGGCGACATTGGCCAGGTCGGATCCGGCGCCGGGCTCGGAGTACCCCTGCGCCCAGAGCTCGGTCACGTCGATGATCCGCGGCAGGAACCGGTCCTTCTGCTCCTGCGTCCCGTGGGCGATGAGGGTCGGGCCGAGGAGCGTCTCGCCGAGATGCGACACCCGCGCCGGTGCGTCGGCCTTGGCGTATTCCTCGTGGAAGCGCACCTGCTGGCTCAGTGACGCGCCGCGTCCACCGTGTTCGACCGGCCAGCCGACGCAGGTCCAGCCGGCCGCCGCCATGTGCCGCTCCCAGGCGAGGCGTTGGGGGAAGAACTCGTGTTCGCTCCCCGGGCCGCCGACGCCCTTGATCTCGGCGAACTCGCCGACGAGGTTGGCGTCCAGCCAGGTGCGGAACTCCGCGGCGAACTCGTCATCGGTCATCTCCGACGCGGGCTTGCACTTCTCGGGTGCCGTGCTCTCGGTCATGGGGCCACACTACCAAGCACTTGCTTGGTTCGTGGGATCCGGCCTCCGCCCACGCCGCCATCGGTTTGGATGAGCCCATGACTCCCCCCTCGAAGCCCCTGGCCGGCAAGGTCGCCTTCATCACCGGAGCCGCCCGCGCCCAGGGCCGGGCCCACGCGGTCCGCCTCGCCTCGGAGGGCGCCGACGTCGTCGTCTCCGATGTCTGCGCGCCGGTGTCCGGGTCCGCCACCTACCCCGCCCCCACACCGCACGACCTGGGCGAGACCGTCCGCCTGATCGAGGAGACGGGTCAGCGCGCCCTCTCGGCGGTGCTCGACATCAGGGACCTGGGCGCACTGCAGGACCTCGTCGCCCGCACGATCGACACCTTCGGACGGCTGGACATCCTGGTCGCGAACGCCGCGGTCCTCAGCTGGGGCCGCCTGTGGGAGATGCCGGAGGACGACTGGGACACCGTCATCGGCGTCAACCTCAGCGGGACGTGGCGGACGATCCGCGCGGCCGTGCCGGCGATGATCGAGGCCGGCAGCGGCGGGTCGATCATCATCGTCAGCTCGTCCGCGGGCCTCAAGGCGACGCCCGGCAACGGGCACTACTCCGCCTCGAAGGCCGGCCTGGTGGCGTTGACCAACGCGCTCGCGCTGGAGGTGGGCGAGTTCGGCATCCGCGTCAACTCGATCCATCCCTACTCGGTGGCCACGCCGATGATCGATCCCGAGGGGATGGCCGAGCTCTTCGGCCGCTTCCCGTCGTTCCTCCACAGCTTCGCCCCGATGCCACTGAAGAACGCCCGGGTGGACGGCACGAGCACCCTTGCCGACTTCATGCCGCCCGAGGAGGTCTCCGAGGTGGTCTCCTACCTCGCCGGGGACGGGTCGCGATCGATCTCCGGGGTCCAACTCACCGTCGACCGGGGTGCGCTCAAGTACTAGCTCGACGCGCGGATCAAGAATGACCAAGCACTTGCTTGGTAGAGTTGCGTGCGCCACCCCCGCAGCCCCACCGAGGAGTCCGCGATGAATCCCACCGCCGAGACCACGCCCGCCCAGGGCACTCCCGTCGAGACCACGCCCGCCGCCCTTCGTCGCGCGGCCCTGACGTGGGCGGACCGCGAGGCGATCGCCGACGTCCAACCGGGACAGGACACCCGCTGGACGTGGGCGCAGCTGCTCGACGAGGTCCGCCGGTTCGCCGCCGGCCTCGTCGCCCGCGGGGTGGTCCCCGGCGATCGCGTGGTGATCTGGGCGCCCAACACCCGCCACTGGGTGGTCGCGGCTCTGGGCGTGCAGTACGTCGGAGGCACCGTGGTCCCGGCGAACACCCGCTACACCGGGAGCGAGACGCTCGAGATCATCCAGCGCACCCACGCGGTGGCGGCCGTGGTCGCGGGACCGTTCCTCGGGTCCGATCGGATCGCGGACCTCGCCGCGGCCGCGCGCGGGGCGGCGGGCGACACCCTCGCCGGGGCCACCGACCTGCGGACCCTCGTCCGTATCCCCCTCGACAGTGCACCCGCCGACGGCATCCACGCCGACAGCATCAACGCCGACCCCGTGGACGTGCACCTCCTCGACTTCGCCGACCTCCGGGCGCTGGCCACCGAGGACCTGCTCGCCGAGGCCGACGGCCGTGCGGACGCGGTGACCGGCGACGACGTCGCCGACATCCTGTTCACCTCCGGCACCACCGGCAAGAGCAAGGGCGTCGTGGCCCTGCACCGCCAGACGGTCGCCGGCGCGCGCGCATGGGGTTCCAACGGCGGGCTCACCGAGTACGACCGCTACCTCATCGTCAACCCGTTCTTCCACAGCTTCGGGTACAAGGCCGGCTTCCTCGTGTGCACCCTGTTCGGCGCGACCATCATCCCGCTGGCCGTGTACTCGACCGCCGAGACGATGCGCCTGGTCCAGACCGAGCGTGCCACCGTGCTGCCGGGCGCGCCGACCATCTTCCAGACGCTGCTCGACGACCCGTCCCGCAGCGCGTACGACCTGTCCTCGCTGCGTCTGGCCGTCACCGGCGCCTCGGTCGTTCCCGTGGTTCTGGTCGAGCGCATGCAGTCCGACCTGGGGCTGGAGACGGTGCTCACCGCGTACGGGCAGACCGAGACGATGGGGTTCATCACCACCACCACCGCGGACGACGACGACGTCACCGTGGCCACCACCTGCGGCCGCGCCTACCCCGGCATGGAGATCCGGATCGGCGGGTCCGGCGAGATCCTCACCCGTGGCGAGATGGTCATGCAGGGCTACCTCGACGACCCGGAGAACACCGCCGAGACCATCGACCCCGACGGCTGGCTGCACACCGGTGACGTCGGGGAGATCGACTCCCGCGGCAATCTCCGCATCACCGACCGGCTCAAGGACATGTACATCACCGGCGGGTTCAACGTGTACCCGGCCGAGATCGAGCAGGCCCTCGCCCGCATCGACGGGGTCGTCGAGTCCGCGGTGATCGGCGTTCCCGACGAGCGGATGGGCGAGGTCGGCAAGGCCTTCATCGTCCGTCGCGAGGGGTCGGGGCTCACCGAGCAGGACGTGAAGGACTTCGCCGCCGAGCACCTGGCCAACTTCAAGCGACCGCGCGCGGTCGAGTTCGTCGAGGGCTTCCCCCGCAATGCCTCGGGCAAGATCCTCAAGACCGAGCTCCGATGACCGAGTCGGGCGGGCCCGGCGGAGCCGGCGCGGTGGTGGTCACGGGCGCGTCCGGCGGGATCGGGGCGGCGGTCGCACGCCGCCTCACCTCCGAGTTCCCCGATGCGCCGGTGGTGCTGGGGTACCGGTCGACCGAGCCCGTCGACCTCGCGCACGAACTGACCGCGGAGGGATCCCGGACCGTCGAGTGCGTCCGCCTCACCCCGGGGCGGGACGGCGACGACGGAGACGCCGACGGGAACGACGACGAGGTGGCCGGGGTGATCGACGGGATCGCCTCCCGACACGGCGGAATCCGCGTGCTGGCCCACTGCGCCGGTCCGCACGTGCCCATGGTACACCTGTCCCGGATCGCACCGTCCGAGTTCCGTCGACAGCTCGAGGACGACGCGGGCGGGTTCTTCGCGATCGTGCGCCCCGCGCTCGAGCACCTGCGTGCGGTGGCGGGCAACGTCGTCGTCGTCACCACCGCGGCCACCACCCGCTACCCGGTCCGCGACGGACTGTCCGCCGCCCCCAAGGGCGCGGTCGAGCAGCTCGTCCGGGGCCTGGCCGCCGAGGAGGGGCGATTCGGCGTGCGGGTGAACTGCGTGGGCCCGGGAATGCTCACCGACGGCATGGCCTCCCGGCTCATCGCCTCCGGCGACCTCGACGAGCGCGCGCTCGAGGTCACCCGCGGCAACATCCCGCTGCGTCGGTTCGGAACCGCCGCCGACATCGCCGAGGCCGTAGCGTTCCTCGCCTCCGACCGCGCGGGCTTCATCTCCGGACAGAAGCTCGACGTGGACGGCGGCTACGGGGTCTGACGACCCGCGTCCCGGGGCGGCACGCCACGGCGTCGGGTACAGTACCAACCAAGCACTTGCTAGGTAAGGAGAGTCCCAGGTCATGACCGATGCACCCATCCCCCCGGTCCTCGGGGTCGACGACCTCGGGCCGGACACGCAGCCCGTGGCCTACGAGGTCACCGACGGCACCGCGTACGTCACGCTCAACCGGCCGGACTTCCGCAACGCGCAGAACTCGGTCATGACCTACTCGCTGGACAACGCGTTCATCAGGGCCGTCGAGGACGACGCGGTCAAGGTGATCGTCCTGCGGGCCAACGGCAAGCATTTCTCGGCGGGCCACGACATCGGCACCCCCGAGCGGGACCACCACGTGGAGTACCCCAACCGCGCCGCGATCTGGTGGGACCACACCACCCGCGGCGGCGGCGACCGGCGTCTCGCCCGCGAGTCCGAGGTCTACGTCCAGATGTGCCGACGCTGGCGCGAGATCCCCAAGCCGATGATCGCCCAGGTCCACGGGGCCTGCATCGCCGGCGGGCTGATGCTGGCGTGGGTCTGCGACTTCATCGTGGCGTCCGACGACGCGTTCTTCTCCGACCCCGTGGTGAAGATGGGCATCCCCGGCGTCGAGTACTTCGCCCACGCCTTCGTGCTGGGCCCGCGCCGCGCCAAGGAGATCCTCTACACCGGTCGCAGGTTCGGCGCGGCAGAGGCGCTCGAGTGGGGGATGCTCAACCACGTGGTCCCCCGCGACGAGCTGCAGTCCAAGGTCGACTCGATCGCCGAGGAGATCAAGGCCATGCCCGCCTTCGGGCTCACGCTGGCCAAGAAGGTCATCAACTCGAACGAGGACCAGATGGGTCTGCAGACCTCCCTGGACACCGCGTTCGGATGGCACATGTTCGCCCACTCGGCCAACGCGGAGCCGGACGACACCGACTCGTTCTCCGCCTCGCTCGGCGGGATGGACGCCCGCTCGATGCGCGACAGCGCCAACACGGGCACGACCGGCACGGCACCGTCCGAGACCGGAAAGGACTGACACGTGGACCTGCATCTGGACGCCGCGACCGAGGAGTTCCGCCTTGAAGTGCGACAGTGGCTCGAGGCCAACGTGCCCGCCGAGCCGCTGCCCCACATGGACACCCGCGAGGGCTTCGAGGCCCACCGGCAGTGGGAGGCCACGATGGCCGACGCCCGCATGTCGGTCGTCTCCTGGCCGGAGGAGTTCGGCGGCCGCGACTGTGGGCTGGTCAACTGGGTGGTGTTCGAGGAGGAGTACTTCCGCGCCGGCGCGCCGCTGCGGGTGAGTCAGAACGGCATCTTCCTGCTGGCACCGACGCTGTTCGACCACGCCACCCCCGAGCAGCTCGCGCACATCATGCCGCGTATGGCCCGCGCCGACGACATCTGGGCGCAGGCCTGGTCCGAGCCCGAGGCCGGGTCCGACCTGGCCTCCCTGCGCTCGACCGCCAAGAAGGTCGACGGCGGGTGGATCCTGAACGGGCAGAAGGTGTGGTCCACCCGCGCCTCGTTCGCGGACAAGGGCTTCGGGCTGTTCCGCACCGACCCGGACGAACCCCGACACAAGGGCCTGACCTACTTCATGTTCGACCTGCGGGCCGAGGGCGTCACCGTGCGCCCGATCGACCAGCTCGACGGCCTGCCCGGTTTCGCCGAGCTGTTCCTCGAGGACGTCTTCGTGCCCGACGACCCGGCGAATCCCGCCGAGTCCGGCGTGATCGGCGAGGTCAACCAGGGCTGGAAGGTGGCCATGTCCACCGCCAACAACGAGCGCGGCCTCTCGCTGCGCTCCCCGGGGCGGTTCCTCGCCACCACCGACCGGCTGCTGGAGCTGTGGGACTCCCACCGCGACGGCCTGGACGAGCGCACCCGGGGCGGCCTGGCCGACCGTGTGGTGGACGCCTGGATCGGCTCCCGCGCCTACGAGTTGAGCACCTGGAACACGGTCACCAAGCTCACCGGCGGAGCCAACCTCGGGTTCGAGTCCTCCATCAACAAGGTCTTCTGGTCCGACTGGGACATCGCGACCCACGAGACCGCCCTGGACGTCCTCGGGCCCGCCGGCGAACTCGCCGGGGACCAGTGGATGGACGGGTACCTGTTCGCCCTCGCCGGGCCCATCTACGCGGGCACCAACGAGGTCCAGAAGAACATCATCGCCGAGCGTCTCCTCGGCCTGCCGCGCGGCTGAGAACGGGGTATTCATCATGCAGTTCGCTCTCGATCCCGAGATCGTCGACTTCGCCGCCAGCATCGACTCGCTGCTGGCCAAGTCGGACATGCCCTCGGTCATACGCTCCTGGGCCGCCGGTGACACCGCGCCCGGCACCACCGTGTGGGGCCGCGTCGCCGAGACGGGCGCCGCCGCCCTGCTCATCGACGAGGCCGCCGGCGGCGCCGGGGCCACCGCGGTCGAGGCCGTGGCCGCGCTCGAGGTCCTGGGCCGCCACGCGGTGCCGGGTCCCGTCGTGGAGACCGTCATGGTGGCGCCGCGTATCGCCGCCGCCATCGGCGGCGACTCCGGGGACGTGGCCGAGTCCGTCGCCTCCGGTGCGCTGGCGTCGGTCGCCGTGCCCGGCGTCTCGCCGCTCGCGCCCGACGTGCACGTGGCGGAGTACCTGTGGGTGGCCGACGACGACGAGGTGTTCTCCGCCGAGGCCGGCGAGACCCGCCGATCTGTCGACCGGGCCCGCACGGTGGCCACGCCCACCGTGGGCCCCCGCGCGGCCGCGGTGAGCACCACCGACCTGATCAACCACGGCGCGCTGGGTACCGCCGCCCAGCTCCTCGGACTAGGTCAGGCGATGCTCGACATGAGCGTCGACTACGCCAATCAGCGTAAGCAGTACGGCAAGCTCATCGGCGAGTACCAGGGTCTCAAGCACCAGTTGGCCGAGGTGGCCATCGCGCTGGAGATGTCCCGACCACTGCTGTGGGCCGGCGCCCTGGCGATCGCCGAGAACCCCGACGACCCCGCCGCCGCGGTGCGCGACGTCTCCGCCGCCCGCGTGGCCGTCGCCGACGCCGCCTACCTGGCGGCCCGCACGGCGCTGCAGGTCCACGGAGCCATCGGGTACACGCTCGAGCACGACCTGGGCCTGTGGCTGACCAAGACCCGCGCCCTGCAGACGGCGTGGGGCACGCAGAGCTACCACCGCGGTCGGGTGCTGGACTCGCTGAGCGGCGGGGTCGCGGGGGCCGCCCGATGACCGCCCCCGCCACCCCCGGCGTCGACACCGAGGAACAGGCCGCGCTGCGGCAGTCCGTGGCCGCGCTGCTGGAGAAGCGGTCCGACTCCGCCGCCGTGCGCGCCGCGATCGCCTCCGACCAGGGGTACGACCCCGCGCTGTGGTCGACGCTGGTCGACCAGATCGGGGCCGCCGCGCTGTCGATCCCCGAGGCGCACGACGGTGCCGGGGCGACCTGGGTCGAGACCCACCTCGTGTGCGAGGAGCTGGGTCGCCGGTTGACCCCCTCCCCGATGCTCGGGTCCGCGGTCCTCTCCGCACAGTCCGTCATCGCCTCGGGCGACGAGGCCGCGTGCGCGCGTCTGCTGCCCGGGATCGCCGCCGGCGAACTCGCCGCGCTGTGCTGGGCCGGGCTCGACGGCTGGGCCACCCCGGGTGTCCGAGCCGACGGCACCACCCTCACCGGCACCGCCCACCACGTGCTGGGCGCCGACACCGCCACCACGCTGCTCGTCGTGGCCGTCACCGGCGACGACATCGGTCTGTTCGAGCTCCCCGCCGACGCCGCCGGGGTCACCGTGACCCGCGTGCCGGTGATGGACCCCACCCGCACCCTGTCGCGCGTGGAGTTCGACGGCGCCGTGGCCACCCCGATCGCCACCCGCCCGAGCTTCCTGTCCCGCCTTCGCGCCGCCGCGTGGGCAGCACTGTCGGCCGAGCAGGTCGGTGCCGCCCGCGCCGTGCTGGACGCCACCGTGCAGTACACGCAGGAGCGCAAGCAGTTCGGCCGGGTCATCGGGTCGTTCCAGGCGCTCAAGCACCGGATGGCCGACATGTACGTCAAGGTCGAGACCGCCCGGTCGCTGTCCTACTCCGCCGCCGCCTCCGTCGCCGAGGCGCAGGCACTCGGCGACGGGCCCGCCGCCGACGAGGCGGCCTACGCGGCGGAGATCGAGGCCGCCGCGGCCAAGGTCTACTGTTCCGAGGCCCTGCAGTGGATCGCCGGGGAGTCGATCCAGCTCCACGGGGGCGTCGGCATCACCTGGGAGTACGACGCCCACCTGTACTTCAAGCGGGCCCACGGGACAGCGCAACTGCTCGGACAACCGCACGAACTCCTCGCCGCCCTGGAGGTCGCAGCGGGGCTGTAGCCGGGGCCACTAGAATCATCCGCATGAGCCCCTTCCCCGCGCACGGACGGACCAATGACCAGCGGTCAGCCGAGGACCTCGCGGCCCAGGCCGGTCGCCTGCTCACCGACCTGCGGGTCTCACGGGTGGCGCCGGAGGATCTCGGTGCGTTCGCGGAGGCCGAGGCGCAGTCCGTCATCATCGACCGACTGGCCGTGGCGAGGCCCGGCGACCTCGTGTTCGGCGAGTGGGACCCCGACTCCCGCGCCCGGCTGGAGGCCGACCGCGTGTGGTTCGTCGATCCCCTCGACGGAGTGCGCTCCTACGTGACCGAGGGCCGCCCCGACTGGGCCGTCCACGTGGCCCTGTGGGAGAAGGACCCCGAGGGTGTCGGCGGCATCACCGCGTGCGCGATCGCCATGCCCGCCTATGGCCGGGTCCTCACCGGGCGCGGCGCCACCACCTATCAACCCACGTCGATCATCCGCGGCCCCCGGCCCGGACCACTGGTGCCGCCCCGCGAGGACGACCGCCTGCGCATCGCCGTCTCCGAGGCCGAGCCGCCCGCGTTCGCCGAGGAACTCGCCGAGGAGCTCGACGCCTCCCTGGTCCACCTCGGATCCGGCGGCGGCAAGACCGCCACCGTGCTCGAGGGTGAGTGCGACGCGTACATCCACACCAGCGGTCACCACCAGTGGGACTCCGCGGCCACTGTGGGCGTGGTGCAGCAACGCGGCCTGCACGCCAGCGCCCTGGACGGCTCCGAGCTGGTCTACAACACCGAGCAGATCGAGTTCCCGGACCTGCTGGTGTGCACGCAGGACGTGGCCGAGACGATCATCGACGCGGTCCGCAGATACCTCTAGCGCTCCAGGCCGCGGTATCCGGCGAACCGCTCCGCGATCCGCTCCTCGCTGAGCCCGTAGTCGGCGAGCGTGTAGCGGTGCGCGGGGGCGCGGTCGCCGGACAGGCTCTTGTCGTTCTCGGCCACCACGCCCGTGCGCACCTCCTCCGGCAGCTCCGTGCCGACGGCGCCGTAGACGCGCTCCACCACGCCGGCCGGGTCGGCCAGCAGCTCATGGTGATCGACGTCGACGAACGTCGCCCGTGACGTCTGGTCCGCCTCGTGCCGCGCGCGGGCGGCGTCGAAGGTCTCGACGCCCCGCGCCCAGAAGTCCAACTGTGACTCACCTATGTACTCCGGGGTGAACCGCGTGGACCATTCCGCGGCGGTCTTGTGCGCGAGCGAGCACATCGACGCCATTGACTTGCGCGGATCGCGATGCGTCTGCACCACGACCGCGTCGGGGTAGACCTCGAGCAACGCGTCGAGGGCGAACAGGTGACTCGGGTTCTTGAGCACCCAGCGTCGCTCGGGATCATTCGCCCCGATGAGCTGGAGGTTCCGCTTGTGCCGCCGATACGCGGGCACCCAGTCGGCGCCGGCCAGCCACTGCGAGTAGCCGTCGAGCCGGGCCAGGCACTCGTACGACGCCGACGTGAGCGACTGCCGCAGCAACTGCCAGCACTCCTCGAGGTCGTCCGCGGAGATGTAGTGCACGCCGCCGTAGTCGGGGTTCTCCGCCATGAAGCCGGAGT
The DNA here is from genome assembly GCF_057773105.1 of Dietzia sp. IBK-p2-15D. Lineage (NCBI taxonomy): Bacteria > Bacillati > Actinomycetota > Actinomycetes > Mycobacteriales > Dietziaceae > Dietzia > Dietzia sp. IBK-p2-15D. The sequence continues at coordinate 84,582 of NZ_JBYMTK010000002.1, forward strand.
ACAGGTCCCGCAGGCCAACGTAGGCGGGGTCGTCCTCCCACTTCTCGCGCGGCGGCCGCGGCTGCGGCACCTCGGTCAACCACAGTTCGAGCCCCTGGTTGGCGGGGTCCGCGCCCAGGAGCCGGTGCAGCGCCGTGGTGCCGGTGCGGGGCAACCCGGTGACGACGACGGGCCGCTCGATCGCCACCTCCGCCCCGGCCGGGTCCGCCGAGAATCCCGCGTTCGCCAGCAACCGGGCGGTGAGCGCGCTCTTGAGGACCGACCGCCAGTACTTGCTGCCGGCCGGGGTCAGGCCCGCGTCGGAGTGCAGGGAGTCCAACAGGATCCCCAGCGCCTCACGGTGCCCGTCCTCGCCGTCGCCGAAGTCCTCGAGTCCGACCGTGCGCGAGGCGCTGGCGTGCAGGTCCTCGACGGTGCCGACATGCACACGGTCGGTGTCGCCTCCGGCCGAGACGGTCATGAGAGCCCCCTCCGGGCGAACGCGTCCTGGCGGGCGGCGATCCGCTCGCGCCACTGCTCCGGCGTCACCCGCAACTCCTCGAACCCGGGCACCTCGTCGGCGAGCCGATCGAACGGCACCACCTTCACGGTGGGGCCCAGCTCCGGTGTGATGGGATCTCCCACCCGCTGCCAACGGAACTGCATGATGCCCTCGCGGCGGCCCAGCGTCTCGACCCAGTTGGCCAGCCCCGGGTCGCGCTCGGAGACCACCAGATGGATCAGTACGTCGGAGGTGACGTGCGCCTGGTCGGCGGTGAGACTGGTCTGGTGGTGCACGTACTCCAGCGAGGCGTACCACATGCTGCCCAGCTGGAAGCCCTGGTAGGGCACCCCGGCGACGGGCACAGAGATCACCATGGCCTCGTCCGGACCGAGCTCGAAGACGCCCGCGGACGAGAACTGCGTGGTGAGCCCACCCGGCGTCTGCCGCGGTTCGTTCAGCGTGTTGCGGGCCTGGTCGCCGAAGAACCACTCCGGGAACGCCAGCCACGTCCGCAGCCGCCCGACGAGCGCCTCGGCGAGTTTGGCGTAGAACTTCTCCTGCCCGGCGAGCGTCACCGGCTCCGGTGCGGTGCCGACCGTGTCGAGTCTGCGGATGATCGCCGACCCGGCCTCCTCACGGCTCCAGTCGGAGTACACCTCGCGGACCGCGATCATGGACGATCCCGGGTGGAGCACCACGTAGCCGGCGTCGCCCTCGTCGTCGTCGTACCTCGCCGGTCCCAATCGGAAGCGATACCGGCCGTCGGCGTCGATCTCCAAGGCACGGTCGTCGAACGCCGCGTGCGACGCGGCGCGCTCGTCGGCCGAATACGTCCCGGCCATGACCTGGAACGACAGGTCCGCGGTGGTACCGCGCCGACCCTCGATCTCGTACTCGGCGCCGTCGGTGAGGTTGGCGTAGAAGTACAGCGTGTCCGGGTTGTCCAGGCCCATCTTGGTGTACGGGCCCGTGGCCTGGAACAGCTGTGGGTGACTTCGCCCGCGGTGCTGGCCGGTCTCGATGGCCCCCCGGATGGTCCCCAGCAGGTAGTCCAGGCCCTCCGCGACGTCCTCCTCGGTGTGGACGTGCGGCGCCGAGCGGATGATCTCCTCCGCCTCCGCCAGCGCACCCGCCAGCGGTCCCGTCACGCCGCTCACAGCCACGTGTAGGAGTCGGCGGAGGTGATGAAGTTCTCCAGCTCCTCCTGCTCGGGCGTCGGATCGACCACGTCCTCCTCGATGCTGAGGTAGGCACCGCGGTAGAACAGCAGCGGGCGGATGTCGCGCTTGGTCGGGCCGAGGTTGTCGACCCGTCCCAGCACGATCCAGTGATCGCCGCCGTCGAGGACCTGGTCGATCTCGCAGTCCAACCACGCCATGACGCCCTCGATCACCGGCGACCCCAGCGGGCTGGGCGACCAGTCGATCTGCGCGAACTTGTCGTCACCGCGGCGGCCGAACGTCGAGGAGACGTCCTCCTGGTCCTCGGACAGGATGTTCACCACGAACCGTCCCGCCTTCTCGATCCCCTTCCACGAACCCGAGGTCTTCATCGGGCAGAACAGCACCAACGGCGGCTCGAGCGACAGGGCCGAGAACGACTGGCAGGCGAAACCCACCGGCTTGTCGTCCTCGACAGCGGTGATGACGGTGATCCCCGTACAGAACTGCCCCAGTGCGTCACGCAGTTCACGGCTGCTGAAGGACTGGCCCTCCGGGCTCTCGTCGGTGCTGCTCATGTGGGTCGTCCTCCCTGGACTTTCGGCTCGTGAACTGTCTGCAAGGCCCAGCCTAGGCGGCTACTTGAACCCGACGGAGAAGTCGTGGCCCCACAGGCTCACGGCCGTCGACTCACGCGCCACCCATTTCTCGTCGTCCTCGACCTGCACGCCCTCACAGCCGTACTCGCAGTCGAAGCCTCCGGGCGTCTTCATGTAGAAGCTCAGCATCTTGTCGTTGACGTGCCGGCCGAGCGAGGCCGACATCCTCACCTTCTTACGCGTCGCCCGGTCCAGCGCCAGCCCCACGTCGTCCGCGGTGCCGACCTCGACCATCAGGTGGATGATCCCGGTCGGGTTGGGGAACGGGGTGAACGCCAGCGAGTGGTGCCGCGGGTTGCAGCCGAGGAACCGCAGCCACGCGGGCTCGCCGTCGGCCGGTCGGCCCACGATCTCCGGCGGCAGGCTCATCGAGTCACGCAGCGTGAACCCCAGGACGTCACGGTAGAACTCGAGCGCCGCGGTCTCGTCCGGGGTGGACAGGACGATGTGGCCCGCACCCTGGTCGCCGGTGACGAACTCGTGCCCGTACGGCGTCGGGATGCGACGGTGCTGCAGCGCGATGGTGTGGTAGATCTCCAGCGTGAACCCGGCCGGGTCCTGACAGGTGATCAGCCCGCGCACCTTGCGGTCGCGCGCCACCTCGGCAGGTGCGTCCTCCCAGGGCACACCGGCCGCGTCGAGGCGCCGCTTGACGTCCTCGAACTCGCCCTCGTTCGCACACTCCCAGCCCACCGCGGAGAGCGTGTCCTCCTCGCCGGGGACGATGATCCACCGGTGCGGATGATCGTCCATGCGGAAGTAGAGCGACTCGGGATCATCGCCCGATCCCACCACGAAACCCAGCACCTTCGTGCCGTACTCGTGCCAGGCGGCCATGTCCGTGGCGAAGACCCGGACATACCCGAAATTGCTGATCGCCATAATTGCCAGTCCTTTCGATCCGTGAGGCGGATCAGACCATCGAGTCGGTGACCTTTTCGCCGAACTCGTTCTGCCCATACATGATGTACGCCTTGGTGGCCTCGTTGGCGGCGTGGACCCGCCCGGCGTTGGCATCCCGCCAGAATCGCTGGATCGGCGAGGTCTCCTCCAGGGCGCGGGCCCCGGAGTTCTGGAACAGCAGACCGATGGCGTCGATCGACCGCTGCGTGGCCCGGACCTGGTCGCGGCGGGCGCGCGTGCGGAGCTCCATGTCCGGGTACCCGCCGGCGGTGATGATGTCCTGCTCCTCGCGCACGTTGCGCATGAGCTGCAGCCACGCCGCGTCGATGTCACCGGCCGCCTCGGCCAGGCGCACCTTGGCGAACGGATCGTCCTTGACCGCGGTGCCGAACGCGGCGCGCACGCGCTCACGCTGGTGCCCGCGGTGCACCTCGTAGCAGCCGAACGCCATGCCGACGATCGGCGTCGAGATGGTGGTGGGGTGGATGGTGCCCCACGGCATCTTGTAGATGGGGTTGGTGTTGACCTCGAGCCCGGGGCTCTTGGTGGCCGCCATGAGACCGAAGGACAGTACGCGGTGCTCCGGGATGAGTGCGTCCTTGACCAGGATGTCGTTGGAGCCGGTGCCCTTGAGCCCGGCGACGTGCCAGACATCGAGGATCTCGTACTGGGACTTCTCGACCAGGAACGTGCAGAAGTCGACCATCTTGCCGTTGTCGTCGAGCACCGGGCCGCCCACGAAGACCCAGTCGGCGTGGTCGGAACCCGAGGACCAAGACCACTTGCCGTTGAGCACCAACCCGTCGGCGGTCTTCTTCGCCGCACCCATCGGCGCGTACGAGGACGAGATCCGCACCGTCGGGTCCTCGCCCCACACGTCCTCCTGCGCCTGCTGCGGGAAGAGCGCGAGGTGCCAGTTGTGGATACCGAGGATGCTCGCGCACCACCCGGTGGACGGGCACGCCGTCGCGATGGTCTTGACAGCGGTGTAGAAGGTCTCCATGTCCGCCTCGTACCCGCCCCACTGGGCTGGCTGGCACAGCTTGAAGAAGCCGGCCTCGTCGAGTTCCGCGATGTTCTGGGGATGGACCTTGCGCAGGTCCTCCGTCTCCTGGGCCCGCTCGGCGAAACCGGGCAGCAGAGCCGTGATGCGGTCGATGACCTCGTGGGAGGCGTACTCGCTCATGTGAACCTCTCTGGCGTTCGTGGGGGTGATGCGGACTAGACTAGAACACGTTACAGTTTTGCACCAGGCAACCGCCGCCGAGCAAGAGCTTCTGGCACCCTGTGCCAGCACTTACGCACCCTGGTTGTGGCCTGCCCGCCCATTCTATAACCTGTTCTCATCCGGCTCACGCCCCTCAGGAGGAATCATGACCGCACCCGGCTCAGCCCCCGGAGCCGTCCGCGAGATCGATACCGGCAAGGCCCGGGATCGATATGCACGCGGCTGGCACTGCATCGGCACCGTCAAGGAGTTCTCCGACGGCAAGCCCCACTCCATCCACGCCTTCGGCACCAAGCTCGTGGTGTGGGCCGACGACGAGGGCGAGATCAAGGTCCTCGACGCGTACTGCCGCCACCTGGGCGGCGACCTGTCCGACGGCTCGATCAAGGACGGCAACATCGCGTGCCCGTTCCACGACTGGCGCTGGGGTGGCGACGGCAAGTGCAAGGGCATCCCCTACGCCAAGCGCGTTCCCCTGCGCGCCAAGACCCGCGCGTGGATCACCAACGTCCAGTCCGGCCAGGTCTTCGTCTGGCACGACCACGAGGGCAACCCGCCCCTCGAGGAGGACGCCATCCCGGTCATCGAGGAGTACGACACGGGCGAGTGGACCGACTGGGAGTGGAACCGCCTCGTCATCGAGGGCTCCAATTGCATGGAGATCGTCGACAACGTCGTCGACATGGCCCACTTCTACTACATCCACTTCGCGTTCCCGACGTACTTCAAGAACGTCTTCGAGGGACAGACAGCCACCCAGTACCTCAACACCAAGGGCCGTCCGGACCACGATCCGTCCGGCGGCAAGTACGGCGACACCCTCCTGGAGTCCGAGGCCTCGTACTTCGGCCCCGCGTACATGATCAACCCCCTCAAGCAGATGTACGGAGACTTCGTCACCGACGCGATCCTCATCAACTGCCACTACCCGATCGACCAGAACTCGTTCGTGCTCATGTACGGGCTCTCGGTGAAGAAGCCGCAGGGCTTCGACGACGAGACGTCGGCGAAGATGGCCGCGAAGATCGCGACCTTCTTCGGCGAGGGCTTCCTCCAGGACGTCCGGATCTGGCAGCGCAAGTCCTCGATCGCCAACCCGCTCCTGTGCGAGGAGGACGGCCCCGTCTACCAGCTCCGCCGCTGGTACGAGCAGTTCTACGTGGACCGCGACAAGGTCGAACCCGAGATGCAGGAGCGTTTCGAGTTCGAGGTCGACACCACCGCGGCCAACCAGTACTGGGAGAGCGAGGTCGCCGAGAACATGCGCAAGCAGGCGGCGGGCGAGGCGGAGATCTCCGACGAGCAGACCCAGTACACCGGCATGGCCGAGGTCGCCGGCGAGGCGGGCGCGGCCCCGTCGAAGAACTGATGTTCAAGAAGAACGATTCGCGGCGCGCGCCCACCTGGGACGAGACCGACCCGGCGCGCGCCGCGCGGCTCCACGAGTACACCGACCTGGATCGCGAGACCTACACGCGGGCCGGCTTCCAGCCCGTCGAGTGCCGCAGTTGTGGCACCAGCGTGGCCGTGCGCAAGAACAGCGAGAAGCACACCTCGATCCAGTGGACGGAGGGCGGCGACCGTAACTGCCCAGTCCTCAACGAGTGGCGCGAGGGTGGTGCACGGCCCGATGGCGAGGACACGTGCCCCCGGATGCTCGCGAGCATCCGCTACGCCTACGCCGAGGGTCTGCTGACCATCGCCGAGGGCGTCGACCCGGCCGACGACGAGCACATGGTGAACCCGCTCTACGTCCCCGAGTAACACCCCGACGTCCGGCGACTTCCCCGAGGCGAGAACAGCCCGGAGGAGGTCGCCGTCGTCTGGGACAGTGCGCAGAAACCCGTCCGCGCGTATCCAAGCGATAGGCTCCCGATCCATGACCGAAACTCCCCCGCTCGGCTCCTTCGTGCGCGAGCTCACGATCGCCGAGGTGATCGAGGAGACCGCCGACGCCAAGTCGATCGTCTTCGACATCCCCGCCGGTTGCGAGGACGACTTCCGGTACACCCCCGGACAGTTCCTCACCCTGCGAGTTCCCAGTGAGCGGACCGGATCCGTCGCGCGCTGCTACTCCCTGTCGAGCTCCCCCACCGAGGACGCCCGGCTCAAGGTGACCGTCAAGCGCACGATCGACGGATACGGGTCCAACTGGCTGTGCGACAACGCCGAGGCCGGTATGAGCATGCACGTGCTCGCCCCGTCCGGCATCTTCACGCCCAAGAATCTCGACCAGGACTTCATCCTCCTGGCCGCGGGTTCGGGCGTGACCCCCGTGATGTCGATCCTCAAGTCGGCCCTCGCCCAGGGCACCGGCCACATCGTCATGGTTTATGCGAACCGCGACGAGAAGTCGGTCATCTTCAAGGACGAGCTGCAGCGCCTCCAGCGGGAGAACCCCGACCGCCTCACCGTTCTCCACTGGCTCGAGTCGGTCTCCGGCATCCCCACCGCGGAGATGATCGGCAACCTCCTCCAGCCCGTCGCGACCAAGCGGCACTCCTACATCTGCGGACCGGCGCCGTTCATGGAGACCGTCAAGGACGGGCTCCGCCGCTCGGGCGCCGACATGCACCTCATCCACACCGAGGTGTTCTCCTCGATCGAGGGCGACCCGTTCGCCGAGATCGTCATCGACGAGTCGGCCGACGAGGACGGCGCCGGCCCGGCGACCGCGATCGTCGAGCTCGACGACGAGGTCCACGAGATCTCCTGGCCCCGCAAGACCCCGCTCCTCGACGTCCTGCTCTCCAAGGGGATCAAGGCACCGTTCTCCTGCCGGAAGGGCGAGTGCTCGGCGTGCGCCTGCATCCTCAAGTCCGGTGAGGTCGAGATGATGCACAACGGGATCCTCGACCCCGAAGAAGTGGAAGAGGGATACGTCCTGAGCTGCCAACTCCTCCCCAAGACCGACCGCGTCGAGGTGTCGTACTCCGAGTGAGCCCGCTCCGAATCCAGCCGGGGCTGGCAGACTCGGTGGCGTGACCAGCCCCGTCGTCGCCTTCACCTCCAGGTACGGCTCCACCCGGCGCTACGCCACCGCGCTCGGGAGGCGACTCGGCGCGCCCGCGGTCGAGCTCGCCGACCTCGCCCCCGCATCCGACGCCGACCCGCTGATCCTGCTCGCGCCCGTCTACGCGACCCGGATCCTCGGGCGACGTCGGATCATCCGGGCTATCCGCTCGGCTCCCGGGCGGGTCGCCCTCGTCGTCGTCGCACTCTCCCCCGCGGACGACCCCGGGCGCGGCTCCCTCTCCGCCCGCCTGATCACCGCCACCGGCCGGGCCGTCACCACCTTCCACGTCCGAGGGGACCTCGACCCCGCCCGACTCAACTGGGTCGACCGCACCCTCATGGCCGCGCTCCGCCGCCAGTTGCGCAGGACCCCCGACACGCCCGCCGCGCGGATGCTGTTGTCCGGCGAGCCCCTGCACTTCGTCGACGAGACGGCCCTCGACCCGGTCGTGGCCTGGGCGGACGGCAGCGACACCGCCCCCTGAACCGCCAGCAGCCGCGCACTCCGGGGGTCATCCGGGGCGCGCGGCTGCAGGCCGGGAGGATCAGGCGTTCGCACGCTCCTTCTGGATCTCCAGCGCGATGTCGATGAGCTGGTCCTCCTGGCCGCCCACGAGTCGACGCTCCCCGGCGCGGAGGAGGATCTCCGAGGCCGGCACGTCGTACCGCTGCGCGTGGCCCTCGGCGTGCTTCATGAAGGACGAGTAGCAGCCGGCGTAGCCGAGCATCATGGCCTGGCGGTCGACGACGCACTCGCTCGGCATGAGCGGGCGCACCACGTCCTCCGCGGCGTCGGCGATCTTGAAGAAGTCGACGCCGGTGGTGATGCCGAGCTTGTCGCACACGCCGACCAGCGCCTCGACGGGCGTGTTGCCCGCGCCGGCGCCGAACCGACGGGTGGAGCCGTCAATCTGCTGGGCGCCCGCGCGGATGGCCATGATGGAGTTGCCCACGCCGATGTCGAGGTTCTCGTGGCCGTGGAAGCCGACCTGGGCGTCGTCACCGAGCTCGGCGACGAGAGCCGAGACGCGGTCGGAGACCTGGTCCATGACGAGCGCCCCCGCCGAGTCGACGATGTAGACGCACTGGCAGCCGGCGTCGGCCATGATCCGGGCCTGCTTCGCGAGCACCTCCGGCGGCTGGGTGTGGCTCATCATGAGGAAACCGACGGTCTCCAGGCCGAGGTCGCGGGCGTAGCCGAAGTGCTGGATCGAGACGTCGGCCTCGGTGCAGTGGGTGGCCACGCGGCAGATCGACCCGCCGTTGTCCCGGGCCTGGAGGATGTCGTCCTTGATGCCCAGGCCGGGCAGCGTGAGGAACGCGATCTTCGCCTGCTTTGCGGTCTCGGCCGCGACCTTGATGAGGTCCTGGTCGTACGACTTGGCGAAGCCGTAGTTGAAGGAGGCGCCGCCGAGGCCGTCGCCGTGGGTGACCTCGATGACCGGGACGCCGGCGCCGTCGAGCGCGGCGACGACGTTGCGAACGTCCTCGACGGAGAACTGGTGCCGCTTGTGGTGCGAACCGTCGCGGAGCGAGGAGTCGGTGATGCGGATGTCGAGCTCGGCGCTATAGGCGCGGGCGTGGGCGTTGTGCGGGTTGGTCGTATCCATGTCTGTCACACTCCGAGCTTGGTCTTGGCGATATCCTCGCCGACCTTGGTGGCGGCGGCGGTCATGATGTCGAGGTTGCCGGCGTACGGCGGCAGGAAGTCTCCGGCGCCCTCGACCTCGACGAAGATCGCGACGCGGGCCATGCCGCCGGTGATCTCGGTGGGAGGGTCGAACTGCGGCTCCTGGAGTAGGCGGTAACCCGGCACGTACTCCTGGATCTCCTTCTCCCGCGTGCGGATGGCGGTGGTGATGAGGTCGTGGTCCGCATCCTCGGGGATGGCGCAGAAGATCGTGTCGCGCATGATCATCGGCGGCTCGGCCGGGTTGAGGATGATGATGGCCTTGCCGCGCTTGGCGCCGCCGACCTGCTCGATCGCCAACTTGGTGGTCTCGGTGAACTCGTCGATGTTGGCGCGGGTGCCCGGGCCGGCCGACTCGGAGGACACGGAGGCGACGATCTCGGCGTATTCCACCGGCACAACCGAGGACACGGCGTGGACCATCGGGATGGTGGCCTGGCCGCCGCAGGTGACCATGTTGTGGTTGGGGGCGTCGACGTGCTCGTGGAGGTTCGCCGGCGGGATGACCATCGGGCCGACCGCGGCCGGGGTGAGGTCGATGGCGATGATGCCGGCCTCTTCGTACTTGGGCGCGTAGGCCTTGTGCACGTACGCGCTGGTGGCCTCGAACAGCAGGTCGGGCTTCTCGCCACCGGCCTCGATGGAGGTGAGCAGTTCGTCGGCGCCGCCCGCCATGCAGGTGAGGCCGTGGTCGGCGGCGCGCTTCATGCCCTCGGACTCGGCGTCGATGCCGATCATCCATTTGGGCTCGATGTACTCGCTGCGCTCGAGCTTGTACATGAGGTCGGTGCCGATGTTGCCGGACCCCACGATCGCGGCGGTGAGCTTGGTCTTGTCTGTCATGACGGAAGTGTCGCGCGGGCGGGCTCGCGGGACAACAGGTTGTGCCACTCAGTGAAATCGCGGCACTCCAGGGCGGTGCACGCCGGCACTCAGGCCGGCCGTGCGCGCGCCCGGGCCGCGCCCGGAGGGTTCGTGAGGTGACCGTCTGCGCTGATGAGCCGGTCGGCGAAGGCGTTCCACTCGCGTTCCCGTATGGCGTCGCGCGCACGGGCCAAGGGGCCCTTGGGTCTGGTGCGGTGTTGGTGTCCGGTGTCGGTGAGGATGATCAGTTCGCCGAGTGGGCCGGGCCTGTAGGCGTTGGTCCCGAACGTCTTCTCCCGGTGGTGTTTCCGACACAGGCAGACGAGGTTCCACTCGGTGGTAGGCCCGCCGAGTTCGGGATCCTTCGTATTGAACGCGATCACATGGTCCACGTCACAGTCCTCCGCGGGAACCGAACACCCCGGATGTCGGCAGGTGCCGTCGCGCATGCGGATGCGCTCCGCCATCGCGGGGGTGATCAGGTAGCGCAGGGCGTGTTCAGGGGAGTCGAGCGCGCCGGGGGCGGGGTCGACGAGTTCGAACCGCACGCGTGCGTCGTCGCCCTCCAGCAACTGCTGGCACAACCAGGAGAAACTGCTGTATGCGCCGTGCACAAACTCCACGCGGTTGGGCAGCCCCTGCGCGGCTGCGGCGATCACACTCACCCGGATCGGCTGACCCGCCGCGGCGGCGTTCCCGAGTGATGGCCTGGGCATGTCCGCCCCCACCATGACTTCGCCCAGCTCGATCGATCCGTCATCCCCCGGGCCGGAGCCCGTCCCGCCGGTGTCGGCGGGCGCCGGGGGCGGGGCGTACACGGCGAGGGAAGCGAGAGCGTCGGCACGCAGCTGATCCAGCGTGCCGGGCACCCCGTCTCCCGAGGCAGCGCGGGCGTCGGCCTCGATGCGCCCCCTCAGTAGTTCCGCATCTGCTAGTGGCAGCTTCGCCCACATCGAGGCCATCCCGTTGCGGTCCGACCGGAACCGGACCGTGCGCGTCAGTGCCGCCCGTGTCCGGGCGTCCTCGGCGCCCTCTGGGTCGAGGCGGCCGACAGCGTCATCGATCCGACCGTCCACGGAATTGCGAGTCGGACGGTCACCGCCGTCCAGGTCGTCGACGATGCCCGACACGACCTCGTCCTCCACGTCCGAGACGATCGAGTCGGGCACCTCGGCCAGCTTGCAGGCGATGTCGATGGCGAGCTGTTCGGGAACGACCCCGCGCTCCACCGAGGCCCGCAGCCGCGTGAGCCGCGAATGGATCTGGACCCCGGCGGTGACCAGACGCGCGGCGTGCCAGCACGTGAGCTGACAGGCCGCCACGAGATGGTCACGCGCCCTGGACTGCGGGTCCAACCGTGCGTACGCCGGACGTGCACGACCACCGCTGCCGGCGACCCCATCGAGGCCATCGGCGCCATCTGCGTCCTTGCCGAGCTCCGCCCGCGACATCTGCTCGACCAGGGCCGCTGCCGCCTCCAGCCGGGTTGCACCTGCCCGGTTCTGCGCCAGGGTCGCGGCTCGTGCCGCCTCGCTCACCGCCGTCGTGTCGAGCCCGCCCAGGGATTCCGGAACCGCGAAGAGTGTCGTCGTCGTCAATTCCCCCACCTCCTGCCGCCGCGCCCATATTAGAACCTGAGTTCGACACTACGAGACGGCGCGCGTTAGCGCAAGTGTTCGATCATCCCGGCCTCCGGTGTCCGACCCGCGCGCTACACTCGGCGCATGACCGAGCCCCCCGCCTCTCCCGTTGACCGCGCCTTCGAGGTGCTACGCGTGACGGCGGGCGGGACGGGGATGACGCTCAGCGAGATCGCGCGCGAGACCGGGCTGGCCAAGTCCACGACGCTGCGCCTCCTGGCCGCGCTCGAGCGCAACGACGCGGTGACGCGGATCGGGCAGCGCTACCGGCTGGGTCCGTTGGTGCACGAGCTGGACCCGATCCCCGTCTCGCCGGCGTACGAGCGGATCCGTCGGGTACTCACACCGTTCCTTGCCCACCTCTTCGAGGCCACACGCGCGACCGTTCATCTGGCCACCCTGCACGGGGACGAGGTGGTCTACCTCAACAAGTTGCACGGGCCGCGGCCGATCCCGTCGCCGTCGCGGATCGGCGGCGGCCTGCCCGCGTACTGCACCGGGGTGGGCAAGGCGATGCTCGCGTTCGACGAGGACGCGGCCGACCGCGTGGCGCAGGGGCCGTTGATCGAGTGGACGGACACCACTCTGACCTCCCCCGACGCCCTCGCGGTGGAGCTCGCGGAGATACGACGGAGGAGGCGCGCGGTCGACCGGGCCGAGCTCACGCCCGGCCTGTACTGCGTGGCGGCGCCGGTGTTCGACGACGACGACGAGGAACACGCCGGCCGGACGCGGGCCGTCGCCGCGTTGTCCGCCAGCGCGGCGGACGAGAGCGCCCTGGCCCGGCTCGAGCCGCTGGTCACCCGCGTCGCCGCGGCGGCCAGTCGCGCGGTGGCCGCGGACGCCTAGCGGAAGTCCATGGTGACGTCGCCCAGCCCGGCGAACTCGGCGCGGAAGCTGTCGCCCGGGGCGGCGTCCATCGCGCGGATCGCGGTGCCCGGCAGGATCACGTCGCCCTTGCGCAGACGGACACCGAACTTGGCGACCGTCGACGCGAGCCACCCGACCGAGTTGAGCGGGTTGCCGAGCACCGCGTCGGAACGCCCGGACGCGAGGAACTCGCCGTTCTTGTAGAGGGTCGCATCGATTGCGGCGACGTCGATGTCCGCGAGCCGGACCCGCTGCTCGCCCACCACGTAGCCGCACGACGAGGCGTTGTCCGCGATCGTGTCGGGCAGCGTGATCTTCCAGTCCCGGATGCGGGAGTCGATCAACTCGATCGAGGGGACGACCCACTCGATCGCCGCGGCAGCCTCCTCCTGGGAGCATCCCTCCGGCGGGATGTCGGCGCCCAGGATGAAGCCGACCTCCACCTCGACCCGCGGGAAGCAGAACCGGGCCGCCTCGATCGCGGTGCCCTCGGGGTACTCCATGGTGTCGAGCAGATGCCCGTAGTCGGGCTCGTCGACGCCCATCATCTCCTGCATCGCCTTGGACGCCAGGCCCACCTTGTGTCCGGTCACCACCGCTCCGGCGTCGAGCTTGCGGCGGATGTTCACCAGCTGGATCTCGAAGGCGTCGTCCGGCGTCATGTCCGGATGGTCGTCGGTCAGCGGCGCGATCGGCGCGACGTCGGACTCGGCGTCCCAGAGTCGCTGGGCTAGTGTGGCGCGGGTCTCCTCGTTGAGCATGACGGGGATGCTACCTGGGCCGTCTGGCGCCACGGCGATCAGTTCTATAACGTGTTCTACATGGCAGACCAGGAATTCGACGTCGTCGTCGTCGGCAGCGGTGGAGCAGGCATGACGGCCGCCCTCGCGGCAGCAAAGAAGGGCCTCAGCGTGGTCCTCGTTGAGAAGGCCCCCCACTACGGCGGCTCCACCGCCCGCTCCGGCGGCGGCGTGTGGATCCCCAACAACTCGGTGCTCCGCCGCGACGGTGTCCTGGACACCCCTGAGGCGGCCCGGACCTACCTCCGCTCGATCATCGGCGATGTCGTGGAGCCCGCGAAGATCGACGCCTACATCGACCGCGGGCCCGAGGTCCTGGACTTCGTCCTGGCCAACAGTCCCCTGCGGCTGGAGTGGGTCAAGGACTACGCCGACTACTACCCGGAGGCCCCCGGTGGTCGTCTCGGCGGACGGTCCGTCGAGCCCAAGCCCTTCGACCTGAACCAGCTCGGCTCGGAGGCCGACAAGTTGGAGCCCGGTTACGCCAAGGCCCCGGCGAACATGGTCGTGATGCAGTCCGATTACCGCTGGCTCAACCTGCTCCAGCGTCCGCACACCAAGGGCATCAGGCGCTCGATCCGAGTCGCCGCCCGCATGTTCCTCGCCAAGGCCCGCAAGCAGAACTCGGTGGGCATGGGCCGGGCGCTCATCGCCGCGATGCGCAAGGGCCTGCTCGACGCGGGCGTTCCGGTGTGGCTCGAGACCCCCATGACCGGCCTGGTGACCGAGGGCTCGGGCACCCAGGAGCGCGTCGTGGGCATCACCGTCACCCGCGGTGACGAGGAGGTGACCCTCCGTGCGCGACTCGGTGTGGTGATCGGGTCCGGTGGCTTCGAGCACAACCAGGAGATGCGCGACAAGTACCAGCGTCAGCCCATCCCCACCTCGTGGACCGTCGGCGCCGCCGCCAACACCGGTGAGGGAATCGAGTACATGGAGAAGGCCGGCGCCTCGCTGTCCTTCATGGAGGACTCCTGGTGGGGTCCGTCGATCCTGCTGCCGCGCGGCCCCTGGTTCGCACTGGCCGAGCGGTCGCTGCCGTGTTCCTTCATGGTCAACTCCCGCGGCGAGCGGTTCATGAACGAGTCGCTGCCCTACGTCGAGGCCGGCCACAAGATGTACGGCGGCGAGTTCGGACAGGCACCCGCCGGGCAGGAGGGGACCCCCGGCGAGAACGTCCCGGCCTGGATCATCTTCGACCAGGAGTACAAGAACCGGTACCTCTTCGCCGGCCTGCAGGCCAAGCAACCGCTGCCCAAGAAGTGGCTCGAGACCGAGAACTTCCACAAGGCGGACACCCTCGCCGAGCTCGCCGATCTCATCGGCGTGCCGGCGGAGGCGCTGGAGCGGACCACCGAGAAGTTCAACGGCTTCGCCGCCAAGGGCGTCGACGAGGACTTCAACCGCGGCGAGTCGGGGTACGACCACTACTACGGCGACCCGACCAACAAGCCCAACCCGAGCCTCGGCCCGGTCCGCAAGGCGCCGTTCTACGCCGCCAAGATGGTGCCCGGCGACCTCGGCACCAAGGGCGGCGCGAACACCGATGTCCACGGTCGGGTCCTGCGTGAGGACGGCTCCGTGATCGAGGGACTCTACGCCGCGGGCAACGCCTCCTCGCCGGTCATGGGTCACACCTACGCCGGCCCGGGCGCCACCATCGGCCCCGCGATGGTCTTCGGCTACCTCGCCGTGGAGAACATGCTGGCCGCCACCCCCACCACCACCGCGAAGACGGGAGTCTGACGTGCCGATCGACCTCGACAAGGCCCTCGGGGCGCAGTTGCCCTCGCAGGAGTTCTCCTGGACCGCCTCCGACGTGGCGCTCTACGCCCTGTCGGTGGGCGCCGCCGCCGACCCGATGGACACCACCGGTCTCGAGTACGTCCACGACACGGCGCCCAAGGTGCTGCCGTCGTTCGCCACCGTCGCAGCGACGATGAACGTCACCGAGGCGCCCCGGGTGTCCTTCCCGGGCGTCGAGATCGACCTGGCCAAGGTCGTCCACGGCAGCCAGTCCGTCACGCTGCACCGGCCGATCCCCGCCTCCGGCACCGCCACCACCACCACGAAGATCGCCGAGATCCAGGACAAGGGCTCGGCCGCGGTGATCATCCAGGAGTCCGAGACGGTCTCCGCCGACGGTGAGAAGCTGTGGACCTCGCGCTCGGGCATCTTCGCCCGCGGTGAGGGGGGCTTCGGCGGCGATCGCGGGACCTCCGAGAAGGTCGAGTACCCCGAGCGGGAGGCCGACCACACCATCGAGGTGGCCACGCTCCCCCAGCAGGCGCTGTTCTACCGCCTCTGCGGCGACCGCAACCCGCTGCACTCCGATCCCGCGTTCGCCGAGGCGGCCGGGTTCCCGCGCCCGATCCTCCACGGACTGTGCTCGTACGGCCTGGTCCTGCGGGCGGTCGTGGATCAGGTGCTCGGCGGCGACGTCGCCCGCGTCGGCGGTTACGGCGTGACCTTCGGCGGCATCTTCTTCCCCGGCGAGACCATGCGCATCCGCGTGTGGGAGGAGGGCTCGCGACTGCTCGTGGCGGCGACCGTCATGGAGCGCGACGACGCCCCCGTGCTGAAGAACGTGGTGGTCGATCTCGCCTGACCGGCGCTGGTCGCCCCACCGGGCGGCATCCGAAAGCACCCGAGAACACCCCGCGGTCGACCACCGCGGGGTGTTCTCGCGTCCGGCCGACACCGGCGCCCGCCGTGGTGCGACATGAAGACTCCGTCATGGAGGTTTCATCAACCCGTCATACCGGGCACCCAGGATGGCACTCATGACAGAGAACAACAGCCTCCGCACCGTCCTCCTCGCCCTGTCCGCCTCCGCCGCCCTCATCCTGTCCGGATGCGGCGCGGGGAATGACGCCGGGAGCAATGCCCCTGCCTCCGAGACCACCACCGTGACCGCGCCTGCCCAGTCCGTCGACCTGGATGATCAGGACGATGACCGGGGCGGTGACGACGACGCCGATGACGACCGCGACGACCGCAACGACCGCAACGATGATGACGACCGCGATGACCGCGACGACGATGATGATGACGACCGGGACGACCACGGCGACGACGACGACGACCTCGACGACTGACCGGGCCCGCCATGTCTGAGTTCACGCGCAAGCTCGCCCTCATTGCCGCGGTGGTGCTCGTGCCCGCCGGACTCGCACTGGTCGCCGTGGCGATCGGTTCCGATACCGGCGCCCCGCCCGTCCGGGTCGAGGACGCGACGGTCGACATGCACGCGCCCCCCGGCCAGCAGGGGCGTACCTCGTCGTCGTCATCTCCCACGACGAACTCCTCCCCGACCCCCATCTCATCCCCCGGTGAGGCACCGGCGCCGGCGCCGGCGCGACCGGTGCCCGTGCAACCGGTTCAGCCGGTGGTGCCCTACTACGGAGACGACCGGGATGACGACTGGGACGATGGGTGGGACGACGACGGGGATGACTGGGATGACGACTGGGACGACTGAGACCGGCGCCGCCGAACGGGCGGACGCCACCTCGATCCCGGCGCGGTGGCGGATCGTCGGGTGGATCGTGCTCACCACCGCCCTGGTGCTGCTCGCCCTCGGTCTGACGCTCCGGACACTGCTCATGGCAGACGTCGACCGGACCGCGAACGCGGACGTGGTCCAGGAACTCGACGAGTTCCGCGCGTTCGTCCGTGAGGGCGTCGATCCGACGACCGCAGAGCCGTTCGACGATCCCGAACGACTGCTGCGGCTCTATCTCAGCCGCCAGATACCGGCGGCCGACGAGGTCCACCTGGGGATGGACGAGGCCCGGGTGTTCGCCGTGGACCGCTCCGCAGGCGATCCGAGCCCCTACGACCTCGCGGCCGATGCAGAACTCCTCGAGACCATCCGGGCCTCGGCCGACCCGTCGGGCATCGCCGACAGTCCGGTCGGCCCGGTCCGGTGGGGCAAGATGACCATCGCCGCCGGTGAGGCACCGGGCGGGGCGGACGCGGCCGCCGGCGAGTCGACGTTCGTGATCGCCGTGTTCACCGGGCCGGAACGTGCCGAGGTGGACTCCACCATGCGCGTCTTCGGTTGGGGGTCGCTCGGCGGCCTCGCGCTGACCGCACTGTTCGGCTACCTCGTGGCCGGACAGATCCTCGCGCCCGTCCGAGAGGTGCGCCTGGTGGCCGAGCGGATACAGGAGAGCGACCTCGACAGCCGGGTTCCGGTACACGGTCGCGACGACATCTCCCAGCTCGCCGAGACCTTCAACGCGATGCTCGACCGGATCGAGGGTGCCTACGACACCCAACGTCGGTTCGTCGACGACGCCGGTCACGAACTGCGGACCCCGATCACGGTGATCCGCGGTCACCTCGAGACGATGGATCCCGACGACGACCCCGCCGCCCGCGCCGAGACCCTCCGCCTCGTCGACTCCGAACTCGACCGCATGTCCCGGATCGTCTCCGACCTGCTCACCATGGCCAAGTCCGAGCGCCCCGACTTCGTCAGGCCGCGACCCGTCGACGCCGCCGAGCTGCTGCTGGACATCGAGTCCCAGGCCCAGCAGTTGGGTGACCGCCGGTGGGAACTCGTCGAGATCGCCGAGGGCGAGGCGTCCGTGGACCCGCAGCGGATCACCCAGGCCGTGCTCCAGCTCGCGTCCAACGCGGTCACCCATACCGAGGTGGGCGACCGGATCCGGATCGGGTCCCGGTGGGTCGACGGCCGCCTGGTGGTCTCCGTGGCCGACGAGGGCCCCGGGGTCGCGCCGGAGGACGCCGAACGCATCTTCCGCCGCTTCGACCGCGGCACCGCCGGGACCTCCGGTTCCGGTGGCGCCGGCCTCGGACTGGCCATCGTCACCGCGATCGCGACTGCCCACGGAGGCACCGTCACCCTCGACTCCACGCCCGGTCACGGCGCCACCTTCGCCGTCGACATCCCCGTTCCAGACCGCCCTCAGGAGGCCCAGCCGTGAACCGCATCCTCATCGCCGAGGACGACGCCCGGATCGTGTCGTTCCTCCAGAAGGGCCTGCACGCCGCCGGCTTCGTCACCTCCCATGTCGCCGACGGCCGCTCCGCCCTCGAGGCCATGCGGGCCGGCGACCACGACCTGGTGGTCCTCGACATCGGCCTCCCGCTGATGGACGGGTTCGAGGTGCTCGCCACCGCCCGCGGGTCGGGGATCACGACGCCGGTCGTCGTTCTCACCGCCCGCGACTCGGTGGACGACACCGTCCTCGGCCTGGAATCCGGGGCCAACGACTACCTGGCCAAGCCGTTCCACTTCGCCGAACTGCTCGCCCGGGTGCGTATCCGGCTGGGCGAGCGCGGTGAGTCAGCGGAGGCCACACCCGTCCTGCACCACGGCGATCTCACCCTCGACCTGCTCACCCGGATCGCCACCGTCGCCGGGCGACCCGTCGAGCTGACGAGCCGGGAGTTCGCGATGCTCAAGGTGTTCCTCAAGCACCCCGGGCAGGTGCTGTCGCGGGAGCAGATCCTGGCCCACGCCTGGGGATACGACTTCGACCCCGCCTCGAACGTCGTCGACGTGTACGTCCGCACACTGCGCCGCAAGATCGGCGCCGAACGGCTGGTCACCGTCCGCGGGGCCGGATACAAACTGTCGTGACCGCCGCCCCGTCTGATCGCGCGGCCTGACCCGGCGGCTCAGCAGAGCTCGCGGAACTGCTCCACCAGTCGGAGGCGACCCGGGGCGTCGAGCGCCATCGGGGTGACGGTGAGGGTGGTGGCGCCGGCCTCGCGGAACGCCTCGACGCGCTCGGCCACGTACCCCGCCGGGCCGATCAGAGAGACCGAGCGGACCAGTTCGTCGGGCACGGCCGCGGCGGCCTCGTCCTTCTTGCCGTCCAGGTACAGGTCCTGGATCCGGGCGGCCTCGGCCTCGTAGCCGTAGCGGCAGGCGAGCTCGTTGTAGAAGTTCTTGCCGCGGGCGCCCATCCCGCCGATGTAGAGGGCCAGGTGCGGGCGCACGAAGTCCAGGTAGCCGGGGACCTCGTCCTCCTCGCAGATCGCCAGCGCCGGCCCCGCGTAGACCTCGAGTTCGCCCAGGGACGCATCGCGCTTCTCGCGGCCGCGGGCCAGCGCGTCGCCCCAGGCCAGGTGCGCCTTCTCGGGGTGGAAGAAGAGCGGCTGCCAGCCGTTCGCGACCTCGGCCGCGAGCTCGACGTTCTTGGGGCCCAGGGCGGCGAGGATGATCGGGATGTCCTCGCGCACCGGGTGGTTGATGAGCTTGAGCGGCTTGCCCAGGCCGGTGCCCTGATCGGCGGGCAGGGGGATCTGGTACTTCTTTCCGTCGTGGACGACCTTCTCGCGGCGCCACACCTTCCGGCAGATCTCGATGATCTCGCGTGTGCGGGCCAGCGGGGCGTCGTACTTCACGCCGTGGAAACCCTCGACGACCTGCGGTCCGGAGGCGCCCAGGCCGAGGGTGAAGCGACCGTCGGAGACGTAGTCCAGGCCCGCCGCGGTCATCGCGGTGAGCGTGGGCGTGCGGGTGTAGATCTGCAGGATGCCCGAGGCCAGCTCCATGGTGGACGTCTTGGCCGCGAGGTAGCCGAGCTGGCTGACCGCGTCGAACGAGTAGGCCTCGGGGACGAACGCGATGTCCAGTCCCGCCCGCTCGAGGTCGGCGGCCTCCGCGGCCGTCTCGGCGAATCCGCCGCTGTAGTTGAGAGCCATTCCGATGCGCATGCGCGCAACGCTACCGGGGGGCCCGGTCACCCCGGATCACCACGTCGAGCTCGCTCCCGATCCGCACGAACACCCCGACCCGGCGACGCATCGGCGTATCGGTGCGTTCGTAGCCCACCAGCCGCATCCGCGCGTCGGAGGCGACCTCCAGGACGGTGTGCTCGGGCAGGTCGACGTCGGAGGTGGGGACGACGACGAGGTCGGCGGTCCCCAGCATCCGGGCCAGTCGCAGTCGGCGCGTCGGTTCGTCCCCCCGGCGACGCAGCCACCGGCGCACCGCGACCACACAGGCCGCGATCCCCCACGCGACGAGCGGGAGCAGCGCCACGAGCGTGAGCACCCAGCCGGGGCTCACCGCCGCACCGCCACGCGGGTGAACCGCATCGGGTCCAGCCAGGGGCCCCGCTGCACGAGTGCCCGCGTGCCCCCCACCGGTTCCAGGCCCCTGGACCGGGCCGCCGCGTAGACGACCGACCGGGGTAGCCGTAGCTCCCAGGGGCGGATGACCACCTCGTCGTCGTCGCCGTCGAGCCGCACCGCGAGCGCACGGGCGCGCCGACCGTGCCGGCCCCGATACCACCGCGCCGGGTCGATTTTCCGCATGCAACGGATCGTACGGGGCCGTAGGCTCGCCCCCATGGCACCGAAGCCCAGCCTTCAGTCCGAGTCACACCCCGCCGATCCCCGTGCGGCCGATCCGGAGCTCACCGACGACGGGCACGTCGTCGAGCCCAGCGCGGACGACTACCGTCACGCCACCGAACTCGAGATCAACCACGACTGGTACAAGTCCGCGGTGTTCTACGAGGTCCTGGTGCGGGCCTTCTACGATTCCGACGGCAACGGCACCGGCGATCTGCGCGGGCTCATCGAGAAGCTCGACTACCTCGAATGGCTCGGCGTGGACTGCCTGTGGCTGCCGCCGTTCTACGACTCGCCGCTGCGCGACGGCGGGTACGACATCCGCGACTTCCGCACCGTGCTGCCGGAGTTCGGCACCGTCGAGGACTTCGTGGAGCTCCTCGAGCAGGCGCACAGCCGGGGTATCCGGGTGATCACCGACCTGGTCATGAACCACACCTCCGACACCCACGCGTGGTTCCAGGAGTCCCGAGCGGACCCGACGGGCCCGTACGGCGACTTCTACGTCTGGTCGGACGATGACGCCCGGTACCCGGAGGCGCGCATCATCTTCGTCGACACCGAGTCGTCCAACTGGACCTACGACCCGGTGCGCGGACAGTTCTACTGGCACCGCTTCTTCTCCCACCAGCCCGACCTCAACTACGACAACCCCGAGGTCCAGGAGGCGATGATCGACGTCCTGCGCTTCTGGCTGGACCTGGGGATCGACGGGTTCCGCCTGGACGCCGTGCCGTACCTGTTCGAGCGCGACGGCACCAACTGCGAGAACCTGCCCGAGACCCACGAGTTCCTGCGCAAGTGCCGGGCCGTGGTCGAGGAGGAGTTCCCCGGGCGCGTGCTGCTGGCCGAGGCCAACCAGTGGCCCGAGGACGTGGTGGACTACTTCGGCGAGTCCGAGGTGGGCGACGAGTGCCACATGGCGTTCCACTTCCCGCTGATGCCGCGCATCTTCATGGCGGTGCGGCGGCAGTCCCGGTTCCCCGTCACCGAGATCCTCGCCCACACCCCGGACATTCCGTCCTCGGCCCAGTGGGCGATCTTCCTGCGCAACCACGACGAGCTGACGCTCGAGATGGTCACCGACGAGGAACGCGACTACATGTACGCCGAGTACGCCAAGGACCCGCGGATGAAGGCGAACATCGGCATCCGCCGGCGCCTGGCCCCGCTGCTCGACGGCGACACCAACCAGCTCGAGCTGTTCACCGCCCTGCTCCTGAGCCTGCCCGGGTCGCCGATGCTGTACTACGGCGACGAGATCGGCATGGGCGACAACATCTGGCTCGGCGACCGTGACGCCGTCCGCACCCCGATGCAGTGGAGCCCCGACCGCAACGCCGGCTTCTCCCGCTGCGACCCGGGCCGGCTGTACCTACCGGCGATCATGGACCCGCAGTACGGCTACCAGGGCGTCAACGTGGAGGCGCAGATGAACTCCACCGCCAGCCTGCTGCACTGGACGCGGCGCATGATCCACGTCCGCAAGGACCACCCCGCGTTCGGGCTGGGCGAGTTCACCGACCTCGGCGGGTCCAATCCGTCGATCCTGTCGTACCTGCGCTCGCTGGATTCCGACGGCACGGGCACCGACGTGATCCTGTGCGTCAACAACCTGTCGCGGTTCCCGCAGGCGGTGCGCCTGGACCTGGCGGAGCACGCTGGTCGTCAGCCCGTCGAGCTCACCGGCGGGGTGCCGTTCCCGGAGATCGACGCCGACCCGTACCAGCTCACGCTGCCCGGGTACGGCTTCTACTGGCTCGAGCTGCGCAGCCCGGAGGAGGGACCGCGATGACCGGACCAGGGACGTCGATCCCCGCCGTCGACGACGACACGATCGCCCGACTGCTCACCGACTGGCTGCCCGAACAGCGGTGGTTCGCCGGCAAGGGGCTGGAACTCACCGGAGTGCGGATCACCCGGCGCGAGGTGTTCCTGGACGATCCCGAGGTCCTGGTCGAGCACCTGCTGGTGGATCTCGAGGTGGACGGTCGGCCCCAGCGCTACCAGGTGCCGATCGCGACCGCGGCCGAGTTGCCGGGTGACCGACGGGCGTTCCCGTTGACCCCGGAGGGCGCCTCCCCCGTGATCTACGACGGACTGCGCGACCCCCGCGGCACCGAGTCCCTGCTCCGCCACCTGGCCGGGCAGGACGAGGTCGGCGGGCTGCGGTTCCGACTGGTCCCCGGCGCCACGCTTCCCGAGCCCACGTGGGGGCGGCTGCTGGAGGGTGAGCAGTCCAACTCGTCGCTGGTGTACGGTGACGACCTCATGGTCAAGGTGTTCCGGCTGGTCCAGCCGGGCGTGAACCCCGACGTGGAGCTGCACGCCGCGCTGGCCGACCGGGAGTGCCCGGCGGTGGCGGCGCTGCGGGGATGGGTGGAGTTGGACGACGACGACACCGCCGCCGGCGACACCGGGGCCGGGCCCACCACGCTCGCCATGGCCCAGGAGTTCATGGCCGGGGCGGCGGACGGGTGGGCGATGGCCACGGCGAGCGTGCGTGACCTGTTCGCCGAGGCCGACCTGCTCGCCGAGGAGGTCGGCACCGACTTCGCCGACGAGAGCTTCCGGCTGGGCGCGGCCGTCGCGCAGGTGCACGAGGACCTGGCGGCGGCGACCGGGGTGAGCACCCGGGACGGCACCGATCTGGTGGCGTCGATGCGGGCCCGCCTGGATGCGGCGGTGGCGGAGGTGCCGGAGCTGGCCGAGTTCGCCGACGCGGCCCGGGCGGTGTTCGACGAGGTGGCGGGATCCGGCCCGGTGCGGGTGCACCGCATCCACGGCGACCTGCACCTCGGCCAGACGCTGCGGGTCCCGGACCGGTGGATCGTCATCGACTTCGAGGGCGAGCCGGCCGCGCCCCTCGCCGAGCGACGGGTGGCCGACGCCCCCGCCCGCGACGTAGCCGGCATCCTGCGCAGTCTCGACTACGCGGCACAGCACACCCTGATCGGTGTGGAGGACCGGCAGCTGCGGTTCCGGGCCCGCGAGTGGCGCGACCGCAACGTCGACGCCTTCTGCGCGGGGTACGCCGAGGTCAGTGACTCCGACCCGCGCGAGACCGGTGCGCTGCTACGGGCCTACACGCTCGACAAGGCGCTGTACGAGGTCGTCTACGAGACGCGGAACCGACCCGGCTGGGTCGCGGTGCCGATGGGCGCGGTGCGGCGCATCCTCACCGCGGACTGACACGCCTGTCGCCCACCCGGCCGGTCGGGCGGGTGGGCGACAGGGGCGACACCGTGAGGCGTCAGTTGCTCGAGATCCGCTCCTTGGCCCACTTGTAGTCGGCCTTGCCCGCGGGCGAGCGTCGGATCTCGGGGACGTCGACGATCACCTTGGGGACCTTGTAGTTCGCCAGGGACTCGCGCAGGAACGCCGAGAGCTCCTCCTGCTCGGCCGACATGCCCTCGCGGAACGACACCACCGCGGCGACCTT
The DNA here is from genome assembly GCF_057773105.1 of Dietzia sp. IBK-p2-15D. NCBI lineage: Bacteria > Bacillati > Actinomycetota > Actinomycetes > Mycobacteriales > Dietziaceae > Dietzia > Dietzia sp. IBK-p2-15D. The sequence goes on from NZ_JBYMTK010000002.1 coordinate 108,675, forward strand.
CTGGCCGTACCGCTCGTCGGGTGCACCGGCGACCAGCGCGTCGTGGACGGCCGGGTGCGCCTTGAGCGCCTGCTCGACCTCCTCCGGGAACACCTTCTCGCCACCGGTGTTGATGCAACCCGAGCCGCGGCCCAGGAAGACGATGGTCCCGTCCTCGCGGATCTGGCCCATGTCACCGAGCACCGCCACCCGCTGGCCACCGACCTCCGGGAAGGTCTTGGCGGTCTTCTCCGGATCGTTCCAGTAACCGAGGGGGACATGGCCGCGTCGGACGATGTACCCGACCTCGTCCGACCCGGGCGTGATCGGACGGTTCGACTCGTCGATCACCCCGAGGCGCGGGGTGGGGGCCAGGAGCATCTCACCCTGCTCGTTGAGGTTCATCTCGCCGTCGTTGCCGGTCTCGGACGCGCCGAAATTGTCGCGGATGATGACGTTCGGGAACGCCTCGATCAGCCGGTCGCGGGAGGTCTTGGACCAGATGCCGCCGCCGGACGCGACCATGAACATGGCGCTGAAGTCCTTGGTCTCCTTGGCCGCGAGCAGGGCGTCGGTGATCGGGACCGCCATGCCGTCGCCGACGAACATCAGCAGCTGGGCCTTGTACTCGGCGGTCGCGTCCACGATCACCTCGGCGTCGAAGTCGCGGAACATGACCAGGTGGCCGCCCAAGTTGACGAAGGTCAGCAGGGTGAACAGGCCGGCGCCGTGCATGAGCGGGGCCGAGATGACGATCTTGAAACCGCCCTCGGGCGAGACGTTGTCCGCGACCTCCTGCGGGCTGTGCCGCTTGTCGCCGTACGGGTTACCGCCGGACAGGCACGCGTAGTAGTAGTCCGACATGTGCCACTGGACGCCCTTGGGGAACCCGGTGGTGCCACCCGTGTAGACGATCCAGTGGTCGTCGCCGCGCACGGGATCGAAGTCGCGCTCCGCGGACTGTCCCGGCAGCTCGGCGTCCACGTCGACGACCGTCAGGCCGTTCTCGGCGCAGGCGTCGGCGAGGACCTGCGGGACGCCACCCACGACGAGGACCGTGCGGGCGGTCTCGAGCTTGGGCACGGCGGCGGCCATGGTCTCCGCGAACTCCGCGTCGACCAGGACGGCGACCGACTGCGAGTCGTTGAACAGGTAGACCAGCTCGGCCGGGGTGTAGCGGTAGTTGACGTTGATCCCGGCCACCCGGATCTTCATGGCCGCGACGATGGCCGCCATGTGCTCGGCGCTGTTCTTCATGTACAGCGCGATATGGCTCTGCGGCTCCGCACCGTGGGCCTTGAGGAGATGACCCATCCGGTTGGCGAGCTCGTCGATCTGACGGTAGGTGTAGTCGACCCCGTCCATCGTGAGCAGGAGGTTGTCCGGGATCTTGTCGGCCACGGCCTCGAAGACGGCGGCCTCGTTCATCTCCGGATTGGTCCCGGCGAGGGGATCGGTGGACTGGTCGGCTGCTGCATCAGTCATCGGGCGGGTCCTTTGCACGCGGGGGGGCTAACTGTGTCGTCTCTCACATTGTGACCTGAACTTGTTCTCATGTCCAGACGCGGGTCTGACCTGCGCTGATTTCAGATTGCTGGAACAGGTTCTATTCACTATAGGCGGCCGCACCGGCAGGTCGCTGCAGCGGTGGGGCCGGGGAGGGCCTACATTGCGAACATGAGCGGATCACGGTCCAGAAATCCCGGCCCGCCGTACGACGGCGGTCTCCGGCTGCCGCGTTCGACGGGGTCGGGTGACGTGCCGCAGGATGGCCGTCGCTCGTCGGCGCGGGAGGCCGACCGGCCCTCGCGGCGGCGCGGCCCGACCCTGCACGGCCCGTCCGAGCAGGGCACTCTGCGGTCCCGCGGGCTCGCGGGAGGGCTGCGGATGTTCGTCCGCCCGGCGCTGGACAGGATGCCCGCGACGGACGTCTCGCTCGGCCGCCTGCGTGCGCTGACCTCCGGCGCCGGGCGGGCGGCCGCCCTGGAGAGCACCAACGACTGGTCCGGGGACGGGCCCGTGCCCGGCCTCTGGGTGGGCCGCAAACGCTTCTTCGACTCGGACAAGGTCATCTACCACATCCACGGGGGTGGTTTCACGTTCGGATCGCCGTGGTCGCACAAGGCCCTGGCGTCCAGGATCGCCAGCGAGACCGGCGTCCCCGTGTTCCTGCCGGACTACCGGCTCGCCCCGGAGCACCCGCACCCGGCGGCCACCGAGGACACGATCGCCGGGTGGGAGTGGCTGCTGGAGATGGGCTTCCCGGCCGAGAACATCGTGGTCGCCGGAGATTCCGCGGGGGGCAATCTGGCGATGCAGCTGGTCGCCCACCTCGAGCGGACCGGGGCGGCGATGCCCGCCGGCGTCGTCCTGCTCTCCCCGTGGGTCGACCTGGACTTCACCGACATGACCGCGCGGGACCGGGCGCGCAAGGACCCCTTCCTCGCGCTGGGGCTGGCCGAACTGTGTCGTCGCCAATACGCACCGGGTGTGGACACGGACGATCCGGCGATCTCCCCGATCAACTACGAGCCCTCGCCCGACTGGCCGCCGTTCCTCATCCAGTGCGGCGGCGAGGAGATCTTCAGCGGGGGGATCGAGAAGATGGCCGAGAACTTCGCCGAGCACGGGGTGCGCCACGAGTTCCAGCTGTGGCCCCACCAGTTCCACGTGTTCCAGGTCTTCCACCCCCTCGTCCCCGAGGCCAAGATCGCGGTGCGGGACATCGGATCGTTCGTGCGCGGCTGCCTGCGGGGCTGAGCCACTCGGGCAGGCCACGCCCGAGGGCGGCAGCCCGCCCCGAGGCCGCTGTCAGACGGTGAGCACCAGGCCCGAGGTGGGCACGCCGGTGCCCGCGGTGACGACGAGCTTCTCGGCGCCGGGGACCTGGTTGACCGAGTCACCGCGGAGCTGACGGACGCCCTCGGCGATGCCGTTCATCCCGTGGATGTAGGCCTCCCCGAGCTGGCCGCCGTGGGTGTTGAGCGGGAGCCGTCCGCCCACCTCGAGCGCGCCGGGCTCGCGGACGAAGTCCTTGGCCTCACCGCGACCGCAGAAGCCCAGCTCCTCGAGCTGCATGAGGACGTACGGGGTGAAGTGGTCGTAGAGGACGGCCATGTCCATGTCGTCCGGACGCAGCCCGGACTGCGCCCACAGCTGGTCACCGACGATGCCCATCTCCGGCAGTCCCGCGAGCTCGGGGCGGTAGTACGAGGTCATGATGTACTGGTCCGGCCCGGACCCGGACGCCGCCGCCGCGATCGACACCGGCGTGTGCGGCAGGTCGCGGGCCCGCTCGGGCGTGGTCACCACGATCGCCTGACCGCCGTCGGACTCCTGGCAGCAGTCCAGCAGGTGCAGCGGCTCGGCGATGTAGCGCGAGTTCTGGTGGTCGTCCAACGTGATGGGCTTGCCGTGGAAGAACGCGGCGGGATTGGTCGCGGCGTGCTTGCGGTCGACCACCGCGACCCGGCCGAAGTCCTCGCTCGTGGCGCCGTACTCGTGCATGTAGCGCTGCGCGACCATGGCCACGAACCCGGCCGGGGTGGACAGGCCGTGCGGGTAGGAGAAGGCGTTGTCCGTGCCGGAGGAGTTGACCTGCTGCACCAGCGCCGAGTTGACCTGGCCGAAGCGCATCCCGGAGCGCTCGTTGAACGCGCGGTAGCAGACCACGACCTCGGCCACGCCGGTCGCCACGGCCATCGCGGCCTGCTGCACGGTCGCGCAGGCGGCGCCGCCGCCGTAGTGGATGCGGGAGAAGAAGTTCAGGCTGCCGATCCCGGCGGCCCGGGCCACCGCGATCTCGGTGTTGGTGTCCATGGTGAACGACACCAGGCCGTCGACGTCCGAGGGCTGCAGCCCGGCGTCGGCGACGGCCGCCTGCACGGCCTCGGCGGCCAGCCGCAGCTCGGAGCGGCCGGAGTCCTTGGAGAAGTCGGTGGCGCCGATGCCGACGATCGCAGCCTTGTCTGCCAGGGTGCTCACTGCGGGTCTCCGTTCATGTAGAGGGTGGCCGTCGAGGTGACGTGCGCGCCCAGTGAGTCCGTGCCGACGATCTTCAGCGTGACCAGCCCGTCGTCGTCGACCCCGGTCACCTCGCCGGTGAGGGTGAGGGAGTCGTAGGCGTACCAGGGCACGCCCAGGCGCAGCTTGATGGACGTGATGCGCGCCCGCTGGCCCGCCCAGTCGGTGACGAACCGCTGCACCAGACCGGTGTCGGTGAGGATGTTGACGAAGATGTCCTTCGAGCCCTTCTGATGGGCCAGGTCGCGGTCGTGGTGGACGTCCTGGAAGTCCCGCGTCGCCAGGGCGGACGCCACGATGAACGTCGGCGTGCCCTCGATGGTCAGCTCGGGGAGCCGGTCCCCCACCGCCACGGCGGGCGGGGTGGCCGGACAGACGGTACGGTTCTCGCTCACTTGACGGCCCCTTCGGTTCTTGCGGGTGACCCCGCGGATTCCTGACGGTCGACAGGGCGTGCCCCGGCCGGGCGCCAGGCGTACAGCGTCCACGGGTCGGTGCCGAACGCGGCGTCGGCGGAGGAGTCGCCGGGCATGTCGAGGAACTCCACCTCGACCTCCATGCCGATCCGGACCTCCGCCGGCTCGACGTCGCGCAGCTCGCCGAGCATGCGCACGCCCTCCTCCAGCTCCACCAGCGCGATCACGAACGGGAACCTGGTGCGGCCCGGCACGCGCGGGGCGTGATGGACCACGAAGCTGTACACGGTGCCGCGGCCCGAGGAGACCACGTAGTCGGTCTGCTCGGACCTGTCCTTCCACAGCGCCGGGACGGGCGGGTGCTGCAGCGAGCCGTCCTCGCGGGTCTGGATGCGCAGCTCGTGGGCGGCGACGCCGTCCCAGAAGAACTGCGTGTCGTGCGAGACCGAGGGGCGCAGGACCTTGCCCACCACCAGGTCGTCGGTGGCCGAGCCGGAGCTGGCCACGATCTGGTCGGCGGGCGCCGGCTCGGGCTCGGCGGGCTTCGCCGCGGGGCGGAACTTGAGGATGCGGAAGTCCATCTCCGCGACGACCTCGTCACCGACGCGCCAGTAGTTGCGGGTGGTGAAGAACCAGCCCTCCCCCAGGCCCGTGGTCTTGGGGCCGACCACGTCCACCAGGACGGACTCGATGGTCACCTCCTCGCCCGGGCGGGTGTACCGGTGGTAGGTGGAGTCGCAGTTGGTCGCGACGACCGAGGTGAAGCCCTCGGCGTCGAGGAGGTCGGTCATCCGACCCAGCGGGTCGTCGGCCTCACGGGTCTTACCGAGCCCGCGCATGGTCCACACCTGCGCCATGGCCGGCGGTGCGACCGGTCCGCCGTGTCCGGCCGCGCGTGCGGCCTCCTCGGAGGAGTAGATGGGGTTGGTGTCACCGATCGCCTCGGTCCAGTTGCGGATCATCGGCGTGTTGATCGGGTCGCGGCCCGCACGGCGGGCGCTGCCGCCGGAGGCGCGGACCTCCTCGGCGGCGGCGAGGATACGGGCGGCCTGCTCGTCACTCATGGGTACCTTCTCGGTGGATCAGGGGGATGGTCTCTAGCGGGCGGTGCGGGGCATGCCGAGGCCACCCATGCAGGTCAGTTCCCGCATGACCTCGTTGACACCGCCGCCGAAGGTGATCACCACGTTGCGCTTGTTCATCATGTCGAACCAGCGCTGCAGCGCGGCGGTGTCGGGATCGGTGGGGTCGCCGAAACGGCCGAGCAGCTCCTCGACGATCCGGCCGACGTGCTGGATCTCCTCCGTGGAGAACACCTTCGAGGCCGCGGAGTCGCCCATCGACGGGTTCTCACCCATCGAGGAGACCTTCCAGTTGAGCAGCTCGTTGAGCCGGACGATCGCGAAGATCTCCGCGAGTCCGCGCCGCACCTCGGGCCGGTCCAGGTGGCGGACCCCGTCCGGGCCCGTGCCGCGGGCCCAGGCGGCCAGCTCGTCGTAGTACCCGCCCGGACGCCCGGACGGCGCGAGCATGACGCGCTCGTGGTTGAGCTGGGTGGTGAGCATCTTCCAGCCGCCGTCGACCTCGCCGACCACCATGTCCGCCGGGACGCGCACGTCGGAGTAGTAGGTGGCGTTGACGTGGTGGGCACCGTCGCAGGTGATGATCGGGGTGAACGAGAAGCCCGGGTCGGTGGTGTCGACGATGAAGATCGTCAGGCCGCGGTGCCGCGAGTCCGGGGTCCCGGTGCGGGCGGCCAACCAGATGTAGTCGGCGTGGTGACCGCCGGTGGTCCACATCTTCTGGCCGTTGATGACCCAGTCGCCGGTGGCCTCGTCGCGCTTGGCGGTGGTGCGCAGGGCGGCCAGGTCGGTGCCGGCGTCGGGCTCGGAGTAGCCGATCGCGAAGTGGATCGACCCGTCGAGGATGCCGGGGAGGAACTTCGCCTTCTGCGCCTCGCTGCCGTACTTCTGCAGGGTCGGACCCACGGTCTGCAGCGTCACCGACGGCAGCGGCACGTCCGCGCGCGTGGCCTCGTTGGTGAAGATCTGCTGCTCGATGTGGCCGAAGCCCTTCCCTCCGTACTCGGCGGGCCAGCCCACGCCCAGCCAGCCGTCGCGGCCCATGCGCTTGATGATCTCGGCGTACGTGTCGCCGTGGCGGGTGGTGGCGATGTCCGCCGCCTCCTCCGGCGAGATGAGCGTCGAGAAGTACTCGCGCAGCTCGGCCTGCAGTGCGCGCTGTTCGGGCGTGAGGTCGATGAACGCGCCGTCCCCCGCGGCAGCCGCGTCGGTGGCGGCGGGGGCCACACCGCCTGTCTCGATACTGTCGACCGGGTCCGCGGCGACCGCGGCACCGAGCGCGTCGAGGTGCAGCTGCGGGCCGCCGACGAACCGTGCCAGGTCCTTGACCGCCGAGGAGTACCGGAACATCGGGTAGGTGACGTCCACGCCCACCCCGCCGTGCAGGTGGTGCAGGATCTGGACGGCCCGCGGGCCCTCTGCCGCCAGCCAGTAGGCGCCGATCGTCGGGTCGGACTCGTAGCGGTCCCCGGACCCGGCCAGGCCCTCCGAGATCCGCCAGGACACGGACTGCGCGATCACGTGGAGCGTCTGCGAGACGATGTACACGTCCGCGAGCTCCTGTTGGACCGCCTGGAACGACCCCAGCGCCTTGCCGAACTGCTGGCGCTCCTTGAGGTAGCCGGCGGTCATGTCCAGCGCGCCGCCGACGAGACCGTCCCCGTGCGCGATACAGGCGGACAGGACGAGACGTCGGAACACCTCGAGGACGGGCTCCGATCCCGAGCCGCGCAGGACGTCGTCGTCGTCGACCTCGGTGGCCTCGAACCGCATCGCGTACTCGGGCACCCCCAGGGAGCCGAGGGTGGGCGTCAGGGTGACGCCCGGGGCGTCGGGGGCGACGACGACGAGTGCGGCGCCCTCGGACGTGGACACCGGCACGAGTACCGAACGGGCCTGGGCCGCATACCGCACCGACGTGGCGGTCCCGGTGAGCTTCCCACCGTCGAGTCGCACGGTGGGCTCGAGCGGCAGTGGGCGTCCGGGCTCGGCGACGGCGGCGGTGAGGATGCGGCCGTCCTCGATGCCCTCGAGAAGCCGGGCCTGCTGGTCGGGGGTGCCCAGCGCGACGATCGGAGCCACGCCGAAGCCCAGGGTCTCCAGGACGGGGATCACCACTCCGGCGCGGCCGACCTCCTCGAGCACCACCGCGATGTCGGCGGGCGTGAGGTCGTCCCCGCCGAGGGCGGAGGGCAGGCCCAGGGAGAGCAGACCGGACTCGGCGAACGCGGCCCACAGCCGCTCGTCGAAGCCGGCGTCGTCCACGCCCCGGCTGGGTAGCGCGGTGAGCAGTTCCTCGGCCGGGGCGGCCGTCGACAGTGCGCCGGCCACCGCCTCGGCGACGGCGGCCTGGGTCTCGGTACGGGTGAAGTCCACTGGGTCAGTCCTTAATCGGGAGGGGGTCGGTCACGTGCTCGAACTAGTCCCTGGGCAGGCCGAGGATGCGCTCGCCGACGACGTTGAGCAGGACCTGCTCGGTGCCACCGGCGATCGACAGGCAGCGGACCATGAGGAACTTGCGTCCCTGCTCGGTGAACTCGACGCCGCCGGTGCCGGTGAGCTGCAGGCCGAACTCGGCGATGTCCTGACGGTGGCGCACGCCCACGATCTTGCGGACCGAGGACTCGGCGCCCGGGCCCGAGCCTGCGAGGCTGCGCAGCGCGGTGCGCAGGTCGAGGAGGTTTCCGACGACGCCGTCGGCGACGTGCTTGCCGAACTCGTCGAGCACGAGAGCGTCGTCGGCCACACCGGCGGCGTTGATCAGCCCGATGATCTCCTCCGCCGCGTCGCCGAGCGACGAGCCACCGCCCATGGCCACGCGCTCGTTGGCCAGGGTGGTGCGGGCGATCTTCCACCCGTCGTTGACCGTGCCCACCTGGAACTCGTCGGGGACGAAGAGGTCCTCGAGGTAGACCTCGTTGAACAGCGCCTCACCGGTGATCTCGCGCAGGGGTCGCGTGCGGATGCCCTCGGAGCGCATGTCCACGAGGAAGTAGGTGATGCCCTTGTGCTTGGGGGCGTCCTTGTCCGTCCGGGCCAGGCACATCGCCCAGTCGGCCTCGCGGGCCAGGGAGGTCCACACCTTCTGTCCGTTGAGCTTCCAGCCGCCGTCGACCTTCTCGGCGGTGGTGCGCAGGGCGGCCAGGTCGGAGCCGGCGCCGGGCTCGGAGAACAGCTGACACCACCTGATCGCCCCGGCCATGGTGTCGCGCACGAGCAGGTCGGCGTGCTCGGGGGCCGCCTGGAGGATGGTCGGCACCGCCCAGCCACCGATGGTGATGTCGTGGCGGGTCACGCCGGCGGCCCCGAGCTCCTCGTCGATGAGGAGCTGCACGGCCGGGCTGGCACCGAGGCCCCACGGCTCGGGCAGGTGGGGCATGAACAGGCCCGTGTCGGCGAGGGCACGCTTGCGCTCGTCACCCTCGACCGCCGCGACCTTCGCCACCAACGCGCGGATGTCCTCCCGCTTGGCGTCGAGGCCCTCGATCTCCGACAGGTCGATGTCCAGGTGACGACGCTTACCCGCCAGCGTGAGCTCGGCCAGGGATCGCCGCCAGCGGGCGGAGCCGCCGATCGCCTGGCGCAGTGCGCCCGCCCGGCGCATGTAGAAGTGGGCGTCGTGCTCGAAGGTGAAGCCGATGCCGCCGAGGATCTGGATACAGTCCTGGGAGTTGCGCACGGCGTTGTCGAAGGCCAGGGCGCCGGCCACGGCCGCTGCGACGGGCAGCTCAGAGTCGCCGGCGAGCAGGTCCTCCGCGGCCGCGGCGGCGTCCCACGCCAGCGCACGGACCTGCTCGGTGCGGCACAGCATGTCGGCGGCGAGGTGCTTGATGGACTGGAACGAGCCGATCGTGCGCCCGAACTGCTCGCGGATCTTGGCGTAGTCGACCGCGGTGGCGAGCGTGTAGTCGGCGACGCCCGCGGCCTCGGCGGCGGCCAGGGTGACGAACAGCTGGTGGACGTGCTCGGTGGTGACGCCCGCGAGGACGCGGTCGGCCGGGATCGTCACGCCCTGCAGGCTGACGTGGCCGATCGACGCCGAGATGTCGTACGGGGTCGCCGGGGTGACGGTGAGCCCCGGCGTGCCCGCCTCGAGAAGCGCCCAGCGGGTGGCGCCGTCCACCTCGACGGGCAGCAGCAGCCCTCCGCCGGAGGTGCCGCCGTAGGCGACGCCGGGATCGCCGGTGATCTCCCCCGACCCGTCCAGGGTCGCGGTGCCGATGCCCAGGCACACCCCCACGGGCAGGCCGCCCTCGGCGATCGTCTCACCCAGCGCGCGGGCGACGGCTCCGCCTGCGCGCGAGACCAGGACACCGGTCAGCGCGGTGGACAGGACCGGGCCCGGCGCCATCCTCGCGGCGGCCTCCTCGAGCATGCACGCCAGGTCGACGATCTCGGCGCCGGCGCCACCGTGCTCCTCCGCGATCGCGACGCCGAACAGTCCGAGTTCGGCGAGCTGGGGCCACAAGGCCGTCCAGGCTTCCGGATCGTCTTCCTGGGCGCGTACCGTGGCCACGGGATCGGCGGACCTGGCCCAGGCCTTGATCGAGTTCTGGATCTCGGTCTGATCCGGGGTGGTGGCGATACTCACTGCTGGGCTCCTCGGGCGCTACGGGGGATCCGTACTCGTCGCGGGCCCGCTGACCCGCGCACTGCACGCCATAATAGAACGTGTTCTAGGTAACGTGTTCTAGAATGCACCAGCGGGGTCCCGAACGCACACCCGGGTCCCGCCCCAGACCGCCGGAATGCCCCGCCGACCCGATCCGACCAGCGCAGAAGGTGCCGCTTCCATGACCAAGAGCTCAGCCGAGACCGGTTCCGCCGCAGCCGCGTCGGATCCCGCCCCCCGGAGTGACGAGCCCAGCACGTCGTCGCAACGCGAGCGCCGTCGGCGGATCCTGGACGCGACCCTCGCCCTGGCCGCCAAGGGCGGCTACGAGGCCGTGCAGATGCGTGCCGTCGCCGAGAAGGCGGAGGTCGCGGTGGGCACCCTCTACCGGTATTTCCCGTCCAAGGTGCACCTGCTGGTCTCGGCGCTCGCCCGCGAGTTCCGTCGGCTCGACCAGCGCACCGAGCGGTCCGCCCCGCCCGGCGACACCGCGCAGGAGCGGATGAAGGTCGTGGTGGAGATGATCACCAAGTCCATGCAGCGCGACCCGAACCTCACCGAGGCGATGACGCGCGCCTTCATGTTCGCCGACGCCTCTGTGGCCAACGAGGTCGAGGAGGTCGGCTTCTACATGGACCGGATCCTCGCCCGCGCGATGGCCCAGGGCACCCCGGACGAGGTGCAGCTCTCGATCGCCCGGGTCGTCTCCGATGTGTGGATGTCCAACCTCGTGTCGTGGCTGACCCGCAGGTCGTCGGCCGCCGAGGTCGCCACCAGGCTCGGTCTCACCATTGATCTGCTGCTGGGCAGCGACGACTCTCCCCGCCGGGCCCGGATGCACACCGCGATCGGCAACGGCCACGACACAGACTCGGACTCCGACCCCGACGAGATCGGCGAGGGCAGAGACTCAGCCGTCTGACAGCCCGCCCAGAGCGGCACCGCAACCGCTCCCGCGGCTGGCGTCCCGCTCCCGCGCCTGACCGCCAAGACGGCCGCCGCTCCCGACGATGGCGTCTCGCCTGCCCATCGGGGCACGCGAGACGCCATGTCGAGGGGCGACGGGCCCGGGCGGTTGCGTCAGGGGCGGTCAGGGCACGACGACCGGCGGCACCGTCCGGACCGGCCCGGAGACGTCGGCGATCCACCGCAGCGGGCCCCGGCTCGGGTCCCAGCCGGTGAGCAGGTCGGCGACCTTGGCGGTCATCTCGCGGCCCAGGCGGAGGAACGAGCTCTCGGGCTGGTCGTCGACCTCCCCGAGGATCAGCCACCACGCCCAGGCCACCGCCCCGGCGTTGGCGACGAAGTCCGGCAGCACCGCGATCCCGCGGGCCGTGAGGTCGAGTTCCGCGTCGGCCGTGGTGGCGGCGTTGGCCGCCTCGACCACGATCGGTGCGGTGACCTCGGTGCAGTTGTCCGCGGTGATGGCGTACGAGACGGCGGCGGGCACGAGCACGTCCACGTCCATGCCGAGGATCCGGTCGCGGTCCAGCCGCTGCACCCGGGCGGGGACGGCCGAGCGGTCGATCTCCCCGAAGCGGTCGCGGGTCGCCAGCAGCGCCGGGACGTCGAGTCCCGCCGGGTCGTAGAGGGTGCCGGCGGCGTCGGCCAGTGCGACGACGCGCATGCCGGCCTCGTGGAGGTACCACGCGGCGCCGCCCCCCATCGTGCCCACGCCCTGGACGGCCACCGAGGTGCGCTCGATGTCCCAGCCCCGGACGTACGCCGCCGCGAGGCACGCCTGCGCGACCCCGTAGCCACCGATCACATCGCCGAGCAGCCCGCCCGGAACCCCGGCGTTCAGCCCGCGGAAGATCCGGTCGGCGGTGGCGGCGGGATCGGCCGACCGCTCGATCGCCGCGTGGTAGGACTGCCGCATCCCCAGTCGGGCGAACACCTCGTCGATCAGGTGCTGCGGGACGCCCAGATCCTCGGCGGTGACCCAGTGTCGGTCGAGGAACGGCCGCATGGCCTCGCAGAACCGGCCGAGCACGTCGATGGCGCGGGGGTCCTTGGGGTCGAAGTCGATGCCGCCCTTGGCCCCGCCGATGGGCAGGTCGAACGCCGCTGTCTTGCGGGTCATTCCGCGGGCCAGGTCCTCGACCTCGCGGAGGGTGCACCCGGCGCGCATACGGGTCCCGCCGGTGGCCAGACCGCCGACGAGGGTGTCGACCACGAGGTAACCCCGCGCCCCGGTCTCGTCGTCCTCCCAGTGCAGTCGCAGGTAGGGCTCACGGCTCGGCCGGGTGGCCCTCTCCGGAGCGGCGGGCACGGTCTGGGGGGCTGACCCGGTATGACCGGTGGTGCCCGGGATCTCGATGGACGTCATGGTGCTCGCCTCCTCGGCGACCTCGTCCGCCGGCGGGTCCGGCGGGGATGTCCCCAGCATGCGAGCAGGCGCCCCGGGGGTCCAGCGAGACTTCGTGGACCTGACCGTTCACTTTTCCTGCACGATGCGTCCGCGCGCTCCTACGCTCGGGGAATGGAGCCGTCACTGCACCGGCTACGGCTGCTCGCCGAGTTGGAGCGCCGCAGCACCGTCACCGCGGTCGCGGCCGCGCTGGGGTACACCGTCTCGGCCGTGTCGCAGCAACTCTCGTTGCTCGAGCGGGAGGCGGGGACCCCGCTGTTCGAGAAGCGGGGTCGCGGGCTCGCGCTGACCGAGGCGGGGCTCATACTGGCCGGGCACGCGCGGACGATCCTGTCCGCCGTGGAGGACGCCGGTCACGCCATGGAATCGGCCCGTGCGGGCGTCGGCACGAACCTCACCGCCGGGGTGTGGGCGTCGGTGGCCGTCACACTGCTGCCCGCCGGGATGCGGATCCTGGCCCGTGACCACCCGGGCATCGTGGTGCGGACCCGGGAGCTCGCCCCGGAGGACACCACCGGCGCGGTCCGGGACGGCTCGCTCGATCTGTCGTTCGTGCTGGACTACTCCAGCTACGTGATGGCGGACGTGACCGACCTGGTGCGGGTGCCCATCGCGAGGGAGGCACTGCACGCGGTCGTCCCCCGCGGCTTCGTGGACTCGACCCGCCTGTCGCTGGCCGACCTCGCCGACGCGCCGTGGGTCGTCGCGCACCCGCGGTCGCACTTCGGTCGCGCGGTGCGGATCGCCTGTCGCGAGGCGGGGTTCGAACCCGACGTGCGGCACGAGGCGGGCGAGCAGTCCACGGCGCTGTCCCTGGTCGCCGCGGGCCTCGGGGTCACCCTGGCCTCCGACCTCGGGCTGAGCACCTTCGGCGCGGACGTGGAGGTGATCCCCCTGACCGACGAGCTCACCAGGACGGTGTCGATCACCTATCGCCGTCGGGACGCCCGGCGGCGACCGCTGCAGGCGTTCGTCGAGGCGTTCACCGAAGGGGCGCGCGAGGTCGGCCTGGACCCCGCCTGACTCCGGCGCACCGATGCCGGGCCCCGCGCCCGCGGGACCCGGCATCAGTGCCCGGCTCAGGGCCGGCGCGCGAGGAAGTCCGGCCGCGGCGGGGTGCCCGCGAACGGCTCGGTCAACTCGTTCTCGACACTGTTGAACACGATGAACACATTCGCCCGGGGCAGCGGCGTGATGTTGCCGCCCGAGGCGTGCAGGGCGTTGCAGTCGAACATCGTCATCGACCCCGCCCCGCCCGTGAGCACGTCGAGACCGTGGCGCTCGTACATCTCGGAGATGTGCTCCTCGGACGGAACGCCGATCTTCGGCGACGTCGAGACGAGCGATTCCTTGTAGTAGTCCTCCGGCGTCTCCCCAGCGCACTGCACGTAGTACTTGTGCGTGCCCGGCATGATCATCAGGGGACCGTTGTAGGTCTCGTTGGGTGTGAGCGCCAGGGAGGCGCTGCACGCACGCGGCCGCGGCATCCCGTCCTCGGCGTGCCAGGTCTCGAAGTCCGAGTGCCAGTAGAAGGCGCCGCCGGCGAATCCGGGCTTGTAGTTGAGCCGGCTCTGGTGGACGTAGACGTCCGAGCCGAGGATCTGCCGGGCCAGGTCGATCGCGCCGGATCGCTCGACCGCCTCCCACACGACCTCACTCAGGTCGTGGACGTCGAAGATCGAACGGACGGCCTCGCTGCCGGCCTCGCGGATGATCCGGGGGTCGCCGGCCATCTGTGGATCGGATCCGATGCGGTCGATCTCGGCCAGGCAGGCGTCGATCCGCTGCCGGTCGAGTGCGCCCTCACGCTGGATGTAGCCGCGCTCGCCGAACTGGAGGACCTCGGGATCCTCGCTGCGTCCCCACAGGACGGGGTCACGGCGCTCGACGATCTCCGGTCGCCCGCTCACGCGGGACTGGTAGTCATCTACGGCAATGGTCATTACGACTCCTTTCTCTCCTCAGCCTGAAAACCCCGGCTGACTCGGGAAAAGCGAGGGGTGCCACCCCTCGCGGAGCCGACCGTATCCGTCGAGATGACCCCGGACAACCGCTCAGCCGCTGACGTATCCTCGACCTTTATCCACAATCGGGCCGGGGGTCCCGCCGCCGACCCACGTGCGCAGGTGGTCGAGGAACTGCCCGGACAGTGTGTCCCGCCACCCCACGACGTCGCCGGACATGTGGGGACTGATGTGCGCGCCGTCGAGGGTCCAGAGCACGTCACCGTCGGGGAGGGGTTCGACGACGAGGACGTCCAGGTGCGCCGAGAGCCTGCCCGTCCCGATCTCGCGCGTGAGGGCCTCCTGATCGACCAGCTCTCCGCGACCGACGTTCACCACGTGGGCGCCGTCGGGCAGGGCGGCCAGTTCCGCGGGGCCGAGCAGCCCCCGTGTGGCGTCGGTCAGCGGCGCCACCATGACGAGATGGTCCACGTCGCCGAGATGCTCGGACAGGTGCGCGGAATCCAGGACGCGGCCGAAGTCCTCGTCGTCGTCGCGCGGTCGACGTCCGGCCCCGCTGACGTCGAGCCCGACCGCCCGCAGTAGCCGCGCGGTGGCCCGTCCGATGCCGCCGGTGCCCACCACCAGGGCGCGCCGGCCGGCCACCCGGGTGGTCTCGCGGTGGCGCCACTGACCCGCGCGCTGCAGCGCCTCGGTCTCGTGGAGCCGTTTGTCGTGGGCCAGGACGCAGGCCAGGACGTACTCGGCGATCGGCCCGTCGAAGACCCCGCGGGCGTTGGTGACCAGCACGTCGGAGTCGCGCAGCTCGTCGAAGAGGAGCTTGTCCACCCCGGCGGCGGCCACGTGGACCCACCGCAGCGCGTCGGCGGCGTGCCAGGCGGAGGCCAGGGCGTCGGAGAAGATGTCCCACACCAGCAGGATCTCGGCCCCGGGCAGAGCCTGCGCGAGGGTGTCGGCCGTGCACTCGCGCACGTCGGCGAGCTCGCGGATCAGCGCGAGGGTGGTGGGGGGCTCGACGCCGTCCGCGGTGAGGACGACGACGGTCGGCCGGGTGCCCGGGTCGTGGTTGCCCGGAACATGGTGCGGCTGCGTCATGGCCCCACCGTAACGCGCCGACCCTCACGCGAACCAGGATCGTCGGATTGTTGACAATCGACCGTGGCGCGCCACACACTGGCACCCATGACCGCGCACCTGTCGCCCCATCTCAAGCAGGCCACGCCCGTCGTGGTGGACCACGCCCTCGGCTCGTGGATCCACGGCACCGACGGCCGCGACTACCTGGACTTCACGACCGGCATCGGCGTGACCAGCACCGGCCACTGCCACCCCGCCGTGGTCGCCGCGGCACGCGAGCAGTGCGGGAAGATCATCCACGCGCAGTACACGACCGTCATGCACCAGCCGCTGTTGGAGCTCACCGAGAAGCTGGGCGAGCACCTGCCCGAGGGGATCGACTCGGTCTTCTACGCCAACTCCGGATCCGAGGCAGTCGAGGCCGCGGTCCGGCTGGCCCGCATGGCCACCGGCCGGCCCAACATCGTCACCGTCCAGGGCGGCTTCCACGGCCGCACCGTCGCCGCCGCCAGCCTCACCACCGCGGGCACCCGCTTCTCCGCCGGGTTCTCCCCGCTCATGGGTGGAGTCGTGATGACCCCGTTCCCGCACGCCCTGCGCCACGGGTGGACGGAGGACGACGCGATCGACTTCGCGCTGGCCGAGCTCGACTACCTCATGGCCACCCGGGTCGACGCCCGCGAGATCGCGGCCTTCCTCATCGAACCCGTGCTGGGCGACGGCGGGTACATGGCCACTCCCCCGCGCTACCTGGAGGGACTGCGCGAGCGCGCCGACCGGACCGGCGCGCTGCTGATCCTCGACGAGGTCCAGGCCGGCATCGGGCGCACCGGCCGGTTCTGGGGTCACCAGCACACCGACGGGCTCGTGCCGGACATCATCATCACCGCCAAGGGCATCGCCTCGGGCTTCCCCATCTCCGCGATCGCCGCACCCTCCGCCCTCATGGCCAAGGCCTGGCCGGGGTCGCAGGGCGGCACCTACGGCGGCAACGCGGTCGCCGCGGCGGCCGGGGTCGCCACCCTCGGCGTGGTCGAGCGCGAAGGCCTGGTGGACAACGCCGCCGCCCGCGGAACCCAGCTTCTCGACGGGCTCCGGCGTACCCTCGGCGACGTGGGCGAGATCTGCGACATCCGCGGGACCGGGCTCATGCTGGGCGTCGAGTTCGGCGACGCAGGCGCGCCCGCCGGCAGCTCCGGTGCGCTCGAGGCCGCCCGCCTGGCCGCGGCGGTGCAGCAGGCGTGCATCGACGAGGACCTGCTCACCCTGACCTGCGGCCCGACCGGTTCGGTCGTGCGCCTCATCCCCGCGCTGGTGGTGACCGCCGACGAGGTGGACGCTGGTGTCGAGCGCTTCACCCGCGCCGTGCACCGGGTGTGCTACGGGGCGGCGTGACCTCCCACGTCGCACCGGACGCCCCCGGGCGGGCGCTCGTCGGCGCGCTCGTGGACGCGGGTCTGGCGCCCGAGTCGGACCCCCGCCGGATCGCCGAGTACTCCTACGACGCCTCGAACTACCGGGTCGTGCCCGCCGCCGTGCTGTTCCCGCGGTCGGAGAGCGAGGTCGCCGCCGCCCTGGCCGTGTGTCACCGGCTCGGGGTGCCCGCGACCGCACGCGGCGGCGGCACGTCGATGGCCGGGAACGCGATCGGCACGGGCCTGGTGCTGGACCTGTCCCGGAACATGAACCGGGTCCTCGAGGTGGACGAGACGGCGGGGACCGTCACCGCCGAGGCCGGCACCGTGCTCACGGCCCTGCGCGCGGCCGTCCACGCCGCCACCGGCGACCGGCTGACCTTCGCCCCCGACCCCTCGAGCCAGTCCCGCGCCTGCCTGGGCGGCGCGATCGGCAACGACGCCTGCGGCAACCACTCCGTACGCCACGGCCGGACCACCGACCACGTCGAGGCGCTCCGGATCGTCACCGCCGACGGCCTGCGCCTCACCGCCACCCGCACCGGCGTCGAGGCGACCGACCCGGCCGACCCGGCCGCCACCGCACGCGCCGAGCACCTCACCACGCACCTGCGGGACCTGGCCTCCGACCACCTGGCCGCCATCCGCACCGAACTCGGCCGCCTCCCTCGCCAGGTGTCCGGCTACCACCTGCGACACCTGCTGCCCGAGGAGGGCTTCGACGTGGCGCGGTCCCTCGTGGGCTCCGAGGGCACGTGCGCGATCGTCACCGCCGCGACCGTGCGGGCCGTCCCCCGTTCCGCGCGCACCGGGCTGGCGGTCGTGGGGTACGCCGACGTGGTGGACGCTGCGCGGGACGTGCCGGCGATCCTGAGACACCGCCCGACAGCCGTAGAGGGTATCGACGAGGTGATCGTCGCGACGATGCGGGAGCGGCGCGGCGCGGACTCGGTCGCCGAGCTGCCGCGCGGCCACGCGTGGCTGTTCGTGGAACTCGATGACGACGGGAATGACGACGACGAGGGTGACGACGACGAGGCCGGCGCCGGTCGTCGTGGGCTCGACGCCCGGGTGGCCGAACTGGCCGACGAGCTGACGCGGGACGGCCACGCCCTCGAGGTCCTCGTCGTGACCGATCCCGTGGCCCGCGCGGACCTGTGGCGCGTGCGTGAGGACGGCGCGGGGTTGAGCTCGAGACTGACCGATCCGGCGACGGGCGCGACCATCGAGTCCTGGCCCGGCTGGGAGGACTCCGCCGTCGCCCCCGAGCGCCTCGCCGACTACCTCGCCGACTTCCGGGAACTCCTGGCCCGGCACGAGCTCACCGGCGTCATGTACGGGCACTTCGGGGCGGGCTGTATGCACATCCGGATCAGCTTCGACCTGCGCTCGGACGCGGGCCGGGCCGTCATGCGCGCGTTCTGCACCGACGCCGCCCACCTCGTGGTGCGGCACGGCGGGTCGCTGTCCGGGGAGCACGGCGACGGCCGCGCCCGCTCCGAGCTGCTGCCGGTGATGTACTCCCCCGAGATGCTCGGCGCGTTCGCCCGCTTCGCCCGCGTCTGGGACCCCGCGGGACTACTGGCTCCCGGCGGGCTCACCGACACCCGTCCGCTCGATGCGGACCTGGCCCTGGCCGGGGTGGGCAGGCGCGACCTGGGCCTGCTCACGTCGCCGGACGGTGCCCACCCGGTCCAGGCCTGCATCGGCGTGGGCCGCTGCCGCACCACCTCCGGTGGCGTGATGTGCCCCTCCTTCCGGGCCACCGGGGACGAGAAGGACTCCACCCGCGGTCGGTCCCGCGTCCTGCAGGAGGTGGTCCGGGGCACCCTGCCGATCGACGACCCGGCGGTGGAGGAGTCGCTCGAACTGTGCCTCGCGTGCAAGGCGTGCTCCTCGGACTGCCCCACCGGCGTCGACATGGCCACCTTCAAGTCCGAGGCCCTCCACCGCCGCTACAGGCGTCGAGTCCGGCCGACGGCCCACTACTCACTAGGCCTGCTCCCCCTGTGGCTGCGCGGCACCGTCCGCGCGGCCGGGCCGATCAACGCCCTGCTGGGGACCCGCGCCGGCCGCGCCGCGGCACGGATGGGCGGCCTGAGCACCGAGCGCACCCTGCCCCGCTTCGCGTCCGCCCGTCAGCTGCGCGACGAGCTCGCCCGGGTCCCGGAGAGCGTGTGGACCGTCCGCGAACCGGCACCGGGGCGCACCTCCGCGGAGGTCGTGCTGTTCCTCGACTCGTTCACCCGCGGACTGCGCCCCGCGGTCGCCGGCGCCGCCGCCCGCGTGCTGGGCGGCACGCACACCTCCGTCGCCTGCACAGCCGACCAGTGCTGCGGGCTGACCCACGTCACCACCGGCCGACTCGACGCCGCACGCCGCACCATGACCTCGACCGCGCGCCGCCTCGACGCGATCCGCGGGCCGGGCGGGGAGGAGGTCCCCGTCGTCGTCGTCGAACCCTCCTGCGCCGCCACCCTGCGCGAGGACCTCCCCCGCCTGCTCGCCGACACCCCCCACGCTGCCGCCGCCCGCCGCGTGGCCGCCCGTGTCCGGTCCTCCGCCGACCACCTCGGCCGGCTCGCCGCCGAGGGCCGCGCCCCCGCGTGGCCCGGCGGCGCGCCCCCGGACCGCGTCACCGTCCAGACCCACTGTCACGAGTACGCGACCTTCGGCAACCGCGTCCAACGCGCCACGCTCACCGCCCTCGGCGTGGGCTCGGTCCGCGAGGCGACCGGCTGCTGCGGCGTCGCCGGCGACTTCGGCTTCACCGCCGGCCACGAGACCGTCACCGCGGCCGTCGCCGAACTAGCCCTCGCCCCCGCCCTGCGCGCCGACACCGACGCCCCCGTCCTCACCGACGGGTTCTCGTGCGCCACCCAGGTCGACCACCTCGGCGCCGGCGACCCCACCACGGGACCCGGCCGCACCGGCCGCCACCTGTTCGAACTGCTCGACCCCGACCCCCGTCCCGACCCCCGCCCCGCACCCACCAGGAGGCCCACATGACCCGCTCCGCAGCCGACATCATCAGTGCCCTCGGGACCGGCATCCACGTCGACGGGGCCTGGCGCGACGCCGCCTCCGGCGCGACGTTCGACGTGGTCAACCCCGCGACCGGTGAGGCGATCGCGACCATCGCCGACGGCGGGGCCGGTGATGCCGCCGCCGCGATCGAGGCCGCCGGTCGCGCCCAGCCGTCGTGGGCGGCGGTCCCCGCCCGCGAGCGGGCCGAGATCCTGCGCCGGGCCTACGAGCTGATCGTCGAGCGCGCCGACGAGCTGGCGCTGCTCATGACCACCGAGATGGGCAAGCCACTGGCCGAGGCGAAGGGCGAGGTGACCTACGGCGCCGAGTTCTTCCGCTGGTTCTCCGAGGAGGCCTGCCGCATCCGCGGCGACGCCCGCCGTTCCCCCGACGGCAAGACCCGGCTCATGGTCACCCACGAGCCCGTGGGACCGTGCATCCTCATCACCCCGTGGAACTTCCCGCTCGCCATGGCCACCCGCAAGATCGGACCCGCCATCGCCGCCGGCTGCACCATGGTCTTCAAGCCCGCCAACCTCACGCCGCTGACCTCGCTCTACGTGGTGGACCTCCTGCGCGAGGCGGGGCTGCCCGACGGCGTCCTCAACGTGGTGTGCACGACCGACGCCGGGGGCGTGGTGGAGCCGTGGATCGACTCCGGCATCGCCCGCAAGCTGTCCTTCACCGGATCCACGCCCGTCGGCCGCATGCTCCTCGAGCAGTGCGCGCGCGGGGTGCTGCGCACCTCCATGGAGCTCGGCGGCAACGCGCCGTTCGTGGTCTGCGAGGACGCGGACATGGACACCGCCGTCGCCGCGGCGATGGCCGCCAAGATGCGCAACATGGGCGAGGCCTGCACGTCCGCCAACCGGATCCTCGTGCACCGCTCGGTGCTGGACGAGTTCGGTCGGCGCCTGACCGAGAAGATGTCCGCCCTGACCGTGGGCGACGGCACCACCGAGGGCACCGACGTGGGCCCGCTGGTCGAGGAGAAGGCCGTCACCAAGGTCGTGGACCTGGTCGACGACGCCGTCGAGCGCGGGGCCGAGGTGCTGACCGGCGGCTCGCGCCTCGAGGGTCCCGGCTACTTCTACCCGCCCACCGTGCTCACCGGTGTCACCCCGGACGCCGAGCTGATGTCGACCGAGATCTTCGGCCCCGTCGCCGCCCTCGTACCGTTCGACACCGACGACGAGGCCGTCGCACTGGCCAACGACACCGAGTTCGGACTGGTCTCCTACGTCATGACCGAGAACCTCGACCGCGCCATGACCATGTCCGAGCGGCTCCAGGCCGGCATGGTCGGCATCAACGTCGGCGTGGTGTCCAACCCGGCCGCCCCGTTCGGCGGCATCAAGCAGTCCGGGCTGGGGCGCGAGGGCGGGCTCAGCGGGATCGAGGAGTTCGTCGAGACCAAGCTGGTCGCGATCCCCGTGCGCTGAGCCGATTCACACTGAGCCGACCCGCGCCGGGCCGGCCCTCCTGCTCCCCTAGCCGGTGCGGACGCGGCCGGCCCGGCGGTGACGCTCGGCCTCGGTCATCCCGCCCCAGACGCCGTACAACTCACGCTGGGCCATCGCGTGCTGACGGCACGCGTCGATGACGGGACACTGCCCGCAGAGCTTCTTGGCGGCGGCCTCCTTGCGGCGCCGCGTCGACTTGGCCTCGTCCTCCGAGTTGTAGAAGAGGTCCGGGATCTCGCGGCACATCCCGGAGTCGGCCCACGCCCACCGATCGTCGAGTCTGGTCATCGCTGTCTGCATCATGGTTCCCCTCGCCGTCCGGTCCAGCTTCCGATGTCCCCGGGGGATTCGGCACACCCCCAGGGGTGGGATGGGTCACAACTGCTAATGTCCCTTCATGAAGGTCCGGGTCTCGGTGGTCAACGACTACTCGCTGGTCGTCGCCGGTGTGGAGGCCCTGCTGGGTCCGTACGCCGACCGGGTGCACGTGGTGCCGACCCATCACGCGACCGACGTCGCCACGCCGGTCGACGTCGCCCTGTTCGACACCTTCGGCTCCGGCCCCGGGTGGCAGCAGCGGTGCGCCGAACTCGCCCGTGACCCGCAGATCGGCGCGGTGGCGGTCTACTCGTTCATCACCGATCCGAAGGCCGTCGACGAGGCGCTGGCGGCCGGGGCCCGGGGTTTTCTCGCCAAGTCCCTGATCGGGGACGAGCTGGTCAGCGGGATCGAACGCATCGCGGCCGGTGAGCGCGTCACGGTGATCGACCGGGAGGACTCCGGGCCGGCCGCGCCGTGGCCCACTGGCGGTGTGGGCCTGACCCCCCGGGAGGCGGAGATGTTGGCGCTCATCACCCAGGGTCGGTCGAACGAGGAGATCACCGCGGCCTGCTACCTGTCGATCAACACCGTGAAGTCCTACATCCGGGACGCCTACCGCAAGATCGGGGTGACGACCCGGCCGCAGGCCGTGGCGTGGGCACTGCGCAACGGCCTCGGGTCGAGCCACTGACCGCCGTGCCCTGACCGCCCTCCCCTGAGCTACGCGCCCTCGCTGACCCTGGCCAGCCCGTCCCGCATGTGGTCGACGAGCAACGACCGGGCCCGGAGCCGATCACCGGAGCGCACCGCGTCCGCGATCGCCCGGTGCTCCGCGAGCCTGGACGCGGCGTCGGTATAGGTGCTGCGCATCGCGTGGAGGCACATGCTCGTCTCCACCACCACGGTCTCGTGCACCCGCGACAACCGCGGGCTCCGCGCGGCCTCCACCAGCGCGTGGTGGAAGTCCAGATCCGCCGCCACCATGGCCGCGGACCGGGGTTCGTCGGCCAGCGCCGCCATCGCGTCGACGGCCGCGTCGAGGGCGTCGGCCGTGGCCTCCCCCAGACCCAGTTCGAGCACCCGCTCCAGAGCGCCGGTCTCGATGGTCGTCCGCAGCAGGTACATGTCCTCGACGGCGTCGGGCGTCAGGTCGGCGACGAACAGTCCGCGGTTGCGGTGCGAGACGAGCAACCCCTCCTGGGTGAGCCGCTGCATCGCCTCGCGCAGCGGGCCGCGACTCACGCCGAGCGAGCGTGCGAGAGCGGCCTCGCCGAGCTGCGTCCCGGGGGCCAGGGAGCCGTCCGCGATGCCCCTCCGGAGAGCGCGTGCGATGAGGGACGGCGTCGACTCCTGGACGACGGGTTCCAGTCCCGCGGTCGAGTCGATCACGGCCGACCGTCCCCCGGACGCCCCGCCGCGTGGACCCGCGGGGTGGGCACGACCTGACCGAGCGCGGCTTCGAGTGCGGCACCGACCCGGACCACCAGTCGGTCCTCGAACCGCGCACCCACCACCTGCAGCCCCACCGGGAGGCCCGCGTCGGTCGTCCCGCAGGGGACGCTCAGCGCCGGCTGCTGGGTCATGTTGAACGGATAGGTGTACGGCGTCCACGACGTCCAGTCGGGACTGTCCCAGCCCGGCGGCACGTCCGATCCCACGGCGAAGGCGGCGATCGGCGTGGTGGGCGTGATGAGGATGTCGTGGGCTTGGTGGAAGTCGGCCATCCGCGCGCCCAGGGCCATCCGCACCGCCACGGCGTCGAGATAGTCGGCGGCGGAGTAGTCGTGGTACCGCCCCAGCGCCTCGCGCATCGACGGGTCGACGTGGTCGACGGCGCCCGGCCCGTGGGGCGCGAGGACCGCGGCGAGTCCGGCGAACCACAGGACGTGGAACGCGTCGACCGGATCGGTGATCCCGGGGTCGACAGTCTCGACCCGCGCCCCCAGCGATTCCAGCACGGCGACCGCGCGTCCGACCTCCCGCTCGACCTCCGGGTCGGTGGTACCGAAACCGAGGTCGGGGCTGTACGCGACGCGCAGGCCCTCGAGTGGGCGGTCCCCGCGCGAGCCGTCGACGGCCGCGGCGAGGTACCCGCCCGGACCGGGGGTCGTCGCGCGCGCCGGCACCGCCGACCAGTCGCGGGGGTCCGGACGCAGCAGGGTGTCCATGAACGCCGCCGTGTCGGCGACCGTGCGGGTCATCGGCCCGGCGTGCGCGAGCGTGCCGAACGGGCTGGACGGGAACATGGGGATCACGCCGTAGGTGGGCTTGAGCGCCACGATCCCGCAGAACGCGGCGGGGATGCGTACCGACCCGCCACCGTCGGTGCCCAGCGCGAGCTGGCCGAGCCCGGCGGCGACCGCGGCCGCCGCCCCGCCGCTGGATCCGCCCGGGGTGAGGCCCGGGTCGTGCGGATTACGGGTGATCCCGGTGAGCGTGTTGTCCGTGACCCCCTTCCACGCGAACTCCGGGGTGGTGGTCTTGCCGATCACCACGCACCCGGCCTCGCCGACCGCCGACGTGACGGGGGCGTCGTCGGGCCACGAGGCGGGATCGGACGCACCGGGCTTGTCGGCCAGGAGGCGGGAACCCCGGAGCGTCGGGACGCCGCGGGTGTAGAAGATGTCCTTGATCGTGGTGGGGACGCCGTCGAGCGGGCTGAGCGGTTCACCTCGGCGGTACCGCTCCTCGGACGACCGCGCGGCCGTCAGCGTCGCGTCACGGTCGACGTGACAGAAGGCGTTGATCTCGCCGTCGACCCGATAGATCGCGGTGAGCACCTCCTCGGCGGCATCAACCGGGGAGAGTTCGCCCCGGCGGTAGCCGTCGGCCAGTTCGAGGGCCGTGTGCGACAGGGTCATCGGCGCGCCTTCCATGGAACCGTCTGATTGTCGACAATCCTACAGGCGACCGGGGCACGGTCAAGCGTCTCGCCACACGGCGCGGGTCACCGTTCGAGGACGGCCTTGAGGAACGTGCGTGTCCGGTCCTGCTTGGGATCGGTGAAGATGGCCTCGGGGGTGCCCTCCTCCACGATCTTGCCCTGATCGAACACCAGCACGCGGTCGGCCACGTCGCGGGCGAACCCCATCTCGTGGGTCACGATGAGCATCGTGATGTCGGTGGACTCGGCGATCATCCGCAACACGCCGAGCACGTCGGCGACCAGCTCGGGATCGAGAGCCGAGGTGACCTCGTCGAGGAGCAGGATATCGGGATCCATCGCCAGCGCCCGGGCGATGGCGACCCGCTGCTGCTGCCCGCCCGACAGCGTGGTCGGGTGGGCGTTCTCCTTGTCCGCGAGACCGACCGTGTCGAGGAGCTCACGTGCCCGCTCCACCGCCTCCCCCTTGGACCGCCCCAGGACGTGGATCTGCGCCTCGGTGATGTTCTCGAGCACCGTCATGTTGGGGAACAGGTTGAACTGCTGGAACACCATCCCGATCTTCGAGCGGACGGCGCGCAGGTGCTTCTGGGAGGCCTTGACCAGCTTGTCGCCCTTGAACTGGTGGGTCAGGGGTTCGCCCTCCACCCAGATCACGCCGTCGTTCGCCTCCTCGAGGGTCATCAGCAGGCGCAGGATCGTCGTCTTGCCCGACCCGCTGGGGCCGATCAGCGCGACCCGCTCGCCCCGCTGCACGGTGAAGTCGAGGTGGTCGAGGACCACGTGGTCGCCGAACTGCTTGACCACCTTCTCGAACACCACCATCGGCGACTCGCCGCCTGTCGGCGTGCTCGGCCGCGTCGGCGTGCTGGGGTCAGTAGACAAGGGACTTCTCCAGTCTCCGGATGAGGATCGAGGTCGGGTAGCTCGCGAGCAGGAAGATCACCCCGGCGAGGGTGATGGGCTCGAGGTACTGGAAGTTGCGGGCGCCGTACTGCTGCGCGGCGGTCACCATCTCCACCACCGTGATCGCGAACAGGAACGGGGTGTCCTTGAACAGGGAGATCGCGTAGTTGCCGAGCGCCGGGACCGTGTTGCGGATCGCCTGGGGCAGGACGACGGCACGCCACGTGCGCCCCGCGGGGAGTGACAGCGCCCGGGCGGCCTCCCACTGCCCGGTCGGGACCGCGTCGATGCCCGCGCGGTACACCTCCGCCATGTAGGTCGCGTAGTGCACGCCGATCACGGCTATGCCGATCTGCAGCGCGGTGAACTGCGGGAGCAGGAAGTACGCGAACAACAGTTGGACGACGAGCGGGGTCAGGCGGATGAACTCGGTGACCAGGCGCAGGGGCACGGTGATCACGGCGGGCGCGGCGCGACGCACCATCGCGACGAGCAGTCCCAGCACCGCGGCGATGAGGAAGCCGACGACGGTGGCCAGCAGCGTGATCCGGAACCCCTCCAGCAGGATCGGGATGCTCTCGATGGCGCGTTCCCAGCTCCAGTCGACGCTCATCGGCCCACCCCCACTGCCTCGTTGACCCGTTCGGGTCGCAAGCTGAGCACCTCACGGAGCGACGGCCCCGCCCCCAGTCGGGACTTCGCCCGGACCTCGAGGAGATTCATGAACAGGGTGAGGACGTACGCGATGACGAAGTAGAGGATCAGCCCGACGCCGAAGGCGAACACCGTGTCGCCGGTCACGCGGCGCAGCTCCCCGATGTGGAAGGTCAGGTCCTGCAGCAGGATGAAGCTGGCCAGGGCGCTCCCCTTGAGGAGCTGGACCAGGAGGTTGTTCAGCGGCGGGATCATCTGCACCCACGCCTGCGGGAAGACGACCTTGGACATGCGATGCCAGGGCGAGAAGTTCAGGGCGACCGCGGCCTCCTTCTGCGGGGTCGGGACGGCGGCCAGCGAGCCACGGACCACCTCGGCGGCGTACGCGCCGTAGTTGAGTCCCAGCGCCAGGATTCCGCAGAAGAGCGGATCGAGTTCGTAGCCGAGCAGCGGCAGCACGAAGAACAGCCAGAACAGTTGCACCAGCAACGAGGTGCCCCGGAAGAACTCGACGATCGTCCTCGACACCCCGCGGATCACCATGAGGCGGGACCCGGCCGCCACGCCGAGGACCAGCGCCATGGCGAAGCCCAGCGCCGCACCGCCCAGTGTCAGATAGATGGTGGTGACGATGCCTTCCTGGAAGCGGGGCCACGCCTCCAGGAAGGCCTCGATGTTACTTTCCACGGTCGTTCGTCACCGGACTCCGTGCACCGTCACTCGCCGGCGCAGAGGTCGGCGGTCGTCAGCGCGGGGTCGGGGAGCTCCCCCTCGGTGAACCCGAACTCACCCACGATGGAGAGGTACTTCTCCGGATCGGAGGTGATCTTGGCCAGTTCCTCGTTGTAGGCGTCGAGGAGCTCCTGGTCGTCAGTGCGGAACACGGTACCGCCCGCGCCGACCTGCGGCTCGCCGTTGATCTCCGCGACGAACGACTCGGTCACCTCGACGGGGGCGTCGGGGTTGTTGTTCTTCATCCAGTTCAGCGAGATGCCGGTCAGGGCGAAGACGTCGGCGCGCCCGGAGGTGACGGCGTCCATCCCGTCCTGGGGGGTGGCGACCTGCATGCTGTCGATACCCAGCTCGGAGGCGTAGTCGGACTCGATCGCGCCCGTCATCGTCGCGAGCCGCGCACCGCTCTCGGCGACGGACTGCATGTCCGTGAGGTTCATCGGGTTGCCCTCCTCGACCATGAGGGCGGTGGTGTAGTTGAACTCGGGCTCGCTGAACGCGGCCTGCTCGCAGCGCTCCGGGAGGATCGACATGCCCGCGCTGACCACATCGAAGCGGTTGGCCTGGAGACCGGGGATGAGGGCACCGAAGTCCGCGTTCACGCCCTCGACGGTGTCGATGCCCAGATTCCCGAAGATCTCGCGGTGGAGCGCCACCGTGGCGCCGGTCAGCTCGCCGTTCTCCTCGAAGGAGTAGGGCGCCTCACCGGCGAAGCCGACCGTCACGCTGCCGCGGTCCTGCAGGGTCTCCAGCAGGCTCGAGTCGTCGTCGGAATTGGTTGATGTACAGCCCGTGAGCCCCAGGCCGACCACCGCGGCGGCGGCGATCACGCTCATCGAACGACGGCGTACGGATGTCCTCAACACTGATGGTGCCATGGTCTTCTCACCTTCCGGTCGCGGTCGGACACTGGGCGCACCCGGTGCCCGATCCTCTGCGCTCACCGGTACGTCCTTCCGACGCCCGACCTAAGCCTTTGAGTCTCCTTAACGTAACACGCGTCACATGACGGGCCGGGCGCTTTCGCGCTGCCCGGGTCCGGCCGGCGCGCCTATCCTGACGTCCATGACCACCGCCGAGACCCTGGACGAGGCGCTGCGCCGCGCCGCCGACGCCCCCACCCTCGTGGTGGCGTGCGACTACGACGGCACGCTCGCCCCGTTCGTCGACGACCCCACGAAGGCCGTGCCCGCCCCCGGTGCCGCGGACGCCCTGGCGAGACTGGCGGGGCTGCCCCGGACCACCGTCGCCCTGCTGTCCGGCCGAAACCGCGCGGCCCTGGCGGAG
This sequence comes from Dietzia sp. IBK-p2-15D, assembly GCF_057773105.1. Lineage (NCBI taxonomy): Bacteria > Bacillati > Actinomycetota > Actinomycetes > Mycobacteriales > Dietziaceae > Dietzia > Dietzia sp. IBK-p2-15D. The sequence continues at coordinate 136,888 of NZ_JBYMTK010000002.1, forward strand.
GTGAGCGGCGCCGACGCCCCGGTGGTCCTGGTGGGCAGCCACGGGTCGGAGTGGGAGGGTGGTTTCGACTCCCCCCTCGACGACGACGAGGTGGCGCTGCTGTCCCGGGTGCGGTCCGCCCTCGAGGAGATCGTCTCCCGCACCCCCGGGGCGCACGTCGAGACCAAGCCGACGGCCGCCGTCCTGCACGTCCGCCCGGTGGCCGATCCCGCGGAGCGGGAACGTGCGCAGGCCGAGGCGATGGCCGGGCCGGCCACACTCGACGGGGTGTTCGTCACCGAGGGCAAGAACGTCGTGGAGATCGCCGTGCGGGAGGCGAGCAAGGGCGCGGCCATCGAGACGATGGTCGAGCAAACCGGAGCGGAGGTGGCGCTGTTCATCGGCGACGACGTCACCGATGAGCGCGGCTTCGCGCGCCTGCGACCGCAGGACGTCGGCGTCAAGGTCGGCGAGGGCGAGACGGCGGCCGCGCACCGTGTCGCGGACATCCCCGCCGTCGTGGCGCTGCTCGACACTCTCGCCGATCTGCGGGGCTGACACCCCCGGATGTACACGCTCGCCGTGTCGCGGATCTACACTTAATGACAACGGTTCCCATTACTACGAGAGTGGTCCACGTGATGTCGTCCTCCTCACCCGCCCGCACCTCCCCCGCCCGCACGCCCCGTGCGCTGGCCCTCGCCGCGGCCGCCCTCCTGGGCGGGGGCGTGCTCACCGCCTGCGGCACCGACGGCGACGCCGGCACGGGCGACGACGGGCCGACCGTCGTCGCCTCGACGACCGTCTACGCGGACATCGCCGAGCAGGTCGCCGGCGACAACGCCTCGGTGGAGTCGGTGATCTCCGACCCGACCGCCGACCCGCACTCCTACGAGGCCAGCCCTGCCGATGCCGCCGCGGTCGCGGGCGCCGACCTGGTCGTCTACAACGGCGCCGGTTACGACGCGTTCGTGGACATGGCGCTGGACAACGCCGGGGATGTGCCCGTCGTGCGGGGGGTCGACGAGTTCGAGCGGGTCACCGGCGCCTCGGTGGACGGGCAAGACCACGCGGAGGAGGACCACGCGGACCATGCCCAGGAGGCCGCCGGCAACGAGCACGTGTGGTTCAGCCTGCCCACCGCCGCCGCCGTAGCCGAGCGTGTGGCCGAGGAACTCGCCGCGATCGACTCCGGCAACGCCGAGCGATACCGCGACAACGCCCGCGCCTTCGCCGACGCCCTGACCCCCCTCGAGGCGCAGCTCGACGAGATCCACGACCGCGGCCACTTCCCCTACGCCCAGACCGAGCGGGTCGGCGCGCACCTGTTCGAGGCCGCGCATCTGACCGACCTGACGCCGCGCGGGTTCCTCGCCTCCGTCGAGGACGACACCGACCCGTCCGCCGCCGACCTCGCCGCCATGCTCGACCTGCTGGCCGAGAGACGGGTCGCGTTCCTGGCCTTCAACACCCAGACCGAGACCTCCGTGACCGCCCGCGTCCGCGACGCGGCCGAGGACGCCGACCTCGTCGTCGTCGACCTCACCGAGACCCTCCCCGAGGGCGCCGACTACATCGGCTGGATGACGGGGATCGTCGACGGCGTCTCCGGCGCACTGGCCGACGCGACCCCGGTGGGCGACGGTGGCCACTGAACCGGCGGGGGGTCACGTCCGCGGCGCCCCCGGTCCCGGCCCGATCGTCTCGCTGCAGGGCGTGACGGTCTCCCGCGGCGGCCGCACCCTCATCCGCGACCTCGACCTGGAGATCGCCCCCGGCGAGTTCGTCGCCGTGCTCGGACCCAACGGTGCCGGCAAGTCCACCCTGCTCAAGGTGCTGCTCGGCGAACACCTGCCCGACTCCGGCACCGTCCTCGTCGACGGCCGCGCCCCCGGCGACCGCGGCACCCACCTCGGGTACGTGCCACAACAGCGCGCCTTCGACCCCGGCATCACCCTGCGCGGACGCGACCTCGTGTCCCTGGGCATCGACGGCACGCGCTGGGGCCCCGGCTGGCCGTCACGTCGCGCCGGGAAACGCGACATCGTCGACGACGCCCTCGAGAGGCTCGAGGCCGGAAACCTCGCCGACAAGCCCCTGGGCCGGATGTCCGGCGGCGAGCAACAACGCGTGCGTGTCGCCCAGGCCATCGCGTGCGACCCGTGCGTCATGCTCTGTGACGAACCGCTGCTCAGCCTCGACCTCACCGGTCAACGCACCGTCGCCTCCGTACTCGACCACCGACGCCGCGAGCACGACACCGCTGTCGTGTTCGTCACCCACGAGATCAACCCGGTGCTGCCGATGGTCGACCGGATCGTCTACCTGGTCGACGGGCGGCACCGCATCGGCACCCCGGACGAGGTCTTCACCACCGAGGTCATGTCCGAGCTGTACTCCTCCCCCGTCGAGGTCCTGCGCGTGCGCGGACAGATCGTCGTGGTGGGCGACACCCAGCACCTCGTCGCCGAACCCTGGTCGAGCGGGCACCACCACCACGAGGACGCCGCAGGCGGCCACGACCACGGACACGGACACGGAGCGCACTGATGGCCCGACTGCTCGAGATCCTCGGGTCCATCGCCGACACCGAGACCACCGCGTACCTGCTGGAGCAGGACTTCGTGCTCTTCGGCCTCGCCGCGATCGCGCTGCTCGGCCTGCTCTCCGGGGCGATCGGGCCGTTCATCGTGATGCGGCAGATGTCGTTCTCCGTGCACGGCGCCAGCGAGCTCGCCCTCACCGGCGCCGCCGCCGCCCTGTTGTTCGGGCTCAACCTGGGGCTCGGTGCGATCGTGGGGTCGGTGATCGCCGCCCTCATGTTCGGCCTCATGGGCTCGCGTGCCTCCCAGCGCGACAGTTCCATCGGCGTCGTGCTGGCGTTCGGACTCGGCCTGGCCGTGCTGTTCATCCATCTCTACCCCGGCCGCTCGGGGACGAGCTTCTCCCTGCTCACCGGGCAGATCGTGGGCGTGTCCGAGCACGGGCTGGTGCAGATGGCGGTGGTCGCGGCCATCATCGTGGGCGCGCTGATCGTGCTGTACCGGCCACTGGTGTTCTCGTCGGCCGACCCCGAGGTCGCCGAGGCGCGGGGCGTCCCGGTGCGGGCCATCAACATGGTCTTCGCCGTGCTCGTGGGACTGGCCGCCGCGCAGGCCGTGCAGGTCGTCGGCGCGCTGCTGGTCCTGTCCCTGCTCATCACGCCCGCCGCCGCCGCAGCCGCCGTCACCTCCAGCCCGTTGCGGGCGATCGGGCTGACGATCCTGTTCGCCGAGATCGCGGCCGTCGGGGGGATGCTGCTCTCCCTCGCGCCGGGCGTGCCGGTCTCGGTGTTCGTCACCACCATCTCGTTCGTCATCTACCTGGCGTGCCGCGGTCTCGCGGCGGTGCGGCGATGACCGGGGGTGCCGGGGGTGCCGGGGCGGACGGTGCTGGGCCGGACGGTGCTGCCGGAGGGCACGACGATGCCGCCGAACTCGAGGCCATCCGGGCCACCTATCCGACCCTGAACTGGGACTCCGCCGAGCGGATCGACGAGGGCTGGGACCACGTCGTGATGATCTGCCGCGGGTGCTCCGGGGCGGATGGGCACGGCCACCGCGACCTGGTGTTCCGGTTCCCCGCCGACGACCAGGCCCTCGCGCAGCTGCCGACCGAGATCGCGGTCCTCGATCACCTGGCGGGACGCGTCGACGCCGCCCTCCCCCACTACTCTCACGTACCCGCGCACGGCCGCTTCGCCGGGTACCCGCTGGTGCGCGGGCAGCGCCTCACCCCGGAGCTGTTCGTCGGCCTGCCCGCCACCGAGAGAACGACACTCGCCGCCCAACTCGGCGCGCTGCTGGCCGCGCTGCACATCCAGGACACCTCGGCGCCCCCGATCGACCGGGTGCCCCACTCCTACCAGCCGGAGAACCTGGACTTCGTCCGCGGGATCGTGGAGAACAACCTTCCGGCGGTGTTCAACGATGCCGAGATGGCCACGGCCAGGAAGATCTGCGACGAGGTCGGGGCGCTGCAGTCCACCCTCCTACCGCGGGTGCTGCTGCACAACGACGTCTACGTCCGACACCTGTACTGGGACCGCGGTCAGGCGGCCGGCGGGGCCGGCGGGGTCAGTGGGCCCGGGAGGCTCGGCCTCATCGACTTCACCGACATGTGCCTGGGCGACCCGGCCGTCGACTTCGCCGAGCTGTACGAATACGGCCCGCGCTTCGTCGAGGACGTGCTGGCCCACTACACCGGGCGGGCCGACGAGACCTTCCTCGACCGGGCGTGGACCTACCAGCGGTTCGCCGCGCTCTACATGATCGCCGGCCACCTGTACTACGGGGTGGAGTCCTGGGAGCACGCCCGGTCGGCGTTCGACCGGTGCCGCTCCCCGCGCCGGCCGCGGGCCTGACACCCTCCGCGGGACGGCCCCTGCGCCCGCATCCACAGCCGCTCCAGCGCCTGGCGTCTCGCTCACGCGCCTGCTCGGCCAGCCCACAGCCGCTCGTCGGCATGGCGTCTCGCGCGCGCACCGGGGCAGGCCAGACGCCATGCCGGCGAGCGAACGTTCAGGCGCGCGTGCGAGACGCCAGGCGCGGTAGCGGATGCCGCGGACCAGCGGGCCGGGCGGGCCGGGCGGACCAGCGGGCCAGCGGGCCTGACCCGCCTCGGCGGGTCAGCGCTTGACGCGCCGCTGGCGGGCGAACTCCGAGAGCACGACGCCCGCCGCCACCGAGGCGTTGAGGCTCTCGACCTCGGACGCGATCGGGATGGACAGGATCGAGTCGCAGTTCTCGCGGACGAGGCGGGACAGGCCCTTGCCCTCGGAGCCCACGACGATGACCGTGGGGCCGGTGCCGTCGTAGTCGTCCAGCGAGACGTCGCCCCCGGCGTCCAGGCCGACGAGCTGCGCGCCCTGCTTGGCCCAGTCGAGCAGCGTCCGGTTGAGGTTGGTCGCCTTGGCCACGGGTAGGCGGGCCGCGGCGCCGGCCGAGGTGCGCCAGGCCACCGCGGTGATGGACGCGCTGCGCCGCTCGGGGATCAGCACGCCGTGCCCACCGAAGGCCGCGACTGAGCGGATGACGGCGCCGAGGTTGCGCGTGTCGGTGATGTTGTCCAGTGCCACCAGCAGGGCCGGCTTCGAGGAGTGCATGGCGCTCTGGATGAGGTCGTCCGGGTCGGCGTACTCGTAGGGAGGCACCTGGAGACCGATCCCCTGGTGCATGCCGTTGGAGGTCATCCGGTCGAGATCGTGGCGGGGCACCTCGAGGATCGAGATCCCCTTGTCCGCGGCGAACCGCACGGCCTCGGTGAGCCGCTCGTCGTTGTCGGCCCCCACGGCCACAAACAGTGCCGTCGCCGGGACTCCGGCGCGCAGGCACTCCACGACCGGGTTGCGGCCCACCACGAGTTCGGGCCCGTCGGCCTTCTTCTGGGCGTACTGGCGGCGCTGCTGGGCACCGTCCGACTTGCGCGAGGCGGCCTTGGCCTTGCGGTGCGCCGGGTGGTAGGTCCGGTCCTCGGCCTTGGGGGTGGCGCCGCGCGCCTCGAGCCCGCGACGGCGCTGGCCGCCGGAGCCGACGACCTGTCCCTTCTTGGTGCCGGATTTGCGGATCGCTCCGCGCCGGCTCGAATTGCCCGCCATGTCAGTCCTTCCGGTTGGCGAGCGACCACTTCTGGCCGTCCGCTGTGTCGGCCACCTCGATACCCGCCGTGACCAGTCGGTCACGAATGGCGTCGGCGGTGGCGAAGTCCTTGTTCGCCCGCGCGTCGGCGCGGGCCTCGAGTTCCGCGCGCACGAGGAGATCGAGCGCTGTCATCGCGGCGTCCTCCGCACCCGCGGTGGAGGTCCACTGCGGGTCCAGCGGGTCGACGCCCAGCACCGCGGCCATCGCCCGGACGGACGAGGCCGCCGCGAGCGCCGCGTGGAGATCCCCCGACGACAGCGCGGTGTTGCCGGCGCGGACCCGGCCGTGGATCTCCGCCAGCGCGGCGGGGACCCCGAGATCGTCGTCCATCGCGGCGGCGAACCCGTCGGTCCACTCGCCGACCGGGACGTCGCCCCCCGGTGCCAGGCCCGACCTGACGGTCTCGTTCACCCGGTGCACGAGCGCCTCGATCCGGCGATAGGCCGCGGCCGCCTCCTGCAGTGCCTCGGGAGAGTATTCCAGCATCGACCGGTAATGCGCACTTCCGAGGTAGTAGCGCAGTTCCACGGGGCGGACGGCGGTGAGGATATTGGGCACGCTGAGCACGTTGCCCAGTGACTTGCTCATCTTCTCGCCGGCCATCGTCACCCAGCCGTTGTGCAGCCAGAAGCGGGCGAACCCGTCGCCGGCGGCATGGGACTGGGCCGCCTCGTTCTCGTGGTGCGGGAACTGCAGGTCGAGGCCGCCGCCGTGGATGTCGAAGGTGTGGCCGAGATACCAGGTGGCCATGGCCGAGCACTCGAGGTGCCACCCGGGCCGACCGTCGCCCCACGGGGTGGGCCAGGCGGGCTCGCCGGGCTTGGCGGCCTTCCAGAGGGCGAAGTCCCGCGTGTCGCGCTTACCGCGCAGGTCGGCGGACTCGCCCTGGTCGACCTCGTCGAGTCGGTGTCCGGACAGGTGCCCGTAGTCGCCCTCGGGCGCGGCCGACCAGGCGGCGACGTCGAAGTAGACGCTGCCCTCGGCCGGATACGCGAAACCCCGCTCGATGAGCCTCTCCATGTAGTCGATCATCTGGGTCACGTGCCCGGTCGCGCGTGGCTCGGTGGACGGCGGCAGCACGCCGAGCGCGTCGTAGGCGCGGGTGAACTCGCGCTCGTGGGTGGCCGCCCATTCCCACCACGGGCGCCCGTTCTCGGCGGCCTTGGTGAGGATCTTGTCGTCGATGTCGGTGACGTTGCGCACGAACGCCACGTCGTAGCCGTTGGCGAGCAGCCAGCGGCGCAGGATGTCGAACGCGACGCCGGAGCGGACGTGGCCGATGTGCGGGACCGACTGGGGGGTGGCTCCACAGAGGTAGACGGACGCGTGCCCTTCCCGGACGGGGGTGAACTCCCTCAGGGAGCGGGCGGCGGTGTCGTACAGATGGAGCGTCACGGGTGCCGAGTCTACCGGTGTCGGGCCGTCAGGCCCGGTACACCAGTGCCGTGGCCACGGCGGAGACCCCCTCACCGCGGCCGGTGAAGCCCATGCCGTCGGTGGTGGTGGCGGAGACGGAGACCGGGGCGCCGATGATCTCGGACAATCGCTGCTCGGCCTCGGTTCGGCGCGGCCCCATCTTGGGCCGGTTGCCCACCATCTGTACGGCGGCGTTACCGATCGCCCAGCCGTGCTCGGCGAGTTCGGCGACCGCCTCCCGCAGGAGTCGCTCGCCGGAGACGTCGTCGTACTCGCTGCGCCCGGTGCCGACCAGCGTCCCGAGGTCGCCGAGCCCCGCCGCGGAGAGCAGCGCGTCGACCAACGCGTGGGCCACCACGTCGCCGTCGGAGTGCCCCTCGCAGCCGCTCTCGTCCGGGAAATGCAGGCAGGCCATCATGCAGGGCTTGCCGGGCTCCACGCGGTGGGCGTCGGTGCCGATCCCCACGCGGGGGATGACGGGTCCGGTCACGAGTCCTCCTGGATGCGGCCCGCGGGGGCGGGGGGCGGGGGGCGCCGAGCCGGGACGCGGTCCGGCGAGTTCCGTCAGCGCGCGGGCGTGGTCGGTGGCGGTGGTGATCTTGAACGCGAGCGCGTCGCCCTCGACGGTCGCGACCCGCTGCCCGATCCGTTCGACCAGGCCGGCGTCGTCGGTGGCGACGTCCCCGGCCGCGTCGTAGGCGGCGAGCAGGACGTCGGGAGCGAAACCCTGGGGCGTCTGGACGGCGCGCAGCCCGGAACGGTCGGGGGTGCCCACGACGTAGCCGTCGACGTCGACCTGTTTGACGGTGTCGACGACCGGGAGCACCGGAACCACGGCGACCTCGCCGGAGCGCACGGCCTCGACGACGCGCCGCGTCGGTGCGGCAGGGGTGAGGCACCGCGCCGCGTCGTGCACCAGCAGGACGTCGTACACCGCCGCGCCGGCATCACCGTGGGTGGCGGTCAGCGCCGCGAGCCCGTTGCGCACGGAGTCGGTGCGCTCCGCGCCGCCGGTGGCGACGACGACGAGGTGGTCATCGTTCCGGAGTCGGGCGAGCATCGACTCGGCTTCCCGGACGCGGGCCGACGGGACCACCACCACCACATCGTCGACGGCCCCCGAGTCCAGCAGGCCGGCGACGGACCGCTCCAGCATCGTCCGGCCGTGGAGTTCGACGAAGGCCTTGGGCAGTCCCGCGCCGAGCCGGAGCCCGGAACCGGCCGCGGGAACGACGGCGGCCACCCTGCCCGTGGGGGCGGGGTGGCCGTCCGGACCGTGTCCGATCACTCCGACGGTCGCGTCACGCCGGTGCGGCGGAGCCCAGGACCTCGCCGAGGAGGGCGTCAGCGCGTTCCTCGTCCGAGCGCTCGGCGAGCGCGAGCTCGCCGACGAGCACCTGGCGCGCCTTGGCGAGCATGCGCTTCTCGCCCGCGGACAGGCCACGATCGAGATCGCGGCGCCAGAGGTCGCGCACGACCTCGGCGACCTTGTTGACGTCACCGGAGGCGAGCTTCTCGCCGTTGGCCTTGTAACGACGCGACCAGTTGGTGGGCTCCTCCGCGTGCTCGGTGCGCAGGACCTCGAAGACCTTGTCCAGGCCCGCCTGGTCCACCACGTCGCGCACGCCCACGTACTCGGCGTTCTCGGCCGGTACCTTCACCGTGAGGTCGCCCTGTGAAACCTTGAGGACGAGGTATTCCTTCTCGGTGCCCTTGACCGTCCGCATCTCGATCGCCTGGATGGTGGCGGCGCCGTGATGCGGGTAGACGACGGTGTCGCCGACCTTGAACTCCATGAGTGGCTTTCCCCTTTCGACCGCCCTATCTTAGCACGCCCTCAGTGCAGGCGTTTTCCGTTTGCGCAGGTCAGCAACGTGTACAGGCGGACGAGGGAATCCCACGGGTGTGAGGGGGCCACTCTGACGCCGGTCTGGACGGGCCGTGGACTACGATGAGACCGGCCTGAGAGACGACCATCCCCGAGGAGCCTGACGTGACTTCACCGAACACCGGCCTGCGCCGCACCGCGCTCGTAGTCCTGGCCGTGGGCGCCGCCCTCGGGGCGTCGGCCTGCAGCGCCGGCCAGGTCTCCCAGACCGCCAACCAGGTCGCCGCGGTCGACGGTGGACGGGGTTCCGCGGGCGACCTGCACGTCAACGACCTGCAGGTGGTCGTCCCCGAGAACGGTGGCGAGGCCCGCGTCGGATTCGTCGCCTCGTTCACCGGCTACGGCCTCGGCGAGGCCGTCTCCCTCGATCAGGTCGAGATCGACGGCACCCCGGTCCAGCTCGGCGAGACCCGGCCGCTGCAGCGTGGCTGCACGATCGTCGTCGACGCGACCGAAGGCGCAGAGCCCGCCCCCGCACCGGAGGGCGTCTGCGTCGAGCAGACCACCGCGACCCTCCCCTCGGCCGACGACCTCGACGTCGGGGTCTCCGTGCCCGCCACCGTGAGCTTCTCCAACGGCGACCGGATCGAGACCGAGGCCGCCGTCGTGGGCGAGCTCGTCGAGGCCGGCGAGTACACCCGTCCGACGGAGTACGCCGGCGAGTCCGAGGAGCACTGACACGTCCGCCCTCTCCGCCCGCTCGGCCGACGGTTCACCGGTCGACCCCGACATGCGGGCCGTCCTCCGGCGACTCGCCCCGGGCACCCCGCTGCGTGACGCACTCGACCGGATCCGCCGTAGCGGCACCGGGGGGCTCGTGGTGCTCGGTGACGATCCCGCCGTCCGGGCCATCTGTGACGGCGGCGTCGACCTCGACGTCGAGTTCGCGCCCGCCCGACTGCGGGAACTGAGCAAGATGGACGGCGCCGTCGTGCTGTCCACCGATGGCTCCCGGATCACCCGCGCCAACGTCCACCTGGTCCCCGACCCGTCGCTGCCGGCCGTCGAGACGGGCACCCGTCATCGCGCCGCCGAGCGCACGGCGCTGCACACCGGCGTCCCCACGGTGGCCGTGTCGGCGTCGATGACCACGGTGACCGTCTACGCCGGCGGACTGGCCCGGGTGCTGGCCGACCCGGTGGTCCTGCTGGCCCGGGCCGACCAGACGGTCGCCACGATGGAGCGGCACGGCGCCCGCACCGCCCGTGCCCGCGCCCGGCTCGACCGGGCGGAGATGGGCGACTACGCCTCGGTGCGCGACGTCGTGACCATGGCCCAGCGCCTGCTCAGGCTCGAACGCCTGGGCGCCGAACTCGCCGAGCTCACGGTGGAGATGGGCGAATACGGGCGCCAGACAACCCTGCAGCTCGAGGAGCTGCTCTCCGACACCCCTGATGAACTGTGGGGCCTGGTCGCGGACCACCTCCGCGTGGAGGCCGTCGACGGCGATGCACGCCCGATACCGACACCGGAGCAGGTCACCGCCGGGCTCGAGCGACTGGCCGCGTTGACCGACGCCGACCTGCTCCTGCCCGCGCCCGTCGCCCGCTGCCTGGGGCTACCGGCCGAGCCCGAGGACCTGGACGAGCACGTCACCGCCCGCGGACACCGCATGCTCGCGCACATCCCTCGTCTGCGGCCGGTGCAGATCACGGCGCTGGTCGAACGTTTCGGATCGGTGCCCGCACTGCTGGCGGCCGAGCAGTCGGACTTCGCCGACGTCGAGGGCGTCGGCGCGCTGTGGGCCCGCCACGTCCGGCAGCGCCTCACCGGCCTGGGCACCGGCTGACGACCACCGCGGCGCCCCACCGCTCGGCGCGGGCCCGGTCAGGACCCGGTCAGGACTCGGGGGCCTCGACCACGTTGAAGGTGGAGGCCGGGCTGAAGACGTTCCCGACCAGTGCGTACACCTGGTAGGCGCCGACCTCGACCGGCGTCCGGTCCGACTCGGAACACGCGCCCTCGGCGGACCGTCGGCCGGTCCAGTCGATCTGACGCGGCTCCGGCTCATCGGGGCGCAGCTCGACCTGGTCCTCCTCGCGCGGCGTGGTGCAGTCGATGCTCGACCACACCTTGGAGTTGTCGTCGAGCCGGTAGACCTCGAACGACAGCGGCGCCTCCGACAGGTCCCGGTCGCACGTGGTGTCCGAGACGTTGACGATGTTGACGAAGAAGCGCACGTCGGAGCCCACGGGCACGTTGGGCTCGGCCGGCCACACGTCCAGACGGAGATCCTCGTCGGCGCACCGGCCCCGCGAGGCGCCTCCGTCGTCGTCCCGCTCGGTGGTCGCGGAGGTGGACGTCTCCGAGGTCTCGACGGCCCCGGTCGTGCCGTCCTCCCCGCCCGCGGCGGTCTCCTGGGTGTCGGTCCCGCTGTCGCGGGAGGCGAGGAACAGCGCGAGCACCACCACGACCACGGCGATGACGGCGACGACGACCGCGGCGACGCGGCGACGCACATAGACTTCGCGCGGTAGGGGGCCCTGGGGTTCCTGCACGGGTCCAACTCTAGAGCCGCGCGGGTGCCCCACCTGCCCGTCGGCGCGGCGTGTCCCTCAGACCGGGTGGCCGCCGGGCCGCCGGGCCGCCGGAGGGCGTCAGATGGCGACCATCTCCTCGCCGGGACCGCGCGCGACGTCCTCCACGTCGCCGAGGATGCTGCGGAGGTAGGCGCGACCGTCGGAGAGCTTGTAGGTCACCCCGACGATCGCGAGCTCGCCGCTGTCGATCCGGTCGCTGATGATCTTGGAACGCTGCTGCAGCAGCTCGCCGGTCTCGAGCACGTGGCGTGCCTCGAAGTCGTCGATGCTGCTGAGCCCCTCGCGACGCCCGTTGAGGATCGACGGGGACACCTTCTCCACCACGTCCCGGAGGAAACCGGGCGGGATCTCCCCGGTCGCCAGCGCGTCCACCGTCGCCTTGACGGCGCCGCAGCTGTCATGGCCGAGCACCACGATCAGCGGCGTGTCCAGCACGTGGACGGCGTACTCGATCGACCCGAGCACCGCGGTGTCGATGATGTGGCCGGCCGTGCGGATGACGAAGAGGTCACCGAGCCCCTGATCGAAGATGATCTCGGCCGCCACCCGGGAGTCCGAACACCCGAACAGGACCGCCTTCGGGTGCTGCGCGGCGACGAGCTGCTCGCGACGCTGGGTATTCTGGCTGGGATGACGCATCTCGCAATCGACGAAGCGGTGGTTGCCGTCACGGAGCGAGGCCCATGCGCTGATCGGGTTGGTATGAGGCATGGCTCATATTGTGCCCCGCCGACCCAGGAAGACTCGCGTTGACCTCTCTCGACACCTCCGCACTCCTCTCCTGGTTCGCCCGCGCCGGCCGCCCACTGCCGTGGCGCGGTGGGCAGGTCGGCGCATGGGAGATCCTGCTCTGCGAGGTCATGAGTCAGCAGACCCCCGTCGCCCGGGCCGAGCCCGTCTGGCGGGCCTGGCTCGACCGCTGGCCCGGCCCCGCGGAACTCGCCGCCGCCGCCCCGGCCGACGTGATCCGCATGTGGGGCAAGCTCGGCTACCCCCGCCGCGCGCTACGGCTCCGCGAGTGCGCCCTCGCCGTCGTCGACCTCCACGACGGTCGGGTCCCCCACGACGTCGACCAACTGCTCGCGCTGCCGGGCGTCGGCGACTACACCGCGCGCGCGGTCGCCTGCTTCGCGTACGGGCGGCGCGTCCCCGTGGTCGACACCAACGTCCGGCGGGTCGTCGCGCGCGCCGTGCACGGCGCCGCGGAGGCCGGGCCCCCGTCGACGCGACGCGATCTGGCCGCCGTCGAGGCGCTGTTGCCGGAGGACCGCGAGCGGGCCGTGGCGTTCTCCGTGGCGGTCATGGAGCTCGGTGCGCTCGTGTGCACGGCCCGGGCCCCCCGCTGCGACGACTGCCCCCTCGCCCCCACCTGCGCGTGGCTGGCCGCGGGCCGACCCGAGTGGGACGGCCCGCGCCGCAAGGTGCAGACGTTCGCCGGCACCGACCGCCAGGTGCGGGGGCTGCTGCTGGACGTCCTGCGCGACGGCGACGGTACCGCCGCCCGCAGCGCACTGGACGCGGTGTGGCCCGACGCGACCCAGCGCGACCGGGCACTGGAGTCGCTGCTCGGCGACGGGCTCGTCGTCCGCGTCGGCGAGCACTACTCACTTCCCGCGTAGGCCCGCCTGGGTAGGCTCGGCCCATGGCCGTCGTGAAGATCAATGCCCTGAACGTCCCGCCGCAGGCCGGCGCCGAGCTCGAGCGCCGCTTCTCCGAGCGGGCCCACACCGTCGAGAACTCGCCCGGGTTCCTCGGTTTCCAGCTGCTGCGCCCCACCGGCGGCGAGACCCGCTACTTCGTGGTGACGACCTGGGAGGACGAGGAGTCCTTCGCCGCGTGGCGTGACGGTGACGCCCGGGCCGCCCACGCCGGCGAGCACGGCAAGCCCGTCGCCGAGGGCGCGAACCTGCTGGAGTTCGACGTCGTGATGGACGTCAAGCCCTCCGCCTGACACCCTCCACCTGACACCCTCCGCCCGACACCCTCCGCCCGACACCGCCGCCCCGTTCCCGAGCGGGGGAGAACGAGAACGACCCCCGCCTCATGGCGGGGGTCGTTCTCTGCGTCACCCGCTCGGGCTCTGCGTCAGCCGCTCGGGGCGGATCGGCGTCCGGTCAGGTGGTGGCGGGAGCCGCCCCGCCGCCCGAGCCCGAGGGCCCGCCGGTGGAGCCGCCACCGAAGCCACCGGACGTCGGCGGCAGCGAGTCACCCGGGCCGGCCTCGCCGGTGGGCGCGACACTGGCCGTGATCTCCTCGCCCTCACGGTCCGTGGGGGCGTCGGGACGCGGGGCGCCCGAGAAGGTGAACTTCGCGTCCTCGGTCTTGTCGGACTCACCGTCCCAGCCCTCGACGTCGACCGTGACCAGCTCGCCGGCCGCGACCTCGCCGAAGAGGATCTTCTCCGAGAGCGTGTCCTCGATCTCGCGCTGGATGGTGCGACGCAGCGGCCGCGCACCCAGGACCGGGTCGAAGCCCCGCTTGGCCAGCAGCTGCTTGGCCCGGTCGGTGACCTCGATGGTCATGTCCTTGGCCTTGAGCGCCACGCCCACACGGCTGACCATGAGGTCGACCATCTGGACGATCTGCTCCTGCGTGAGCTGGTGGAACACGACGATCTCGTCGATACGGTTGAGGAACTCCGGGCGGAAGTGCTTCTTCAGCTCGTCGTTGACCTTCTGCTTCATCCGCTCGTAGGCGTCCTCGGTGTTGTCGGAGGACTGGAAGCCCATCCCGACGGCCTTGGAGATGTCCCTGGTCCCGAGGTTCGAGGTGAAGATCAGCACGGTGTTCTTGAAGTCCACCATGCGTCCCTGACCGTCGGTGAGACGGCCGTCCTCCAGCACCTGGAGAAGGGTGTTGTAGATCTCGGAGTGGGCCTTCTCGATCTCGTCGAACAGGACCACCGAGAACGGCTTGCGCCGCACCTTCTCCGTGAGCTGGCCACCCTCCTCGTAACCGACGTACCCGGGGGGCGCGCCGAAGAGCCGCGAGGCGGTGAAGCGGTCGTGGTACTCACCCATGTCGATCTGGATGAGCGCGTCGTCCTCGCCGAACAGGAAGTTCGCCAGGGCCTTGGACAGCTCCGTCTTACCGACACCGGACGGGCCGGCGAAGATGAACGAGCCCGAGGGGCGCTTGGGGTCCTTGAGCCCCGCACGCGTGCGGCGGATCGCCCGCGAGACCGCCTTGATGGCGTCCTCCTGGCCGATGATCCGCTTGTGCAGCTCGTCCTCCATGCGGAGCAGACGGGTGGTCTCCTCCTCGGTGAGCTTGAAGACGGGGATACCGGTCCAGTTGCCCAGGATCTCGGCGATCTGCTCCTCGTCGACCACGGCGGCCACGTCCATGTCGCCCGCGCGCCACTGCTTCTCGCGCTCGGCACGCTCGGCGATGAGCTTCTTCTCCGTGTCCCGCAGTCCGGCGGCCTTCTCGAAGTCCTGCGCGTCGATCGCGGACTCCTTCTCACGGCGCGCGTCGGCGATCTTCTCGTCGAACTCCCGCAGGTCCGGCGGCGCGGTCATCCGCTTGATGCGCATGCGAGCACCGGCCTCGTCGATGAGGTCGATGGCCTTGTCCGGCAGGAAGCGGTCGTTGATGTAGCGATCCGCCAGCTGGGCCGCCGCGGCCAGGGCCGAATCCGTGATGGTGACCCGGTGGTGGGCCTCGTAGCGGTCCCGGAGTCCCTTGAGGATCTCGATGGACAGCTCGACGCTCGGCTCGGGCACCTGCACCGGCTGAAAACGACGCTCGAGCGCCGCGTCCTTCTCGATGTGCTTGCGGTACTCCTCGAGCGTGGTGGCACCGATGGTCTGCAGCTCACCGCGGGCCAGCTTGGGCTTGAGGATCGACGCCGCGTCGATCGCGCCCTCGGCGGCACCGGCCCCGACGAGGGTGTGGATCTCGTCGATGAACAGGATGATGTCGCCGCGCTGGTTGATCTCCTTGAGGACCTTCTTCAGGCGTTCCTCGAAGTCACCGCGGTAACGGGACCCGGCCACGAGCGAGCCCAGGTCAAGCGAGTACAGCTGCTTGTCCTTGAGGGTCTCGGGGACCTCGTTGTTGACGATGGCCTGCGCCAGGCCCTCGACGACGGCGGTCTTGCCCACGCCGGGCTCACCGATGAGCACCGGGTTGTTCTTGGTGCGCCGGGAGAGCACCTGCATGATGCGCTCCACCTCCTTGGCGCGACCGACGACCGGGTCGAGCTTGCCCTCCATGGCGGCCTGGGTGAGGTTGCGACCGAACTGGTCCAGGACCGTCGACGACGACGGGGTCCCGGCCTCGCGGCCACCGGAGCCCGCGGGCGTGCCCGAGGCCTCGGCCTCCTTGCCCTGGTACCCGGACAGCAGCTGGATGACCTGCTGGCGCACCCGCGTGAGGTCCGCGCCGAGCTTGACCAGCACCTGGGCGGCGACGCCCTCGCCCTCACGGATGAGGCCGAGCAGGATGTGCTCGGTGCCGATGTAGTTGTGGCCGAGCTGCAGCGCCTCGCGCAGGCTCAGCTCCAGGACCTTCTTGGCCCGCGGCGTGAACGGGATGTGCCCGCTGGGCGCCTGCTGGCCCTGGCCGATGATCTCCTCGACCTGACTCCGCACCGCTTCCAGCGAGATCCCGAGGGACTCGAGGGCCTTGGCGGCCACTCCCTCGCCCTCATGGATGAGACCCAGCAGGATGTGCTCGGTGCCGATGTAATTGTGGTTGAGCATCCTGGCCTCTTCCTGGGCCAGGACGACGACGCGACGCGCGCGGTCGGTAAACCGTTCGAACATCGTGCTACCTCACATTCCTCGGTTTTTCACCACTGTAGTGGCCGGTTCTGACGCTCTGCACCGCAGGAGCAGCACGAGGCCCGTCACCAGTGTTCAACGCGGCAGGTCGGGGATCGATTGCATGATCGTGTACGCCGTCAGCGAACGCCCCGCAACGGGCCGGATCCCCGGCCACTAGGGTCGTCGCCATGAGCTACGCGATCGGCGGCCGGGCGCCGTGAGCGCGTTCGATCTCGACCGCATCGGCCGCGGGCTGCCGTTCGCCCGGGCCCTGCCCGCCCTGCGGGACGCCCTCGCCACGGCGGGCACCGCGGTGGTCCAGGCACCGCCCGGCACCGGCAAGACGACACTCGTCCCGCCCGCGGTCGCCGACGCGGTGTCGGGGCGGGTCGTCGTCACCCAGCCCCGTCGGGTCGCCGCCCGTTCGGCCGCCCGGCGGCTGGCCGCGCTCACGGGGACCGGGACCGGTGACGTGGCGGGCTACACCGTCCGTGGGGACTCGCGTGTCGGCAGCGACACCCTCGTCGAGTTCGTGACGCCGGGGGTGCTGGTGCGCCGACTGCTCGCCGATCCCGACCTGCCCGGTGTCGGGGCCGTGGTGCTCGACGAGGTCCACGAACGCGACGTCGAGTCCGACCTGGCCTTCGCACTGCTGTGTGAGGTGCGGCAACTGCGCGACGATCTGCCGGTGGTGGCGATGTCCGCGACGGTGGAGGCCGGGCGCTTCGCCCGGCTGCTCGGCGGCGGGGCCGGGGCCCCGGACACCGCGGCGCCGGTCGTCGACGTCCCTGCGGAACTGCACCCACTGGAGATCCGGTACGCCCCGCCGCCGGCGGCCCGCCTGGACGCCCGCGGGGTCACCGACGCCTTCCTGGACCATGTGGCCGCGGTGACGGCGCGCGAGGTCGCCGCGAGTGGCGTCGACGCACTGGTGTTCCTGCCGGGTGTGCGCGAGATCGAGCGGGTCGTGCGCGCGCTGTCGGGGAGGTCGGGCGACGCGGTCGAGGTCCTGCCGCTGCACGGCGGGCTGGACGCCGCTGCGCAGGACCGGGCGGTGTCGGGTTCCGGGAGACGGACCGGGCCGGGCGACGCGGTGCTGCCGCGGATCGTGGTGTCGACCGACCTGGCGGAGTCCTCGCTGACGGTGCCCGGGGTGCGGCTGGTGGTGGACGCGTGCCTCAGCCGCGAACCGCGCCGGGACACCGCGCGGGACATGACCGGGCTGGTGACGGTCTCGGCGTCGCGGGACTCGTGCGTCCAGCGCTCGGGGCGGGCCGCCCGGCTCGGCCCCGGTGTGGCGGTGCGCTGCCTGACGGAGCAGGAGTACTCACACCTGCCCGACCACCGCACCCCGGCGATCGCGACGTCCGACCTGACGACGTTCGCGCTCGATGTGGCCTGCTGGGGTGCTCCCCGCGGCGAGGGGCTGGCGCTGCCCGATCCGCCGCCGTCGGGGGAGATCGCCCGCGCCGAGGCGGTGCTGCACGGCCTGGGCGGGGTCGACGACGACGGCCGCGTGACCGACCGCGGGCGCGACCTGGCACGGGTGCCGGCCGATCCGCGTCACGCCCGGGCGCTGCTCGACGGCGCGGGGCTCGTCGGGGCGACGACGGCCGCCGAGGTGGTCGCGATGCTGGCCTCGGGTCGGCGCTCGCCCGGCGGTGACCTGGTCGCGGACCTGCGGGCACTGCGGTCGGGACGCGCGCCGGACGCCTCGTCGTGGGAGCGGGAGGTCCGCCGCCTCGAGCGGATCGCGCGGGGCGGCCGCGGTGACGGGCGTAGCGGGCGCGGCCAGCCGGGTGGAGGGATCCCGCTGGCGGACGCCGTCGGGACGGTCGTGGCGCTCGCCCACCCGGACCGCGTCGCGCGCCGACGCGGCGACCAGTACACCTTCGCCTCCGGGACCGGCGCGGTGGTGCCGCCGGGTTCCGCACTGGCGGGCCACGAATGGCTCGCGGTCGCCGAGGTGGGTCGCGCCTCCGGGCGTGCGGCGGGAGAGGCCGGCGCGGTGATCCGCGCGGGCGCCGCCGTGGACCGGCCGACCGCGGAACGTGCGGCGTCACACCTCCTCGACGACGACGAGACGGCCGTCTTCGACAGTGGTTCGGTGGCGGGGCGACGCATCCGGCGGCTCGGCGCGATCGAGCTCTCCTCCACACCGGTCCGGCCCTCCCCCGCGGCCGCCGGACGGGCGGTGGCGGCGGTGGTCCGGGCCGGCGGACTCGCCGCGCTGGGTCCCGACGACGACGCGGTCCGGCTGTGGCGCCGTCTCGGGCTCGCACACCGGGAGCTCGGCCCGCCGTGGCCGGACGTGTCCGCCGACGGGCTGGCGGAGCGGCTGGACGACTGGCTCGGTCCGGAGATCGACGCCCTCGCCCACGGCTCCCGGCTGGCGGGACGGGACCTCGGACCGGCGCTGCGCCGACTGCTGCCCTGGCCCGAGGCCGGTCGGTTCGACGAGCTGGTGCCCGACCGCCTGCAGGTGCCCTCCTCGTCGTCGTACCGCGTCGACTACCCGGAGGTCGGGTCCGATGACCCGCCGGTGCTGGCGGTGAAGTTGCAGGAGTGCTTCGGCTGGACCACCTCCCCCCGCGTCTGCGACGGCCGGGTGCCCGTGACCGTCCACCTGCTCTCGCCCGCCGGCCGGCCGCTCGCGGTGACACGGGACCTGGCGTTCTTCTGGCGCGAGGCCTATCCCGGGGTGCGCGCGGAGATGCGGGGGCGGTACCCCAGGCACCCGTGGCCGGAGGATCCCATGTCCGCCGAGCCGACCCGCCGGACGAACCGGCGGCGGTGACCGACGGCGGTGACCGGCGGTGGATCGCCGGGCGATCCGGGACTAGGATGTGACGTACACCACAAGTGCACGTCCGTGCCGGAAGGGTGATCGACATGACCGCGTACACGCCTCGCGCGCCCCACCGCGAGGACCGCTCCGAGACGTCCCCCTCCCACGACGGGCTCATCCCGCACGTGCGGAACCGGATCGGCGCCCTCATCGCGGTGGCGGGCCTCGGAGCGGCGCTGCTCAGCCTCTACCTCCCCTGGCTCTCCGCCGACGGGGGCGGACAGATCACGGCGATCGGCATCACCGAGATCATCGACGTCCGCGGCGTCGCCCCGGCCCTCTTCCTCGGGCTGGTCCTGATGTCCTTCCTGGTGGCGGTGACCACGGTGACCCGGCTCGGCGCCTTCGCCTACGCGAGCGCGATCGTGGCGCTGGCCGTGCTCGCCGCTCACCTCGCATTCGTGTGGACGCTCGGTTCCTCCACCGGCAGCGCGGACCCGATCCTGGCGGGGCTGCCGTCCGACGCATCCGTGACGTTCGGCCCCTACGTGGCCGCGCTGGGGTTCGTCCTCGTGGCTGCCGGGTCCGTATGGGCGGCCCGCGCCGCCGACTACCTCTTCCCGGACGTCGAGGCGGGGCGACACCTCCGGAGCTGAACGACACCGGCCGACGCGGGCCCGCCGCATCGGGTGGATGCACTGACGGTTCGGGCATATCATCAGGTCAGGACCACACAGGCGGCCCGGCGTCGCCGAAAGGCGATCCTCATGGCCGCGTACACACCTCCCCCACCCCACCGGATCCCCCTTCCCACGAGGACCCCCACCCGGACCAAGGTCATATCCCGCGGACGGAGTCGGCTCTGCGCACTGGTGGAGGTCGGAGGCCTGGCCGTGGCCCTGCTCAGCCTCTATCTGCCCTGGTTGAGCACCGGGCGGGGAGAGCAGATCACCGCGCTGGGGATCACCGACCTCATCGACGTCCGCAGCGTGGCACCCGTGCTCTACCTGGGCCTGGTGGGAATGCTCCTGTTGGTGGCGGCGACCGCGGTGACGCGACTGGGCGCGTTCGCACTGGCCGCCGCGGTGGTGGCGGCGGGCGCCCTGGTCGGACACCTCGCGTTCGTGTGGATCCTCATCGCCTCCACGGGGGAGGCGGAACCCATGCTGTCCGGCCTGCCGGCGGACGCGTCGGTCACCTTCGGGCCCTACGTGGCGGCCCTGGGCTTCGTCACGGTGGCGGCGGTGTCGGCGTGGGCCGCCTTCACCGCCGAGTACGTCCACCCCGACCCCGGTTCGGGCCACCGGACGATGGACGCGCGGGTGATCTAGTGCGGGTGATCTAGAAGACCACCACCGTGTCGCCGACCTGCAGCCGATCGAAGAAGGTGGCGGCCGCGGGCTGGTCCAGGCGGATGCAGCCGTGCGACTCGACCGTGGGGTCGCCCTCGTGGAACGCGATCCCCCCGACGAAGTACACCGCGTAGGGCATGGGCGCGTTGTCGAACAACCGGCTCACCTCGTGCCGCACCTTTCGCGTGACCTGATAGGTCCCCCTGGGGGTCTCCCAACCGGCCATGCCGTGGGACATCCGCACCGGCCCGTAGCTCAGACGCTCCCCGGACTGCAGCCACGTCCGGTTGCCGTCCAGGTCCACACACGCCGCGGCGGTGCGCGGGCACGGGCTCTGCGGGGTCGGGTCCGGAGGCGGAAGCGGGGCGGGCTGCGGTGAGCGGGCCTGGGACGGGGCGAGACCGGGTGGCGGGGCGAGGCCGGGTGGCGGGGTGATGCCGGCGGCGGCGAGCGAGCCGCCCACCGAGGTCCGCACCTGCTCCTCCGCCTGCGCCGAGCCCGCCTGTGCCTGGTCCACCACCTGCTGCACCTCAGCCGGGAGGGCGACCGGTAACTGCGCGGACGCCACCGGGGCCGCCCCTCCGACGGCGATCAGCGCGGCGGCCACCACCGCTCCCGCGCGCGATAAGAGTGTGTCCATCCCCGGATTATCGCCCACCCGGATCACCTGGACGGGCGACTCGCAATCACGTTCCGGTCTCGTCCCCACGGACGGGCCCGCGGCGGGAGGGTGCCGAGCGGGGCCCGGGAGTTCGCGGGCCGGCTGACCCGCGGGCGGGGAATGGATAGGGTCGCGACATGGCCTCTCGGAGTAGTACCACCGGCCGGGTCCGCCTGCTGGCCCTCGGCGCCGCCGCGCTGCTCGGCGCCTCCGCCGCCGGGACCGCGTCCGGGGTGTCGCCCTCGGCCACCCCGCCCGCCGACGCCGCCGGTGTCACGGAGACGGACACCCGGATCGTGACCGATGCGCCCCCGCAGCCGGTGGCCGTCGACGAGCAGATGGTCCGCTCGGTCGCCCACCGGGTCCTGGAGGAACAGGGGCGGCCGGCCCACCTGACCGACGTGGACCTCGTCGCCCGCGACGTGCTGGCCGGCGGCCCCGTCGAGGCCGGAGAGGTGGACGAACTGACGCGTCAGACCCTGCTCGGGAACGGTCCCGGCGCCCCGGACGCCGTCGGCGAACCCGCGCCATCCCGGTGCCCACCGACCGCCCGGGCGTGCGTCGACGTCGACGGCAAGCGGGCCTGGATGGTCGACGACGGGGAGATCACCTACGGTCCCGTCCCCGTGACCACCGGCATGCCCGGCTACGAGACCGCGCGGGGCGCGCACCGGATCCTGCGGCACGTGCGCCACGACCACAGCCGGGTCTTCGACTCCCCGATGCCGTACTCGACCTACTTCACCGTGGACGGCATGGCATTCCACCAGGGTCGGCTGGACGAACCGTCCCACGGGTGCGTCCACCTGGGCCAGCAGGCGGCCGCACACTTCTTCGAGCAACTGAGGGTCGGAGACGAGATCGTCGCATTCTGACCACGGGGCGGGGCGATCGTTGTGCACCTGAGCCTGGCCCGGCCGTGCGTGTCGGTCTAGCGTCGTGGGCATGACAGGTCCCCCGCTGCCGCTGCCACGGCTCTCGGCCCCGGCGACGCGCGCCCTGGCCACCGCGGGAATCACCGACCTGCGGCACCTCGACGGCACCCCGGAGAAGGACGTCCTCGCGCTCCACGGGGTGGGACCGTCCCAGCTCGGCGTCCTGCGCGAGGCGCTGACCGCCGCCGGGCTCGCGTTCTCCGCCCCCGTGTCCCGGCCCGCGGCCACCGGCCGCAACGACAACACCGCGCTACTACCCACCGGGGCGCCGCCGAGGCAATGGATCGAGGGCCTTCCCACCGCTCGGCGCGTCGACGACGGCCTGCGACTGCTCGCGATGTTCGACGAGATCACCGGGGAGCCGGCCTCGATGTGGGCCGGTTCGATCGTCGGATACGGACACAGCCACTACGTCTACGACAGCGGCCGGGAGGGCGACACCTTCGTGGTGGGCTTCAGCCCGAGGTCGTCGGCGACATCCCTCTACGGGCTCCTGGGCGGGCCGGACGAGGAGGAGCAACTGGCCCGACTCGGCCCCCACAAGAGCGGAAAGGGCTGCCTCTACGTGACCAGGCTCGACCGGATCGACGCCCGCGCGCTGCGCGACATGGTCGCGTCCGCGTGGGGCCGACGCGTCACCGACCGCGACACCGACCGCGGCACCGACCCGGGGGCGCCCTGACAGACGGCCGCCGCCGTCAGTCGCGCGGCAGCGGCTTGACCATCGGGAACAGGATGGTCTCGCGGATGCCCAGGCCGGTCAGCGCCATGAGCAGTCGATCGATCCCCATCCCGAGCCCGGTGGTCGGCGGCATGCCCTGCTCCATCGCGGCGAGGAACTCCTCGTCGAGCACCATCGCCTCGTCGTCACCCGCCGCCGCGAGCCGTGCCTGGTCCTCGAAGCGCTGACGCTGGATGACGGGATCGACGAGCTCCGAGTAGCCGGTCGCCAGCTCGAAGCCGCGGACGTACAGGTCCCACTTCTCCGTGACCCCGCGGTCGGTGCGGTGATCGCGGGTCAACGGCGAGGTCTCCACGGGGAAGTCCCGCACGAAGACCGGTCCGTCGAGCTGATCGCCGCACAGGTGCTCCCAGAGCTCCTCGACGAGCTTGCCGTGCAGCCACCCCTGGCCACTGGGGACCTCGAGACCGACCTTCCCCGCCAGTTCGGTGAGCTCGTCGACCGTCGAGTCGACCGTGACGGGGTCCTCGTCGTCGTCCCCCACCACCCCGGGGTGCTTGGCGCGCAGCGCCTCGTTGAGGGACGGGTACATCCGCATCTCGCGCCACTGCCCGCCGAGGTCGTACTCGGTGCCGTCGGCGAGCGTGACCGTCGTGGAGCCGAACACCGCGTGCGCGACCTCCTGGATGACCTCGCGGATCATCGTGGCCGAGGTGTCGTAGTCCCCGTAGGCCTGATAGGTCTCGAGCATCGCGAACTCGGGACTGTGGGAGGAGTCCACGCCCTCGTTGCGGAAGTTGCGGTTGATCTCGAAGACCCGCTCGATCCCGCCCACCACGCACCGCTTGAGGAACAGCTCGGGGGCGATGCGCAGGTACAAGTCCAGATCGAGCGCGTTGGAATGGGTGATGAACGGCCGGGCCGCCGCGCCGCCGTGCAGCGTCTGCAGCATCGGCGTCTCCACCTCGAGGAAGCCGCGCTTCTCCAGCGCGTCTCGCAGGGCGCGGACCACCTTGATGCGGGTGATGGCGTTGCGGCGGGCGGCGTCCCGCATGATCAGGTCGGTGTAGCGCTGGCGGACCCGGGTGTCCTCGCTCAGCTCCTTGTGCGCCACCGGCAGCGGGCGCAGCGACTTGGCCGCCAGCACCCAGGAATCGGCCATGACGGACAGCTCACCGCGCTTGGACCGGACGACCCGGCCGGTCACCGAGACGTGGTCACCCAGGTCAACGTCCTGCTTCCACGCGTCGAGCCGCTCCTGGCCCACGTTGGCGAGCGAGAGCATCACCTGCAGCTGCGGCGTGAGCGGTCCCACCTCCCCCTCCGCCACCGGGGCGGACAGGTCCGCCGACGGGTCGAGACCGTCCTGCAGGCGCACGAAGCACAGCTTGCCGGTGTTGCGGATGAACAGGACCCGGCCCGCCACCGAGACCCGGGCGTCGGTCTCCTCACCCGGCTCCAGCGCGGTGAAGCGGGGGTCCGAGGTGATCTCGGCGAGCCCGTGGGTACGGGGGACCTCCACCGGGTAGGCCTGCGCCCCGGAGTCGAGGATACGCTGCCTCTTGTCGCGGCGGATGCGCAGCTGCTCAGGGGTGTCGTCGGCGGGCTCACCGGTGGCGGCCCCGGGCGCGGCGGGAGTCGAATCGGTCACGACTGTCGAGGATAGTCGTGACCGGCCCGGGGACCGAACCCGTGGGCTGCGACCCGTCGGCCTCAGGCCATGTCGAGGACGTGCAGCTCCAGTCGGTCGGACAGCGCCTCGATCGCGGCGGCGGCGCGCACACTGTTGCCGTGCTCGTCCAACCGGGGCGAGTACGCGGCCACCCCGAGCCGGCCGGGCACCACCGCGAACAGGCACCCCGAGACGCCGCTCTTGGCGGGCAGACCCACCTGGTAGACCCAGTCCCCGGCCGCGTCGTACATGCCGCACGTGAACATCACACTGTTGGCGTAGCGCACCGCCCGTCGACCCAGGACCTGCTCACCGTCACCCGGCAGCCGCCCGCCGCCCGCGAACATCGCGGCCATGTGCGCCAGCTCGCGGGTGTCCACCCGGATCGCGCACTGCCGGCCGTACCCGGACACCACCTGGTGGGGGTCGTCGGCCAGGGTGCCCTCCTCCGCCAGCAGATGCGCGAGCGCCTGGTTCCGGTGGGCGCTCCGGGACTCGATGTCGATGATCTGCTGGTCGACCTCGACCTCCCGGCCCACGAGGCGGGAGAACATCACGCGGATCTGTTCGAAACGGGTGTCCTCGTCGTCGTCCTCCTCCCCCACCAGCGCGTGCGCGGCCAGCGCGCCGGCGTTGACGAGGGCGTTGGGGGCGCGGCCCGTGCCGGCCTCGAGGGAGATCTCGTTGAACGGGTCCCCGGAGGGTTCCACCCCGATCCGCTTCGCGACCACGTCGACGCCCTTCTGGTCCAGCGCGAGCGCGTAGACGAACGGTTTGGACGCGGACTGCAGGTCGAAGAGCGTCTCGTCATCGCCGGCCGAGACGACGTGGCCGTCCAGGTCGCAGACCGCCAGCGCGAGGGCGTCGGGGTGGGGGTGCTCGTAATCGCCGAGGTGGGGGACGACGTCGCCGGAGGCGTCCTCCCGCACCTCGTCGAGGATCTCGGCCAGCAGGTCCGCGGAGATGTCCGTCATGGTGCGACCGTACCGGCGCCGGCGTGCCGACGCCCCCGGTCGACCGGGCTCAGTGTGCCGAGATGGCCGAGCGCTCCCGCAGCAGGTGGTCGGCCCCGGAGAGCAGGGCCAGCGCCCGGGCGGCCCGGAGTGCGTCGTGGCCGCCGTCCACCGCGCGGACCCCGCGGACGCCGCGCGAATGGAGCTCCAGGGCGAACAATTCGGCATCGAGGCCGTCATCGCTGACGAGGACGACCGCCCTGCCGTCGGTGACGGCGGCGAGCGGCGCGGCCGATCGGGGGTCGAGGAGGTCGACGACGGGCCGGGCCTCCACCGCGACGGCGCCCGCGAGCACTCCCTGGCGCTCACGCTGGGCCCGGGACCGGATGTCGACGACGAGGGCGCCCGCACGGACCGCCGCGGGGTAGTCGCCGGCGGCGAGGCTGGTCGCGGCGCCCGTGCTGGACGACGTCGCCGTGGCGGGGGTTCCCGCCGTGGCGGAGGTGGTGCTGAAGCTGGTGGTCATGCGGTGCTCCCGGGAGAGGTGAGGGCGGCTGGGGTGTGGCGGGGGCCTGCCGGTCGGGGACACCTGTGCTGGACGCGCGCGGAGGCCACCGGACCGGCCGGGGGCATTCGTCGCGTTGTCATGCGGCCATAGTAGACAGACCGGTCTATCTGCCGCAAGGGCCGCTCGCGCGCGGGGCCGGCGCACGGGGCCGGCGCACGGGGCCGGCGTGGCGGTCGACACTGGCGCCCGGCCGGGTAGTTGATGCATCATGTATATGAGAGAAGGAGAACCATGACCGCCTCGTCCCCCTCGACCGCCCGTCAACCCGCCGTCTTCATCGGCCACGGCGTTCCCCTCAACGCCCTCGAGGAGAACGAGTGGACCCGCCAGTGGGCCGCCCTCGGCGCATCCCTGCCCGAGCGGCCGCGGGCCGTACTGGCCGTGTCCGCGCACTGGTACATAGGCGCCACCGCCGTCACCGCGATGTCGGCGCCGCGCACCATCCACGACTTCTACGGCTTCCCCCGCGAGCTCAACGAGTTCGAGTACCCCGCCGCGGGCGCCCCGGAGCTCGTGGACGAGGTGGCCGAAGCCGTCAAGCCCACCTGGGTCGGCGCCGACCAGGACTCCTGGGGCCTCGACCACGGGACGTGGTCCGTCCTCACGCACGTGTTCCCCGACGCGGACGTGCCGGTGGCCCAGTTGTCGGTGGACGCGTCCAAGCCGGCGGGTTACCACTTCGACCTGGGCACCCGGCTGGCCGCCCTGCGGGATTCGGGCGTCCTCGTGCTGGCCAGCGGCAACGTGGTGCACAACCTCGCGGCGGTGGACCCGTCGCTCGGCGACACGGGCACCGACTGGGCCCACCGGTTCGACGACCACGCCCGGGAGTTGCTCACCACGCGCCCCGAGGATGCCCTCGCGCTGACCGAGCACCCGGACGCCCGGCTGGCCGTGCCCACGGCGGACCACTTCCTGCCGCTGCTGTACACGGCGGGAATGGCGGCGGGCTCCGGCGAGACGCTCGACGCGTTCACCAGGGGCTACGCCTGGGGTTCGGTCTCCATGACCAGCTACCGCTCGGCGGCCTGAGCCACGGCCCCGGCATCCGCTCGGGCGCCTGCTCGCCCCCGACAGTCGCCTCTCTCGATGGCGTCTCGCGCGCCCCGCGGTGCAGGCCAGACGCCATCGCCGCGGGCGGCTGCGTTTCCGGCGGACAGGGGCGCGAGCGGGAGTCCATGCGCGGGAGCCCCTGCGTGCGAGGCAGGACCTGCGTGTGCGGGAGCCCCTGCGTGTGAGGGAGAACCTCGGCGAGCTGCTCAGCTCAGGAATTGCGCTCGAACACCAACCGCAGGCCCTCCAGCGCCAGTTCGGGCTCGACGTCGGTGATGGTCCGGGATTCCTCCGCCACGACGTCCGCGCGCAGCCCCGTGAGGACGACGGAGGCGTCGGCGAGCTCGGGGACGTCGGTGCGCAGCCGGTCGACGAGTGCGTCGATCTGGCCGGCGAACCCGATCACGATGCCGGCCTGGAGTGCCGCGACGGTGTTCTTGCCCAGGGCCCCCTTGGGTCGCACGACCTCGATCTTGCGCAGGGCGGCGGCGCGCTCGGCGAGGGCGTCGACGGAGATGTCGATGCCGGGCGCGATCGCCCCACCGAGCAGCTCGCCGCGGGCGGAGACGGCGTCGACGGTGGTCGCCGTGTCGACGTCGACGACGACGACGGGCCCCTCGAACAGCGTGTGGGCGGCCAACGCGTTGACCACGCGGTCCGAGCCCACCTCCCGCGGGTTGTCGACCTTGAGCGGCACCCCGGTCTTCACCCCGGGCGCGACGACGACGGCCGGAAGTCCCGGCCAGTAGTCGACGGCCATCCGGCGCAGTTCCCCGGTGACAGACGGGACCACGGACATCGCGGAGATACCGGTGAGCTGCTGCGCGCAGTCCCCCAGCAGGCCGCGGATCGTCAGGGCGAGTTCGTCCGAGGTCACCGCCGGTGACGTGCGCATACTCCAGGTGCGCTCGAGCGGCCCGCCGCCCGGGGGGAAGATGCCGAGCCGGATGTGGGTGTTGCCGACGTCGACGGTGAGCAGCATCTTCTGTCCGCGCTGCCTAGACGGCGGCGGGCTCCGGCACGCGGGGGTTCTTCAGACCCGAGCCCTCGGGCACGTCCGCGGGGTCGGTGCCCTCGGTGAGCATGCGGTTGTCGCCGTCGACGAACACCACGCGGGGGGAGTAGGCCCGCGCCTCGGCGTCGGACATCTGGGCGTAGGCGATGATGATGACCAGGTCGCCGGGGTGCACGAGGTGGGCGGCGGCACCGTTGATGCTGATCACGCCGGAGCCGCGCTCGCCGGTGATGGCGTAGGTGGTCAGGCGGGCGCCGTTGTCGATGTCGACGATGTCGATCTGCTGGCCCTCGAGCAGGTCGGCGGCGTCCATGAGGTCGGCGTCGATCGTGCAGGAACCGACGTAGTGCAGGTCGGCCTGGGTGACGGTGGCACGGTGGATCTTGGAGTGGAGCATGGTGCGCTGCATCTACTGGCCTTCCTCGAGGTCACGGGCCATCTCGGCCTGTTGGGCGGCGACGGTGGCCTCGGCGGCGGCGACGAAGCCGGTGCCGATCGCCACGCCGACGTTGTCGATGAGTCTGGTGGTCCCGATGCGGGCCGCGACGAGGAGCCTGCCGGGACCCTCCTCCGGCGGTTCCCCGAGGTCCCCGGCGCGCAGCTCGAGGTAGTCGATCGTGATCTGCGGCCGCTCGTCCAGGACCGCGCGGGCGGCGTCGACGACGGCCCGGCGCCCGCCCTTCGCGGCGAACGTCCCCGCCACGAGGGCGGCGTTGAGGACGGTGGCCAGTTCCCGCTCCTCGGCGGACAGGTAGCGGTTGCGGGAGCTCATCGCCAGCCCGTCCGACTCCCGGATGGTCGGGACGCCGACCACACGCACGTCCATGTCCAAGTCCGCCACCATCTGGCGGATGAGCACCAACTGCTGGTAGTCCTTCTCCCCGAAGAACGCCTGGTGGGGGGAGACGATGTTGAACAACTTGTTCACCACGGTGAGCATCCCGGCGAAGTGGCCGGGTCGCGCGGCCCCGTCGAGGATCTCACCGGTCGGGCCGGGCTGCACCGTCGTGCGGGGTCCGTCCGGGTACATGGTGGCCGCGCTGGGCGCGAAGACGAGTTCCACGCCGGCGTCGGCGAGCCGGGCCACGTCCTCGTCGAGGGTGCGCGGGTAGGCGTCGAGGTCCTCGCCGGGCCCGAACTGCAGAGGGTTGACGAAGATCGACACCACCACGACCGACCCCGGGGTGCGGCGGGCGGCCTCGACCAGCGCGAGATGCCCCTCGTGGAGGGCGCCCATGGTGGGGACGAACGTGATCTGCTTGCCGACCTTGCGCAGCGACTCGGTGACCGCGCGCAGCGAGGACGGGTCGTGGTGAATGGTCAGCTCACCCCGGTTGTATCCGGTGTTCGGGCGACCGGGGACCGCGGTCCGGACCGCGAAGGTGGTGGGGGTCATCGAAGCTGCTCCGTGAGGTCGGGGGCCAGGAGGTCGGTCACGTCGGCTCCGGCCCCGACGCGGTCGGCGGTGCGCAACGCGAGCGCCCGGTAGCCGGCGGCGATGCCCCCGTCGACGTCCTCGAGGGCATCGAGGTGGCGGGAGACCGTGACGGCGTCACCGCGCATCACCGGACCGGTCAGGGCCGAGTCCCCGGAGGCCAGGACGTTGTCGAGGGCGGCCCGCAGGAGCGGCTCCAGGGTGCGGCGCGCGAGCGCCTCCGCGTCCTGCCCGAGCATGCCGTCGGGATCGCCCTCGACTCCGCCCCCGGGCAGGACGGCGAACGACGCGGCGAGCGCCTCGGCGGCGTCGTTGACGAGGGTGACGAGGTGGTTGGCGCCGTGCGCGAGGGCCGCGTGGTAGAGGGCCCGATGGGATTCGGCGACGGTGACGGGCAGGCCACCGGTCTCCATGACCAGCATCTGGCCGACGACCAGTCCGATCTCGTCCGGGGAGGTGAGCGCCCACGAGCACCCCTCCATGCGGTCGATATCGGCCGCTCCCCCGGTGAAGGTCATGGCCGGGTGCGCGGCGACGACCACGGCACCGGCGTCGGCGGCGGGGCGCAGGACTTCCGCGCCCACCGCGCCGGCCACGTGGACGACGATGTGGCCCGGCCGGAAGGCGTTCACGTCGGCGAGCTCGGCCACGACCCCGGGTAGGGCCGAGTCCGGCACCGCGAGGATGAGGAGTTCGCCCGCCGCCGCCGCGTCGGCGGGATCGGTGATGCGGGCCTCGGGGAGGCGGCGGGCAGCGAGGTCCCGCGACTGCGACGAGCGTGCGACGAGGGCGGAGACGACGTGTCCCCGCCGCTCGAGCGCGGCGCCCACAGCGGTGCCCACGCGACCCGCGGACACGAGGCCGATGGACAGGCGGGCAGGGGGTGTTCCGGTGACGCCGTGGTCGGACATCTCAGGGTGCTCCAGTGCTCGATCCGTTCCAGGCCCACTCACTGATGGTGGGTCCCGGACATCTCGCAGGCGAGAGTAGTCGCGGCTGCGGCCACGAGCAGCATCGAGTGGCGTACTTCACACAACCGATGCGAGGGGCGGCGCCACCGTCGGCGCGGCTCAGTCCTCCGCGCGACGGCGGCGGCGGCCCGATGTGGATTCGGACCCCTCCCCCAGCCGCGCCATGAGTTCTGCCACCGACAGACCCGAGCCCTCGCCGTGGCGACTCGGCGAAGCCGACTCGGTGGCCGGGGCCTGCGTCGACTGCGACCGCGGCTGCGCGGCCGTCTCGCCGGCGGTGGCGGGCGACTCGTGTTTGCCGGCCTTCTCGGAGGGGGACGACTCGTGCTTGCCTGCCTTCTCCGAGGAGCCGGACGCGGCCGCGCCCCCGGACGCCACCGGGGATCCCGACGCGGCGGTCTTGTCCGACGTGGCGCCCTCGACGGCCGACGCCGCGGGCCGGGAGCTCGTGCTCGTGCTCGTATTCGCGGGCGTACGCGCGGGCTCGGGCGAGCTGGCGGGCTCGGGCCGTGCCTGCGGTCGCGAGGTGGCGCCGGAGCCGAAGCCGGAGCTGCTGCCGGCGCTGCTGCCGGCAGCGGAACGCGCATCGCGCGCGCCGGACGTGGGGCGCACCGCCGGGCGACGGGGGTCCCCCGCCGGCGTGTCGGACCGGGACTCCCGATCGGAGACCGGGGTCAGTCGCTCGGTGCGCTCGGTGCTCGGGGTGACGTCCGGACCGACGCCGGAGGCCGATGATGCGGGGGACCGCGTCGCGCCGGAAGCGGAACGGGGACCCGCGACCGGGCCGGAGTCCGATCCCGGGGCACGCCGACGGGGCGCCACCCGCTCGGACGGGACGGACGGCAGCGACGATCCCGCACCCAGCTGCCCGGCGGGACCGAGCCCACCGACCGCGAAGCGGTCCTCGGGGAGACTGACGCCCAGTGCGCCGAGCTGCTCGCGCAGCGCCGCGATCTCTTGCCTCAGTGCGACGATCGAGTCACTGGTCTCGGCGCGCACCGAGGCCCGCAGGTCCCGCTCCACGACGAGCTCGTGCTCCCGGCGGGCGGAGATCTCCCTCTCGAGCTGCAGTTCGTAGACGGTGTGCAGGTCGCGGACCCGGGCGGCCTCGGTGGCGGCCTGCCGCCGGTACCGGGCGACGAGGAACGCGCCGATGAACGCGGCCCACAGTGCGGAGAGTGTCCCGATGCGCATCCAGACCGGGTTGTCGGAGAAGACCATCACGACCGTGGCGATGATCGCCAGGAGGAGCAGCACCCCCAGGGCGATGTTCGCCAGTCCACGATCGTCGCCTCGCGCGGGGCGAGCTGACCGGGGCTTGTCCATCGCGCCGTCGGAACTCATGCCCCGCATGATACGCGGAGAATCACGGGTCACACGGGTAACCAGCGCGTGTCTGCAGTAACGGGGGCGGGCATGAGAGGACCGGTCCGGCTCGGGCCCCTCAGGCGGGGTCGGCGAGGCCGCCGTTCTCGTCGTCGTCGGGGGGCGTCTCACACGCCGATTCGAGGAAGAGTCCCGCCGCCACCAACACCGCGCCGGACACCAGGACAGCGACTGATGCGGGCAGCTCCGCGCCCGCCACCGCGAGGTCGCCGAGCCGTGACAGGAAGTACAGCGTCAGCCCGGCCCCTGCCCCGGCGCCCGCGGCGCCGAGCACGGCGGAGGCCTGTCCGAGGGCGGCGCTGCGGGCGATGGTGAGCGGGTGCATCTGGCTGCGGTCCTGCCCGACGCCGCCGTCGGAGATCGCGGCGCGGATCCGCAGGGACAGCAGCACGTCGACCACCGCGATCGCCACGAGGGTCACCCAGCCGAAGCCGATCGGGGTCACAGCGCCGAGGAAGGACCCGGTGAGAACGTAGGCGGCCACCGCCGCGACGAGCGCCACCAGGACGAGGGTGGACTTCGCGACACGCGTCATGTCACTCCCCCCGGGCCGCCGGGAGCCAACGGATCGGGCAGCCGGCGCACCGCGGCGACGTCCCCGGGATCGAGCGCGTCGAGACACTCCCGGACCGGCACCCCGTCCAGCCGGGCGGCCGGGTCGATCTCCAGCCACGGGACCATCACGAAGGCCCGCTCGGCCGCGCGGGGGTGCGGCAGCGTGAGCCCCGGGTCGTCGGACGCCACCGGCTCACCGTCCAGCTCGGCGGTCACCACGTCCACGTCGAGGGTCCGCGGACCCCAGCGCACCTCGCGGGTCCGGCCCGCGGCCCTCTCGCGGGCGAAACCCCACTCGAGGACGTCCGTCGGGGAACCGGGATGGTCGACGACGAGGACGGCGTTGAGGAAGTCGTCCTGCTCGACGCCGCCCCACGGCGGGGTGGCGTACACCGACGAGACCGCGCGCAGGATGCCGTCCGCGGCCGCGGCGTCGACGACCCCCCGCAGCAGCGAGAGAGCGTCCCCCTGGTTGCCGCCGATCGACAGCACCGCCCGGCAGCTCACCGCTCTCCCCCCGCGGCGGCGCTCCCGCCCGCGCGCGAGCGGTGGGCCACGACGGCGACGTCGGCGAACTCCGCCGGGATCGGCGCCTGGGGCTTGTGCAGGGTCACCTCCACCGCGTCCGCACCGGGGGCCATCTCCATGATCCCGTCGGCGATCCGCGAGGCGACGGTCTCGATGAGGTCGAGCGATGGTCCGGCCACCACATCACGGGCGAACAGGGCCAGCGCCCCGTAGTCGACGGTGTCGGCCAGGTCGTCGGACGCGGCGGCGGCCGTGAAGTCGGTCCACAGGACGAGGTCGACCAGGAAGTCCTGGCCGTCCCGCTTCTCGTGCTCGAAGACCCCGTGCGTGCCGCGCACCTTCAGGCCCCGCAGTTCGATCCGGTCGAGTTCGCTGCGATCCGCCATCAGTTCACCCCCGCCCGTCCGGCGGCCCACGCGGCGGCCACCCGCACCGCGTCCGCACTGGGGGCCACGTCATGGACCCGGACCGCCCACGCGCCGGCGGCGGCGGAGAGCGACGTGATCGCGGCCGTCGCCGGATCGCGGCCCGCCACCTCGCGCGGCCGGGCGTCCGATCCGGGCAGCAGCGACCCGAGGAATCGTTTGCGGGACGCGGCGACGAGTACCGGGAACCCCAGCTCGATCAGCCGGTCCAGCCCGTGCAGCAGCGCCCAGTTGTCGTCGGCGTCCTTGGCGAAGCCGAGGCCCGGGTCGAGCACGATGTCGGCGGCGTCGACCCCCGCGGCGATCGCGGCGTCGGCGCGGCGGGCCAGGTGGTCGCGCACCGCACCCACGACATCCCCGCCGTAGTCGGATCGGCCTCCCGCGCCGGCGCGGTACTCGTCCGGAGACACCCAGTGCATGAGGATGACGGAGGCGCGGTGCTCGGCCACGACCCTCAACATGTCGGGGTCGGCGAGCCCGCCCGAGACGTCGTTGACGATCGCGGCGCCCTCCTCGAGGGCACGCGACGCCACCCCGGCGCGCATGGTGTCCACCGAGACCGGCGCGAGGCCGGACACCGCACGGACCAGCGGGACGACCCGCTGCTCCTCGTCCGACTCCTCGACGCGGAGGGCGCCGGGCCGGGTGGACTCCCCACCGATGTCGATGAGGTCGGCGCCGTCGGAGACCATGCGTCGGGCGTGCGCGACGGCATCGTGATGCGCGAGGTGGCGCCCACCGTCGGAGAAGGAATCGGCCGTGACGTTGAGGACGCCCATCACCGCGCACCGGTCCGGGCGGGGCAGCAGACCGGGCGCGCTCACGTCCCGCGCAGGAGGCCGAGCGCCTCCGCCCTGGTGGAGGCGTTGGTCCGCATGTTGCCGCGGACGGCCGAGGTGGTGGTGACCGCCCCCGCCTTCTGGATCCCCCGCATCGACATGCACAGGTGCTCGCACTCGATCACCACGAGCACGCCCGAGGGTGCGAGCCTGTCGACCAGCGCGTCGGCGACCTGACTGGTGAGCCGTTCCTGGACCTGGGGCCGCTTGGCGTAGAGATCCACCAGTCTGGCGAGCTTGCTCAGACCGGTGACCGCCCCGGACTGTCCCGGGATGTAGCCGATGTGGGCGACGCCGTGGAAGGGCACCAGGTGGTGTTCGCAGGTCGAGTAGATGGGGATGTCCCGCACCAACACGAGCTCGCGGTGGTCCTCGTCGAAGGTCCTGGACAGCACCTCCGACGGGTCTGTGTACAGCCCGGAGAAGACCTCGCGGTAGGCCCTGGCCACCCGCGCGGGTGTGTCCTGCAGCCCCTCGCGCTCCGGGTCCTCGCCCACGGCGATCAACAGCTCGCGGACCGCGGCCTCGGCGCGCTCGGCATCGAAGACCCGCCCCGTGGGGAGCGACCGGGCATCGGCGGCGGGTATGTGGTCAGGCGTCGTCATTCATTCCTCTTCTCGCACGGAGTCGACCGTGCGGTCAGTCCTCACGTTCCCACGGCGCACGCCAGTCGGCGTCCTTGTCCTCACGGCGGTGCGAACCGCGGTCCACGGCGCCCGGGGTCGACCCGCCGGACGCGTCGCCGTCACCGCCGTCGCCCACCGCCGACCACGCCCGGGTCGGGGCCTCGGACGGCCCCTCGCTCCGACCGGCCCGTTCCGGACCGTCAGCGCTCCCGGATCCTTCCGTGCCCCCGGTGCCGTTGGTGCTCCCGGAGCCGTTGGTGCTCCCGGAGCCGTCGTTCCTCTGCAGGCCCTCGGGCGCGGCCGGCAGGCGGGTGGTCTCGGCCCCGCTCGGCCCCCGGTCACCGCGGTGCGCGGGCTGACGCGGGGGCCAGCCCGGCGCCGACCAGCCCGGGGGCGGCGGCGTGCCGTAGGCCGGGATACCGGTCGGACGCTGCCCGCCGCCGGCGGGCACGCCACGGCCCGAGCCGCCACCGGGCATCCCCACAGGGGCGCCCACGCCGTTGCGGTCACCCCCGTCGTCGCCGGGGCCGTCCGCCTCGCCCGGATCACGGGCGTCCTCGGCGTCGCGGCCGGCCGGGAGGACCGGCATGGCGAACGGATCGGTCACCGGCGGGGGCCACGGCTCGCCACGCTCCTTGGCCAGTTCCCCCGGGGTCTTGATGGGCGGACGGGCCGACGGGATGCGTCCACCGAAGTCGTCGAACTCGGTGATCCGCGGCCGCTTGACCACGTCGGCGAACAGCCTCTCGAGGTCGTCCTGCCGCAGGGTCTCCTTCTCGAGGAGTTCGCCCGCGACCGCGTCGAGGATGTCGCGGTTGGACTCGAGGACCTGCCAGGCCTCGGTGTGGGCGGAGTCGATGATGCGGCGCACCTCGTCGTCGATGATCTTGGCGACCTCCGGCGAGTACTCCCCCGCCGCGGAACCGCCGCGGCCGAGGAACGGGTCCCCGCCCTCGCCGCCGTACTTCACGGCACCGAGCTTCGCGCTCATGCCGTACTCGGCGACCATCGTCCGCGCGATCCGGGTGGCCTGCTCGATATCCGAGCTGGCGCCCGAGGTGGGCTCACCGAAGACGTACTCCTCGGCGGCGCGGCCACCCATCGCCATGACGACGCGGGCGATCATGTCTGCCCGGGTCATCAAGGACTTGTCGTCCTCGGGGACCACCAGTGCGTGACCACCGGTGCGCCCACGCGCGAGGATGGTGACCTTGTGGACGGGCTCGAGGTCCTCCATCGCCCACGCCGCCAGCGCGTGGCCGGACTCGTGGTACGCGGTGACCTTCTTCTCGTGCTCACTGATCACCCGGTGCTTGCGGCGGGGGCCGCCCACCACCCGGTCGGTGGCCTCCTCGAGGATGTCGATGTCGATCTCGTCGCGACCCAGCCGGGCCGCGAGCAGGGCGCCCTCGTTGAGCACGTTGGCCAGGTCCGCGCCCGACATCCCGATCGTGCGCCTGGCCAGCGAGGTCATGTTGACGTTCTCGGCCAGCGGCTTGCCCGCGGAGTGCACGGCGAGGATCGCCTCGCGACCCTTGAGGTCGGGATTGGTCACCGGGACCTGGCGGTCGAAACGCCCCGGCCGCAGTAGCGCCGGATCGAGTACGTCCGGGCGGTTGGTCGCGGCGATCATGATGACGGTCTCGCGGTCGCTGAACCCGTCCATCTCGACCAGCAGCTGGTTGAGCGTCTGCTCACGCTCGTCGTGGCCGCCGCCGGTGCCCGAGCCACGGTGCCGGCCCACCGCGTCGATCTCGTCGACGAACACGATGCAGGGCGCGTTCTGCTTGGCCTTCTCGAACAGGTCACGCACCCGCGAGGCGCCGACACCGACGAACATCTCGACGAAATCCGAACCCGAGATCGAGTAGAACGGCACCCCGGCCTCACCCGCGACCGCGCGGGCCAGCAGGGTCTTGCCCGTTCCGGGCGGGCCGTAGAGCAGCACACCGCGCGGGATCTTGGCGCCGAGACGCTCGTAGCGCGCCGGGTTCTGGAGGAAGTCCTTGATCTCGTTGAGTTCCTCGACCGCCTCGTCCTCGCCCGCGACGTCGGCGAACGTGGTCTGGGGCATGTCCTTGGTGAACTCCACGGCGCGCGACTTGCCCACGCCGAACAGTCCGCCCTTGCCGCCCTGCATGCGGGACATGAAGTAGAACAGCAACCCGAACAGGATGAGCATCGGCAGCAGGAACGACAGCATCTGCGACAGGAAACCC
Organism: Dietzia sp. IBK-p2-15D; assembly: GCF_057773105.1. Classification (NCBI taxonomy): domain Bacteria; kingdom Bacillati; phylum Actinomycetota; class Actinomycetes; order Mycobacteriales; family Dietziaceae; genus Dietzia; species Dietzia sp. IBK-p2-15D. The sequence continues at coordinate 173,821 of NZ_JBYMTK010000002.1, forward strand.
TGCTGGTTGACCGCGGTGTCGTACTTCTCCGGCTCCGCCGCGGCCACCCGGTCGAAGACCTGGTCCGCCGCCCGCTCCGGGTACTTGGCGAGGAGCTTGTCGGTCTCGTCCGCACCGTCCTCCGGGGCGATCGGGGTCTCGAGCGTGAGCCGGAGCTGCTGCTCCCGGTCCTCGATCAGCGCCTCTTTCACGTTCCCCGCGTCGACCTGTGCCAACGCCACCGACGTGTCGACCTCGGCGTAGTCGCGGTCATCTCCTGTGAAGAACGAGAAGCCGACGATCGCCAGGATGATCACGCCCGCGATCGCGACGTTGCGGAAGACGGTATTGCTCTTGCGTTCCATTCGGTCCTCGTGTGGAAGGACGGCCCAGCCGGTCGACGGGCCCGGTCGTGCATCCGACTTCGTCGGTATCGCCCCAGGCTACCCGCCGAGCGGGGCCTCCCACCGTGATGATCGCCATGGGCGGACACCGCCGGGGTCGTACGATCATGGCCGTGACCACCGACCCCCTCTCCGCCGCCGAGACCGCCGAGGCCGTACGCACCGGTGCCGTCGGCGCGCTGGCCACCCTCGACGCGGCTTTCGACCGGGTGGGCGACCTCGACCCCTCGCTGCACGCCTTCACCTCCCTGCTGCGGGCGGACGGCCGCGCGGCCGGGGCCGCCGTCGACGCCGCGAGCCCGGCCGACCGTGCGGCACTGCCCCTGGCCGGGGTACCGCTGGCCGTCAAGAGCACCGTCACCCTGGACAACCCGGTCGTCGCCCCCCTGCTGGCCGCGGGCGCGGTGCCGGTGGGCATCACCGCGGCACCCCAGTTGTGCGCCTGGGGGATGACCGATTCCGACGCCCACGGGATCACCCGCAACCCGCGCGACCTCGCCCTGTCCGCCGGCGGGTCCTCCGGGGGGTCCGCGGCGGCGGTGGCCTCGGGCATGGTCCCGCTCGCGGTGGGCGACGACGGGATGGGGTCCCTGCGCATCCCCGCCGCGGCGTGCGGGATCGTCACCATCAAGCCGGGGCCCGGCGTCGTCCCCACCCGCCTGGCCGGCGACAACTGGGGCGGCCTGGCCGAATCCGGTCCGCTGGCCAGGACCGTCGGCGACGTCGCGCTGGCCCTGTCGGTGATGGCCGGTCGTCCGGAACTCGCGGACGTCGGACCCGTCCCCGGCGGGACGCGTATCGGCATGTCCGTGGCCAGCCCGATCCGGCTGGACCGCGATCTGGTGCGCATCCACGCGCCCTGGACGCGCGCGGCCCGGGAGGCCGCGGAGGTGCTGCGGGGGGCCGACCTCGTCGTCGTCGACACCACCCTGCCCTCCCCCACCGACCCCGTGCTCTATCTTGCGCGCTGGACCACCGGCGTCGCACGGGCGGCGGAGGACGAGAACCTGCCCCTGTCCGCGATGGAGCGACGCACCCGGCACCACGCACTGCTCGGCCGGACGGTCTTCCGTCGCGGCGGCGCGGGAGACGGGGACACCCGCTGGAACCGTGGCGTGGAGACGCTCCGCGCGGAGGTCGAACGGGCGATGGACTCGGCGGGGATCGACGTGTGGCTCACCCCGTCGCTGGCGGACGTGCCACCCGAGGCGACCGACTGGCACCGACGCTCCTGGGGCCGGTCATTGTGGGCGTCGATGAGGTTCTCCCCGTTCACCCCGCTGGCCAACGTGCTCGGTTGGCCCGCCGTGTCCGTCCCGTGCGGCACCACCCACACCCCCCTCGGCCGGGTCCTGCCCACCTCGGTCCAGCTCGTCGGGCGGCCCGGTTCGGAGGCGACACTGCTCGCGCTGGCGGCGGTGATCGAGAGCGGCGGTCGCTGACACTGGCCGGCAGGGGCGGGTCGGCGGGCCGCGTGGCGTCAGTCCTCCGGCAGGTCGGCGAACCTCTTCTTGACGTCCCGGTACCACCCGAGTGACTGCCGCGGCCGCCGCCACCGGCTCTTCATGTCCTCGCGCGCCGGCACGTGGGCGTCGTCGCCGGCCCCGACGCGCTCCTTGAGGTGGGCGTCCTGGGCGTTGATCACCTCGTCCGCGGTGTCACCGCGGTGCGGCAGATCGCAGGGCCCACCCAGGTCCTTGCAGGTCATGGTCTTCATGGGGTCGATCCTCCCTGTCCGGACGACGCCGGAGCGCGTCGCCTCACCCTGATGACGAGCAGGCGGCCGGAAGTGTGACCGCCCCGCTCATCTCGGCTCGCCCTCGCTGCGGCGGCGGATCGCGGCGAGCACGACCGGGTCCGCACGGAAGTCGATGCGGCTGACCACGCCGCCGGCGATCCGGAAGTCGAACGCCACCCGGGCCACGCCGCGATCGAACCAGGCCGCGCCCGGCCGCCCGTGGACGAACACCGGCAACGCCGCGGCGGCGGCCCCGTTGAAGAACTCCGCCACCGCGTCGCGGCCCTCGATGCCGACCGGGGTACCGAGGCCGACCGCGATCGGATCACCGGCCACCACCACGTCCGGCGCGAGGAGACCGAGCAGCCGGGTGAACTCACCGTTGCGTGCGGCGTCGAGGAAGGCGTCGACGACGAGCCAGTCCGCCTTCTCGACGCCGGGACCCGCTACCGCGAGCTTCGCGCGCGCCCTCGACGCCTGTTTGCGAGCCGCGGCCGGTAAGCAGTCCAACACGTCGGCGATCGTGGCGAAGTCGACCGAGAACGAGTCGTGCAGCACGAACGCCACCCGCTCGGCAGGGGCGAGTCGGTCGAGCACGACGTGCAGTGCCGCGCCCATCGACTCCGCGAGGAGCACCTCGTCGGACGGGCCCGGATCCGGTGCCGGACTGTCGACGGGCTCCGTCGGGGGCGGGACGACGGCCTTGAGCCGATCCAGGCAGAGGCGGGTCACGACGGTGGTGAGCCACGCCGGGAGTGAGTCGACCGCCCGGGTGTCGGCCCGCGCCAGCCGGAGCCACGCCTGCTGGACCACGTCCTCCGCCTCCGCCGGGTCACCGAGCACGCGGGCGGCGATCCGGACGAGCCGGGGTCGTTCACTCTCGAATTCGGAGGTCCGGTCCATACCCCTCGCTAGACGCTCGTGTACTGCTGCACGATCCGGCGCTTGACCAGCTTGCCGGTGGGGGTGCGGGGCAGTTCGTCCACGAAGTCCAGGCCCCGCGGGATCTTGAAGTCGGAGATCTTCCCGCGCAGGGCGCCGAGGATCTCGTCGGCGAGGCCGGGGTCGCCCGCACGGTCGGCGGCCGGTACCACCACGGCGTGCACCCTCTCGCCCATCTCCTCGTCCGGGATCCCGATCACGGCGACGTCCTCGACCGCCGGGTGCAGGACCAGGGCGTTCTCGATCTCCTGCGGGTAGATGTTCACCCCGCCCGAGATGATGGTGAACGCCTTGCGGTCGGTGAGGTAGAGGAAGCGGTCCTCGTCGAGGTAGCCCACGTCGCCGAAGGTGGACCAGTTGGGGTGCTCGGGGTGGAAGACGGACGCCGTCTTCTCCGGGTCGCCGTGGTACGAGAACGTGCCCTCGTCCTGCTGCCAGTAGATGGTGCCGATCTCGCCGGTGGGCAGCTCGTTGCCCTCCTCGTCGCAGATGTGCGCGATGCCCTTGAGTCCGTCGCGACCCACCGAACCGGGGCGTTCGAGCGCCTCCTGCGAGTTGATGAACGTGATGCCCATGCCCTCGGTGGCCGAGTAGTACTCGTGGATCACCGGGCCCCACCACTCGATCATCCGCCGCTTGACCTCGGGCGGGCACGGCGCGGCGGCGTGGATCGCGTGGGTCATGCTGGACACGTCGTAACGCGCCCGCGTCTCCTCCGGCAGCTTGAGCATGCGCACGAACATCGTCGGCACCCACTGCGAGTGCGTCACCCGGTACTCCTGGATGAGCCGCAGCGCCTCCTCCGCGTCGAAGCGGTCCATGAGGATCACGGTCCCGCCGACGGAGTTGACCACGCCGCAGAACCGCAGCGGGGCCGCGTGGTACAGCGGTGCCGGGCACAGGTAGACACTGTCGGCGTTGAAGGCGTACAGGAAGCTGAACACCGGCGTGTAGCTGTCCGGCACCTCGTCGATCTGCCCTTCCGGCGGGTCGACGCGCACGCCCTTCGGCCGGCCGGTCGTGCCGGAGGAGTAGAGGAAGTCGTGGCCGCGGGGCTGGTCGGCGGGCGGCTCGGTCGACCTGCCCTCGAGCAGCGTCCGGTAGTCCTCGAACCCCTCCAGCGCGCCGCCGAACACCACGCGGTGCTCCACGCCCGGATGCGCCTTCGGGGAGACGTCGACGTGGTCGGCGACCGGGGCGGAGACGAACAGCGCCCGGGCCCCGCAGTCGCCGATGATGTACGACGACTCGTCCGCAGTGAGGTGGTGGTTGATGGCCGCGATGTACAGGCCGCAGCGCAGCGCCCCCCAGTAGATCTCCAGCATCTCCAGGGTGTTGTCCGAGACCACGGCGATCGTGTCACCGGGACGCAGCCCCCAGTCGTCGGTCAGGAGATGCGCGAGCTGCGCGGAACGCGCCTCGAGCTCGGCGTACGTGATCTGCTCCCCCGTCGCCGGGCGGATGGCCGCGGGCTTGTCGGGGGTGGTGGCGGCGAAGGTTCCTGGAAACATGCTGCCAGGCTAACCGCCGAACGTGATCTGGATCACGAATTAGGCAGACAAGTGTCCAGCAGTCCGTGCGTCAGGAGTACATGCGCGGGTGCAGCCTGCCGATGTACGGCAGATCGCGGTAGCGCTCGGCGAAGTCGAGGCCGTAGCCCACGACGAACTCGTTGGGGATGTCGAACCCGATCTCGAGGATGTCCAGGTCCGCCTTCACCGCGTCGGGCTTGCGCAGCAGGGTGACGATCTCCAGCGACCGCGGGTTGCGGGTGCGCAGGTTGCGCATGAGCCAGGACAGGGTCAGCCCGGAGTCGATGATGTCCTCGACGATGATCACGTCACGGTCGGCGATGTCGCGGTCGAGGTCCTTGAGGATCCGCACCACACCGGACGAACTGGTGGAGGAGCCGTACGAGCTGACGGCCATGAACTCCATCTCGGACGGGATGGGCAGGGCCCGGGCGAAGTCGGAGACGAAGATCGCGGCGCCCTTGAGGACGGCGACCAGCACGACCTCCTTCTCGACGTTCGCGTAGCGCTCGCCGACGGTGGCGGCCATCTCGGCGATCCGCTCGCGGATCGACTCCTCGTCGAGCAGGACCGATTCGATCTCGTCCGCGTACTTGTCCGTGGTCATCTACGTCCCCGCTCCGCTCGCCCGGTCGTTCTCCAGGACCACCTTTCCACGTCGGCGCCGGGCGACCAACCTGGCCGAGGGCCCCGCCCCACCCGCGCCCGCGGGCCCGGTGCCACCGACCGCCACCCCGCCCTGCCCGCGCCAGTCGGTGACGAGCGCGGCCACGGCCGTCAGGTGCGCGTACGTGGGTGAGGTGACTCCCCGCGCCAGCAGCCAGCGGCGCAGGACCCGGGTCAGCACGGCCGTCGACAGGGGTTCCAGCCGGCTCACCTCCAGGGCGCCGTCGTCGCCGACGGGCACGGCCGCCGCGAGACGCTCCAGCTCGTCGTCGTCGACCCCCAGCAGTGACGCGGTGCGCGCCAACCCCTCCGCGACACCGCCACCCAGCACGTCCTCGAGCAGCGGCAGGACCTCGTGCCGCAGGCGCACCCGGGTGAACGCCGGGTCGGTGTTGTGCGGGTCCTCCCAGAACCCCAGGCCGAGGTCGCGGCACGCGGCGCGGGTGTCGGCGGCGCGGACCCCCAGCAGCGGGCGCCCCCACGGTGCGTCCCACGGCGCCATCCCGCGCAGCGAGCGGGCGCCGGAGCCGCGGCCCAGCCCCAGCAGGACGGTCTCGGCCTGGTCGTCGAGGGTGTGGGCGAGCAGCACGGGCCGTCCGCGGCGCGCGGTGTCGAGCGCGGTGTAGCGCGCCGCGCGGGCGGCGGCCTCGGGGCCGGAACCCCTCTGATCCACGACGACGACGAGGACCTCCGCCTCTGCGCCGAGCCCGCGGGCCGCGGCGGCCGCGTCCCGGGCCACGGCGTCCGACCCCTCCTGCAGACCGTGGTCCACCACGAGGGCGGTCACGGCGACGAACTCGACGGCGGCCGCGGCGGTCAGCGCCAGCGAGTCCGCTCCCCCGGACAGGGCCACGCACACCTCGTCGCCGAGTTCGGGGTGGTCGCGGCGGAACGCCCGCAGCGCCGCGCGCACGGTCCAGGCCGGGCCGGTCCAGGCCGGGCCGGGCCGGTCCCCACCGGTCCGGGCGGGGTGCCGGCGAGCGGGGTCAGCGGCAACCACAGGCACTGATCTCGGCGGCGATCCGGTCGAGGACCGGGCGCGCGACGGCGGGGTCGGTGCCGGAGGACAGCAGGGCGAAGCTCATGGTGCGGCCGTCGGTGCTGGTCACCGAGCCCGCCAGGGTGCTCGTCCCGGCGAGGGTGCCGGTCTTGGCGCGCACCCAGCCGGCGCCGGCGGCGGCGGGGCCGGTGAACCGGTCGACCAGCGTCCCCGACCCGGCGGCCACGGGCAGGGTGTCGAGCAGGTCGCGCATCTCGCGGGTCGCGTCGGGTGCGGAGGCGGTGCGCAGGACGTCGGTGAGCACGGCCGCCGAGATGCGGTTGCCGTTGCTCATGCCGGAGCAGTCGTCCAGGCGCACCCCGGACATGTCGAGGCCACGGTCGGTGAGCGTGTCGAGCACGGCGGCGGTCCCGGCGGCGAAGTCGACCGGACCGTCCGGGTCGCGGTCCAGCGCCACCTCGCGGCAGATCGCCTCGGCCAGCACGTTGTCGGAGTGCACGAGCATCGAGCGGAGGCGATCGGTGAGCTCCGCCGACGACACCCTGCCCAGCTCATCGGTCGTCTCCACCGGGTCGGGGGCGACCCGCACGCGCTCCGGGTCCACGCCCAGTTCGCGGGCCAGGGCCCTGCCGGCCGCGAGGGCGGGTTCGGTCGTGCGGGGCGAGTACTCGTCGGCCGGGTCGAGGCGGCCGGAGTCGAGCATCCACGCCTCGATGGGCGCGATGTTGCCGGCCGGGATCTCCGACGGGGGCCAGCCGGGGCCCAGCCGCGGCCCGGTGTACGGGCCCGGGTCCACGACGATGCGCGCCGGGGTGAGCCCGGCATCGCGGACGACGTCGGCGGCCTGTGTGAGCGTGGCCGCGCCGGGGAAGAGCGGACCGGGCTCGGCGCCGCCGGACATGGTGGGGTCGCCGCCGGGGACCACGACGAGCGTGTCCGGCTCGGCGCCGCGGGCGAGGACCGTGTCGACGCGGGTGTCGCCGGGCAGTCTGCTCAGCGCGGCGACCGCGGTGAGCAGCTTGGTCGTGGACGCGGGGACCTTGGCGTCGCGAGGGCGGCGCTCCCACAGGACCTGTCCGGTCGCGTCGTCGACCACGCTGGCGGTGAGGTCGCCGACCGCCGGGGACGCCGCGAGGGGGCCGAGGATCTCCTCGAGGGCGGCGGGGTCCGGCAGGGGCGCCGAGTCGTCCGCCGCGTGCAGTCCGGGGTTCAGTTCCGCCGTGGTCTGCGCGGGGGCGCCGACGACCGCGCGGACGTCGTCCTCCACGTCGGTGAACAGCGCCGCCGCGACGAGCCCCACGACCAGGAGTACGACGACGACGAACACGACCCCCGCCCGCCACACGAGCCCACGCCCGCGCCACACTCCGCGCTCGGTCACTCGTGCCCACCCTCCCGGACGCTGTCGCCTCCACTGTCACCGCCACCGGTCGCCACCGGCGGCTGCCGACGCTACCCTCGCCTGCCGTGCGTCGGACCCACGCTAGCGGCCCGCGTGACGGCGGCCACCCCCGGCGCCGGGGCCGCCTACTAGAATCGGCCCGGATTGTCCGGGAGAGCCGTCCCGGGTCCGGAGAATGACGATTTGTGAGGTAGCCCGTGACCGTCGAAGTGACCATCGAGATCCCCAAGGGTTCGCGTAACAAGTACGAGATCCACCACGAGACCGGCAAGATCTATCTCGACCGTTTCCTCTTCACCTCGATGGGCTACCCGGCCGACTACGGCTACATCGACAAGACCCTCGCCGACGACGGTGACCCCTGTGACGCCCTGGTCCTGCTCGACGAGTCCGTCTTCCCCGGCGTGATCGTCAAGTCGCGCGTCGTGGGCGTCTACACCATGTCCGACGAGGCCGGTGGCGACGACAAGCTGCTGTGCGTCCCCGCCCTGGACCCGCGCTGGGAGCACATCCAGGACGTCGACGATGTCCCGGACTTCGAGCTCAAGGCGATCGAGCACTTCTTCCTGCACTACAAGGACCTCGAGCCGGGCAAGCACGTCACCCCGGGCGAGTGGCGGGACAAGGCCCATGGCGAGAAGCTCATCGCCGAGGGCCTCGAGAACTTCACCGAGCACCCCGAGGAGAAGGCCGAGCCCTTCCGCGGCTGACACCGCCTGGCCCGGCGCCAGGCCCGGCACGCCGAGAAGAGCATTTCGCTCGTATCGCCCGAGTAGCGAGGTGCGAAACACTCTTCTCGGCGGACGGGGCGCGCGGCCGGCGGTCGGCGGTCGGCGGGGCGCGGTCAGCGGCCGGTGTACCTCGCCTCGCGCTTCTCCAGCGTCGAGCCGATGGCCTCCATCATGTCCGCCGAGGCCAGGAAGCCGGCGTTCCACGTGGCGACGTAGCGGTTGGACTCGTAGATCGGCCCCTCGATCGCCCGGTTGAGGACCTCGCGGGTGCCGCGGACCACCAGCGGCGGGTTGTCCGCGATCTCGGCGGCCGTGGCGTGGGCCGAGTCCAGCACCCCGGCGGCGTCGTCGGCGACGTGCGTGACCAGCCCGTAGCGCAGCGCGGTCTCCGCGTCGATGTCGCGCCCGGTCAGCGCCAGCTCACGGGTCAGCCCGGAGCCGATGATGTACGGCAGTCGCCCGAGCGAGCCCATGTCGGCGACGATGCCCACCTTGACCTCCCGGACCGAGTAGCTGGAGTCCGCCGAACCGTGGCGGACGTCGCAGGCCGAGATGAGGTCCATGCCACCGCCGATGCAGCGGCCCTGGATCGCGGCGACGGTGGGCGTCCTGGCCGACGCGACCGCGTCGACGGCCTGACGCATGTTCTCCACGAAGTCCAGGATGCGCTCGTTACGCGAGGCGTCCGGGGTCTTGTCCTCGGGCAGGAACTCCATGAACTGCGGCATCATCGCCATCAGGTCCAGGCCGTACGTGAAATTGCGGCCCTCGCCGGCGAGCACGACGGCGCGGACCTCGGGGTCGGCGTCGAGCTCGGCCATCACGCGGGGCATCTCGGCCCAGAAGTCCGGGCCCATCGCGTTGTTGCGCCCCGGGCCGATCAACGTCACCTGTGCGACGTGCGGGTGACGGGCACCCTTCTCGATGCGGACGGAAGCGTACTCGCCGGGAGCGGCTGAGGTGTCTGGAGTGCTCATGGCCCCAGCCTGCCACGGGCCCCTCAGGCGCGGGCTCGCGAGGCACGGGAATCGGGCATGACGAACCACAGGATCACGTAGATGAGCAGCTGCGGACCCGGCAGCAGGATCGAGGCCACGAACAGGAGGCGGACCAACGCCGGGTCCAGCCCGAAGTAGTCGGCGAGCCCACCGCACACGCCGCCGATCCAGCGGTCCTCCGACCGCATCAGTCGCTTGGGCCCGGAATCTGGGGAGTAGGTCATGACGTCACACCTCGTCGTCGTCGGGAAAGGGGGATCGGGGACCTCTCCCCGGTGACCTCCACTCTCCTCCCCGAGCACCCGCTCCGCATCGGGGAAAGACCCGATTCTCAGACCCTGATCCGGCGTCGGGGTGCGGTCCGCCCGGTTCAGGTGTGGAACTCGCCGCAGTCCACCGTGAGGGTCTGGCCCGTGACCGCGGAGGCGGCGTCGGAGAGCAGGAACAGCACCGGGTCGACGATCTCGCGCTCGGAGGGCAGGCGCCGCAGATCCATCTTCTCTGCGGTGTGGGCGTAGACGTCGTCGACCGTGCCGCCGTACTTGGTGGCCAGGTGCTCGAAGTACGCCTTGAGCGTCTCGCCGTAGATGTACCCGGGCGCCACGGTGTTGACGCGGATGCCCCGCGGGCCGAGCTCGGTGGCCAGGGAATGGCCCAGCGCGACGAGGGCGGTCTTGGCGATCTTGTAGCCCGCGTAGCGCTCGCGGGAGTGGTGGATCACCGCTGAGGCCATCATGACGACGGACGCGCTGGCGGGGGCCGCGCCTGTGGCGGAGTCGGCGGCGGCAGCGGAGCCGGCTGCGGTGCCGGTGGCGGGAGCGGCGCCGGCCTCGAGCAGCGGGGTGAACTCCTGCGTGGTGCGCAGGGCGCCGAGCACCGACAGGTCGATCCCGCGGGAGATCTGGTCGTGGTCTGTCTGCGCGAGCGGCTTCATGCTGGGCACCGCGAACGCGCTGTAGACCAGACCGTGCACCGCATCGGTGTGACCCTCCACCGTCTCCCGCAACGCTCGCACCGACTCCGGGTCGGTGGCGTCCACGGCCGCGGCGATCGCGCTTCCGCCAGCCGCACGGACCTCCTCGGCGATCTCGACGACCCGCGACTCCGTGCGGGCGGCGACGACCACCGTCGCCCCCTGTGCGGCGGCCTGCAGGGCGAGCGTGCGGCCGAATCCCGGACCCGCTCCCACGATCACGATGGTCTTGTTGCTGAGGTTCTCTGTCATCCGCCTCACTTAACCAGCCCCGGGTGACCGCGGCGGGCAGTTCACCTACGCGGGATACGATCCGCGGGTGGCCACCATTCCCGCGCAGTATCTTCGCAGCTCACACGCCGCGGAACCCCGGACACTCCTCGACGTGTTCGACGCCGCGGCGACCCGCCACCCGAACGCGCCGTGCATCGACGACGGCACCCGCGTCCTGAGCTACGACGAGGTGGCGCGGACGATCCACACCTCCGCCCGGTGGATGCACGACCAGGGCGTCGTCGCCGGCGACCGGGTCGGCATCCACATGCCCTCGGGCTCCGCGGACCTCTACCTGGCAATCCTCAGCACCCTCGCCGCCGGCGCGGCGTACGTGCCCGTCGACGTGGACGACCCCGCCGAGCGCGCCGATCTGGTGTTCGGTCAGGCGCAGGTCGCGGCCGTCTACACCGCCGACGGCATGCTCGTCACCGATCCCGGCCGCACCACCGCACCCTCGCGACACCGCGGCCCGACGGTGGACGACGACTGCTGGATCATCTTCACCTCCGGGACCACCGGCCTGCCCAAGGGTGTGGCCGTGACGCATCGCAGCGCCGCGGCGTTCGTCGACGCCGAGTCCCGGCTCTTCCTCACCGGCGCGCCGCTGGGCCCCGGCGACCGGGTGCTGGCGGGGCTGTCCGTGGCGTTCGACGCCTCCTGCGAGGAGATGTGGCTGGCCTGGGCCCACGGGGCGTGCCTCGTACCCGCGCCGCGCTCGGTCGTCAAGTCCGGCCTCGACCTCGGCCCGTGGTTGCGGGATCGGCGGATCACCGTCATCTCCACGGTGCCGACCCTCGCCTCGATGTGGCCCGATTCGATGCTCGCCGGTATCCGGATGGTGATCCTCGGCGGCGAGGCCTGCCCTCCGGAATTGGCCGAACGCCTGGTCGGTGACGGTCGCGAGGTGTGGAACACCTACGGCCCCACCGAGGCGACCGTCGTCGCCTGCGCGGTCCGGCTGGACGGCGTCGGTGAGGTGTCGATCGGGCTGCCGCTGGACGGCTGGGACCTCGCGGTGGTCGATGCGGCGGGCGATCCGGTGGGCTACGGGGAGTCCGGCGAGCTGGTGATCGGCGGAGTCGGCCTGGCGCGATACCTGGACCCCGAGAAGGACGCCGAGAAGTACGGGCCCATGCAGACCCTGGGCTGGGAGCGCGCCTACCGCTCCGGCGACGTGGTCCGACTCGAGGCCGACGGCCTGTACTTCAACGGCCGCGTCGACGACCAGGTCAAGATCGGCGGCCGCCGCCTCGAGCTGGGGGAGGTCGACACCGCCGTGTCCGCCCTGCCCGGGGTGAGCGCCGGCGCCGCCGCCGTGAAGAAGACCGACGCCGGCCAACCGGTGCTCGTCGCGTACCTGGTGGCCGAGCAGCCCGACCAGTTCGACCTGCCCGGCGCGGCCGGCCTCCTGCGCGAGCACCTGCCCGCCGGCGTGGTCCCGCGCCTGGCCCTGGTCGACGAGCTGCCGACCCGCACCTCCGGCAAGGTCGACCGCGCCGCCCTGCCGTGGCCGCTGGCCCAGACGTCGGCCGCCGAGTCGGAACTCGACGGCATCGAGGCGTGGGTCGCCGAACTGTGGTCGGCCGCCCTCGGGGCCGACGTCTCCGGGGTCGACGAGGACTTCTTCGCCCTCGGGGGCGGTTCGCTCGCCGCCGCGCACGTGGTGGCCCGCGTCCGGGAACGCTTCCCCGCGGTGACCGTCGGCGACATCTACGACCGCTCGCGCCTGGGCGACTTCGCCGGGTACCTCGACGAACTCGAACCGGAAGCCGAGGTCGAACCGCGGTACGTCCGACCCGTCGGCCGCGGCGCGCAGCTCCTGCAGGTGCTCGCCACGATCCCGCTGCTCACGCTGACCGGCTTGCAGTGGCTCACCTGGGTGGGTATCGCCAACAACGTCGCCGTCGGCCTCGGGCTGCCCTGGGCGCGGCCGGTGTCGTGGTGGGTGCTCGGGATCATGGTGGTTCTGCTCCTGCTGCCCGCCGGCCGCATGCTGGTCACCGCCGGCCTGTGCCGGGTGCTCACCGCCGGCGTGGCGCCGGGGACGTACCCACGGGCGGGGTCGGTGCACCTGCGGATCTGGGCCGCCGAGCGGTTGGTCGAGGTCTCCGGGGTCGCCAACCTCGAGGGTGCCGGGTGGCTCACCCCCTTCGCCCGGTTGCTGGGGGCGCAGATCGGACACGGTGTGGACATGCACACCCTCCCACCGGTCACCGGCCTGCTCCGGGTGGGCGACGGGGCCTCGATCGAACCCGAGGTGGACCTGGCCGGGTACTGGATCGACGGCGACCTCGTGCACGTGGGCTCCGTGGAGATCGGCGAGAACGCGGTGGTGGGCGCCCGGTCCACCCTGCTGCCCGGCGCGGTGGTGGGCCGCGGGGCCCACGTGGAGATCGGGTCCGCGGTGGTCGGCACGGTCAAGGCCGGTAAGCGCTACGCAGGCTCGCCCGCGCTCAAGCGCGGCAAGCGTGGATCGAGTTGGCCGGCCGAGCCCGCGCCCCACAACCGGCTCTGGAGCCTGGTCTACCAGTTCTCCGCCGTCGCGCTCGGTGCGATGCCGCTGGCGGCCCTGCTCGCCGGCCTCGCGCTGGTGGCCTGGGGAGCCCGCGGCGCGGGCAGCCCGGGCGAGATGGCCCTGCTCGCCGCACTGTGGTCGGTCCCCGCCACCCTCCTCGCGCTCGCACTCTTCGCCGCGGCCACCCTCGGGGCGGTGAGGCTGCTGTCGATCGGCCTGGACCCCGGCTTCCACCCGGTCCACTCGCGGATCGCCTGGCAGGCCTGGTGCAGCGAACGCCTCATGGACGCCGCCCGGAACTGGCTCTACCCGCTCTACGCCTCCATGCTCACCCCGGTCTGGCTGCGCATGCTGGGAGCCAGGATCGGCAAGGACGTCGAGGCCTCGACCGTGCTGCTCATCCCCGCGCTCACCACCGTCCGCGACGGGGCATTCCTCGCCGACGACACCATGGTCGCGCCGTACGAACTGGGCTCCGGATGGATGCGTCTGGAGCACGCCCAGGTCGGCAAGCGCGCCTTCCTCGGCAACTCCGGGATCGCCTCCGCCGGGCGGAAGGTGCCCGCGCGCGGCCTGGTCGCCGTGCTCTCGTCCGCCCCGCAGAAGGCCAAGAAGGGCACCTCGTGGCTGGGGTCGCCGCCGCAGAAACTCCCTCGCGCCGTCGCCGACACCGACGACGTCCGCACCTACCAGCCGCCGCGACGCCTCAAGGTCGCCCGGGCGGCGTGGGAGACCCTGCGACTGGTCCCCGTCTGGATGTCGTTCCTGCTGCTGGTGAGCGTCCTGGTGGTGATGCAGGAGATCCACCTGGAGTGGGGCTTCGGCGTGGCGGCACTGACCTCCGGGCTGATCCTGGCGTACGCCGGCCTGGTCGCCCTGGTGGTCGCCGCCCTGGCCAAGTGGATCCTCGTGGGCCGGATCCGCGCGGGCGAGCAGCCGCTGTGGTCGTCGTTCGTGTGGCGCAACGAGGTCGCCGACTCGTTCATCGAGTTGCTCGCCGCGCCGTGGATGGCCCGGCCCGCGTCGGGCACCCCGGTGATGAACGCGATGCTGCGCCTGCTGGGCTCACGGATCGGCCGAGGCGTGTGGTGCGAGTCGTACTGGCTGCCCGAGGCGGACCTGGTCTCCCTCGGCGACGGCGCCACCATCAACCGCGGCTGCGTGGTCCAGACCCACCTGTTCCACGACCGCATCATGCAGATCGACCGGGTGACGATCGAGGCCGGCGCCACGCTGGGGTGCCACTGCGTCGCGCTGCCGGCGTCGTCGATCGGCGACGGCTCGACCGTCGGCCCGGCCTCGCTGGTGATGCGCGGTGACCGCATCCCGCCCGGCACCCGCTGGCAGGGCAATCCGATCGCGCCCTGGCGGGGCTGAGCCGGTAGGCGGGTCAGCCGCCGGCGATGGCTCGCAGCGCCGCCAGGTGGGACGCGTAGGCCTTGCGTCCGTCGCGGGTGAGCGACAACCACGTCCGCGGCCGTTTGCCGACGTACCCCTTGCTGACCTTGACGTATCCGGCTTTCTCCAGCACCGATGCCTGCTTGGACAGTGTCGAGTCGGTGACCTCGACCGCGTCGCGGATGGTGGCGAAATCCGCGTAGTCGACGCCGGCCAGGGCCGCGACGATGGAGAAGCGGACGGGCGCGTGGATGACCTCGTCCAACCGGTGGCGAGCGTGCCCTCCCGATCCGCCGCCCGCCCCCGGGGCGGGCCCCCCCGATGCAGCCGGGGTGCTCGTCGTCGTCTCGCCGCCCGTCGCCTCGCTGCTCATCTTCTCGCCGCTCAACTTCTCTCCGCTCACCGCTCGGGTCCCCGCCGGTCGATGATCGCGGCGGCCACCAGGCCGGGCAGGGCGACGAACAGAACCCCGAGGAGGTACCACCAGGCGGTGAGCCCGATCGTGGTGCGGATGACGTTGAGGCCGGTGACGACGACGAGGATCATCACCCCCGATCCCGCGACGCCCCACGTGTAGGTCCGTCCCGATCCGCGGGGGCCCGCCTTGATCGCGCGTCGCTGCCAGAAGATCGCCACGAAGAGCAACAGCACGTACGGCACGAGCGCCCAGTTGGAGAACATGATCGCGACTGTCCCGATCCCCATCAGAAGCGAGATGGCCGCGGCGAACGCGGCGAACAGGCGGGCGTCGTGCCGGGAGCTGACCGGTGGGCGCCCCTCGGCCTCGGCGAGCATGCGGGCGGCCTCCGCTCGATCGACCTCGCCGGTGCTGGAATTCTGCGGGTCCATGGGTCTGCCTTCCGTCGGTGCCCGGGGGAGTTTCCGCCGCGGAGTGATATTGAGACTAGACAAGTACTTTCCAGTTTGGCAACTACTTTCTCGGGATCGGCCACGTCTCGCGTCGAGACGGGTGCCGCCCGCCCCGGGTCCTCTAGACTCGCGCAGGTCATGGAATTGAAGGCAGTGAAGTCAGACCTCGTCGCCAGGATCGCGTCCCCACGCACGCCGTCGGGCGCCGACCCGGTCGACCCCTACCTGCCCGGCGCGGGCAACCACGGATATCGCGTCACGCGCTACGAGCTGGACCTGAGCTACAAGGTGAGCCCCAACAACCTCCGTGGCGAGGCGGTGATCACCGCGACCGCCACCGAGCCGCTGGAGACGATCCGGCTCGACCTCTCCCCGCACCTGACCGTGTCCAAGGTCCTCCTCGACGGCGGCCGCGTCGCCCGCTACACCCGGCCCCGCGGCAAGCTCTCGATCACCCCCGCCGAACCACTCGCCGTGGGATCCGCGTTCACCCTGACCATCCGCTACTCCGGCAACCCGAAGCCGATCCGTGGGCCGTGGGGCGAGGTGGGCTGGGAGGAACTGACCGACGGGGTCCTCGTCGCGGGCCAGCCCAACGGCGCCGCCAGCTGGTTCCCCTGCGACGACCACCCCTCGGCGAAGGCCCCGTTCCGCATCCGGCTCACCACCGACTCGCCGTACCGCGCCGTCGTCACCGGCACGCTGGTCGGCAAGAAGCGCAGTGGCAGCACGACCGCCTGGGACTTCGACCTCCCGCACCCCACCTCGACCTACCTGGTCACCGTCAACCTCGGTCAGTACGACCACCTCGAGGCCACCGACGGGCCGGTGCCGTTCCACGCCTTCGTCCCCGCCGACCTCAAGCGGGGATTCCGGGAGGCCTTCGCCCGGCAACTCGAGATGATCACCGTGTTCTCCGATCTCTTCGGCCCGTACCCGTTCGACAGCTACAAGGTCGTGGTGACCGACGACGAACTCGAGATCCCGCTAGAGGCGATGGGCATGTCGACGTTCGGACGCAACACGTGTGAGGCCGCGGGCCGGCCGGACTCGGACGAGCGACTCATCGCGCACGAGCTGGCCCACCAGTGGTTCGGCAACGCCGTCACCATCGCCGAGTGGAAGCACATCTGGCTGCACGAGGGGTTCGCCTGCTACGCCGAATGGCTCTGGACCGAGTTCTCCGGCGGCGCCGACGCCGGAAGTCACGCCCTGCGCTACTACTCCAAGCTGCAGAACTCCCCGCAGGACCTCCTCCTGTCCGACCCCGGACCCGAGGACATGTTCGACGACCGTGTCTACAAGCGCGGCGCCCTGACCCTGCACGCCCTGCGCCTGACGATCGGCGACGACCGCTTCTTCGATCTCCTCCGCACGTGGGTCGCGACGTACTCCGGCAGGACCGTCACCACCGACGACTTCCTCCACATGGCCGCCGACCACTCCCCCGTCGACCTGCGGCCGCTGTGGAACGCCTGGCTGTTCTCCGAGCCCCTGCCGCCGACCCTCGGTATGCCCGATGACGACACCGGCAGCCACTGAGCCGACACCCACCACCGGCCGGTCGGCCGCGGGCGGGATGCGGGCACTGACGCTGGCGACCCTGTTCGCCGCGGCCTCCGGGTACCTGGTGATGCTCGTCGCCGGCCGCGCACTCGGCCCGGCAGACTATCCGTTGTTCGCCACCTACTGGGGAGCGTTCTTCGCCCTCGGCGGCGTCGCCAACGGGCTGATGCAGGAAGTCACCCGCGCCGTCCGCTCGGCCCGCGGGGGTGGGACCGGCACGGTCGGCGCGCGGCCGCCGCGGTCGGCCGTCCGGTTGCTGCCGGCCGGGCTCACGCTGGGCCTGGTCCTCGCGGCCGCGGTGGCCGTGAGCGCACCGGCCTGGCCCGCGCTGGGCCTGCCCACGTTCTCCGGCGTCGGCGTCGCCATCATGGCGTTCGGCATCCTCGGCTTCACCCTCCAGGCCGCCACCGCGGGCGCCCTGTCGGGAACCGAACGCTGGGGCCTGTACGCGGTCCTGCTCACCGTCGACGCGGCGCTGCGCCTGGCCGTGGCGGGCGTCGCGTGGTGGCTCGGCGACGCCGGTCTCGGATTCGCCGTGGCCACGGTCGCAGGCGCCGTCACGTGGGCGCTGCTCATCGCCCTGTCCCCCGCCACCCGCGACGCGCTGGCCTCCGCCGTCGACGCCGGTCGCCGGCGCTTCTGGCGCAACACCGGGGCAGCCATGCTCGCCTCCGCCGGCACCTCGGCCTTGGTGACCGGGTTCCCGCTGTTCGTCACCGCCACCGTCCGCGCGGACGATCCGGCGCCACTCGTCGGCGCGGTGATCCTCGCCATCACCCTGACCCGCGCGCCGTTGCTCGTGCCGCTCACCAGTTTCCAGAGCGCGATCATCGTCTACTTCGTCCAGCGCCGCGCCCGCGGACCGCGGTCGCTGGCCGCCCCGCTCGGCCTGGTGACGGCGGTGGGGATCGTGGGAGCGGGGGCCGCGTGGCTGGTCGGCCCGTGGCTGATCCGCGTGTTGTTCGGAGGCGACTTCGAACTGCCCGGTGCGGTACTGGCCGCCCTCACCGCCGCGTCCGTGGGCACCGCCGCCCTGATGGTGACGGGCAACGCGGCGCTGGCCTTCGACCGCCACCTGCTCTACAACGCCGGGTGGTGGGTCGCGGTCGTCGCCGCGGCGGCGCTTCTCGTCGCCGTGCCCGGACCACTCGACGTGCGCGCCGCGATCGCGCTCCTCGCCGGCCCCGGCATCGGGGTCGCGGTCCACGTCACCGGCTTGGCCGTGACCGCGCGCCACCCGGAAACCGACGCATGACCGACGTCCGTCTGCTCGCCCGCCGGGGCGGCGAACTCCTCGCCGCCCTCCTGGTCGCGGCCGTGGTCGGTGCCCTCACGTTCACGGGAGTCGACGCGCTGCCGTTCGTCGAACCCAGCTGGCTGCCCGAGACCTTCGGCGCGACCCTCGCCGCGGGGGTCGTCATCCTCGCCGGGTGGCTGTTGCTGCGCAGGGCCACTGGCGGCCGGGCCCTGTGGCTGCTCGGAACCGCCGGGCCGGCCTTCCTGGCCTCCTCCCACCTCGGACTGCTGCTGAACGGCACGCCGCACTACCTGTTCGGCCTCGGCGGCGACCAGCTCAACCGCGTCGCCTACGTCACCCGCTTCGCCGACTCCCCCGCCCTCGCCGACCCCTTCTACGCCGACGCCGCGCCCTTCTACCCGCCACAGTGGTTCTGGGTGGGCGGGCAGCTGTCCCGGATCACGGGCATCGACGGCTGGGAGTTCTACAAGCCGTACGCCATCGTCACCATGGCCATCGCCGGCGCGATCGCGTTCGTGGCCTGGCGATGGCTCGTCCCCGCGCGGCTTGCCGTCGTGTTCGGTCTCGTCACCTCGGTCATCGGCGGGCACACCAACGCCTACGAGCCCTACTCGTGGATCCTCATCTGCCTGCTCCCGCAGGTCGTCGTGGCGACGTTCCTCCTCTGCGCACGGGTGGCCGCCGCAGCCGGATCCCGGACGAGCCGCGGACCCACGTGGCCGCTGGTCGCGACGACCGGCCTGTACCTCGGCTGGGCTGCGCTGGGCTACACCCTCATCGCGGGTGTCGCGGCGCTGCTGGTGGGCCTCGTCGTCGTCATCCATTCCTGGCGATACCGCACCGATCGTGCGGTGGTCCTCGCCCTGCTCGGCCGCCTGGCCGCCATGGCGGCGATCTCCGCGGCGATCGCACTGTTGTTCTGGCACCGATTCCTGCTGGCCGCCCTCGGCGGCGCGGACACCGAACCCTCGGTGGCCAACGACTTCGCGCCCGAGATCGCCTCGCGGTGGCCGCTGCCGATGCTCGAGGTGTCCGCCGTCGGGCTCCTGTGCCTGATCGGCGTGGTGTGGCTGGTCGTCACCGTCTGGCCCGACGGAGCCGGCCGGGCCTCCGAGCGCGCGGCGGCGACGTTGCGAACGCGGATCGGCACCGAGCACGACACGGACCACGTCGCCGACACCGACGCCGACGGCCCTCTCCCCCCGGCCGATCGACGGCTCGTCCTCGCACAGGCCCTGGGCCTCACGGCGGTGACCGTCCTCGGGTGGTACGTGCTCTCGGGGCTGCGGGCGGTCACCGGCAGCACGCTGCTGCCGTTCCGGATGATCCCGATCATCACCCTCGTCCTCGCCCTGGCGGGCGTGGTCGGCGCGCTGACGCTGGCCCGGTGGGCCGTGCGGACCTCTCCCGACCGGTCCCGTGGCCGCGTCACCGCCGCGGCGGTGGTGGTCGCGGGCCTCGCTGCCGTCCAGATGGTGCAGCACGTCTCCGGGGAGGATGCGGAGTTCGCCGCCGAAGCCCGCGGGTTCCCCGCGGTGCCCCGCGACGAGCTGGACGCTGTGGACGACATGACCGGCGACCGGGCACCCTCGGACCTCGTCCTGCTGACCTCGGATCCGACCCTCTACGCCTACCGGCCGTACTTCTCGTTCCAGGCGCCGGCCCAGGCGTACGCCACGCCGGCCGGCCGGTACGAGGAGCGCCTCGACGAGATCCGGAGCTGGGCGGACACCGAGACCCCCGGAGAGCTGACCGCCGCACTTGAGAGGAGCGAGTTCCGCAGCCCCGACGTTCTGGTCCTCACCCGCGAGGGGTCCCGCCGCTGGGTTTTCCCCGCGATCGTCAACCAGATGCCCCGGGTCCAGAACAACGCGCGCGAGGAGATCGTCTTCCGGCCGCGGCAGTTCGACGATCCCGCCCGCTTCGACGTCCGCGAAGTCGGGGAACGGATGGTGATCGTGCGACGCTGAGGCCCCGGCGGGCGCGCCGGGGAGCACGGGCCCACCCGGGCCCCGGCAGCAGAGAGTCGCTATGCCCTCCGCAGCGAGGCCTGCGCCGGGAACGGCACGACGATCTCGCGGCCCACGTCCTCCACCGCGTCGGTGAGCGCGGTGGTCAGCACGATGCGGTCGTCGTAGACGTGGGCGATGCGGACCTCGGTGTCACGCCCGTCGTCGTGGACGACGTACCGGTCCATGAGGAAGCGCAGGCCGACACCGTCGAGCGCGGCCTCCGCCTCGTGCCACTCGTCGACCGGGCTCATCGGCCGGCCCAGCCTGTCGATCGGCACGAGGGCCGGCTCGGCGACCGTCATGTCGATCCAGCCGACCACCTCGCCGTCGTCGCGACGGTGCGGGATCCACGTCTCGGGGATCACGCGCCACGCTCCTCGTCAGAACTTGCGGAACGTGTGCCCGAGCAGCTTCTTGCCGCCCTCGGTCAGCTTGCCGGCCCTGGCCGCGGTCGGGATCAGCGACAGCGCGTTGAGCCGCGAGGTGACGTGCAGGCGCGCGGCCCGCTCGGCGCTCTTCCAGCCGCGGGCGGCGAACGCGTCGGCCTCACCGGCGAAGAAGCGGGCCTCCTCGTCGAACCGCCGACCGTCGAGGGCGCGGACCGACGAGTCCGACGCCGAGTGCCGGCGGTAGAGGAACGCCAGCGTGGGGTCGTAGATCATGTGGCCGCCCCCGGTGATGACGTCGACCAGCAGCGCGAGGTCCTGCACCACGTCCAGACCCTCACGGAACCCGATCCGCTTGACCCACTCGGAGTTCCACGCCAGCGACGGGAAGTAGGTCCAGTTGCCGTGCATGAGCGAGGTCATGAGCTTCTCGCCGTGCAGCACGGTGCGGCCCTGCGCCTTGGGCTGGGTGAACGCCTTCACCGAGTCGGACAGCCCCCGGACGGGCGCGCCGTGCTCGTCGATGACGCTGACCCCCACCTCCATAACGGCGGCGTCCGGCACGGCGGCGAACCCGTCCGCCACGACCTGCAGGTAGTTGGGCAGCATGATGTCGTCGGCGCCCATCACCACGACGACCGGCGCGGTGACCATCCCGAGACACTTGCGGTAGTTGCCGTTCGCGCCGAGGTTGGTCTCGTTCTTCTCGTAGGTCACCCGCTCGTCGCGCGCGGTGATCTCGCCCATGTAGCGGGCCGGCTCCGGATCCGGGTAACCGTCGTCCACCACGACCAACCGGAAATCGCGGTAGCTCTGTGCCAGGACACTGTCCACGGCCTTCTTGAAGTGGTCGACGTCCCCGTAGTAGGGGAGCATCACGTCGATGGCCATCAGGGGAACCGCCGTCCTTCTCGTCACCGGATTGTCCGTCCGGTCGCATAGTATCGACCTCCGATGAGCAGTGACAGTGAGCAGCACCCAGGCGGCGACTCAGCGGGCCGGAACGAGGACGTCCGAAACCACGACGTGTGGCTGATCGTCCCCTGCTTCAACGAGGGCGCCGTGATCGAGGAGGTGCTCCGTTCGGCGCGTGGGACGTTCCCCAACATCGTGGCGGTGGACGACGGGTCGGCGGACAATTCGGCCGCGGCGATCCACCGCGCGGGTGCGCACCTGGTCCGCCATCCGGTGAACCTGGGCCAGGGCGCGGCCATCCAGACCGGTGTGGAGTACGCCCGCGCCCAGCCGGGGGCCCGGTACTTCGTCACCTTCGACGCCGACGGGCAGCACCAGGTCAAGGACGTGCTGGCCATGGTGGAGCGGGTGCGCTCCGAGCCGGTGGACATCGTGGTGGGCACGCGTTTCGGTCGCCCCCGCCGCGACGACGACCAGGTGCCGCTGATCAAGCGCCTCGTGTTGCGGACCGTGGTGCTGCTGAGTCCGCGCAACCGGCGGCTGGGTCTGACCGACGCCCACAACGGTCTGCGCGTGTTCAACCGTCGCGTCGCGGAGGACCTCAACCTGCGGATGAACGGGATGAGCCACGCCAGCGAGTTCGTGGAGCTCATGGACAGTCGCGGCTGGCGGGTGGCCGAGCAGCCGGTCGACATCCTGTACACCGAGTACTCGATGTCCAAGGGCCAGTCGCTGCTCAACGGCATCAACATCCTCTCCGACGGGTTCGTGGGAAAGAGGCTGCCCCGATGATCAAGGTCCTGCTCCTGCTGGCCGGCGCCGCGCTGGTCGTGTTCTTCCTGGCCAACCGCCGCAAGGCGCGCGCGAAGGCCGGGGTGAAGATCGGCTTCGTGCTGTTCGTCGTGTTCATGGTCTACGCCGTGATCCGGCCCGATGACCTCACCGTGGTCGCCAACGCGCTCGGGGTCCAGCGCGGCACCGACCTGGTGCTGTACGCGCTGGTCATGGGCTTCGCGTTCGTGACGGTGTCCACCTATGTGCGTTTCCGCGAGCAGGAACTGCGGTACTCGCGCCTGGCGCGGACGATCGCGTTACAGAACGCAGTGCGGCCCGATGACAAGGTCGACGCGGTGGTCATGAAGCCGGCCCCGGACGACGACGACCCGATGCGGTCCTGACCGCAGCCGTGGACGAGGGCGCGAACGAGGACGTCCGCGGCGAGGCCGCGCGCCTGCGACGCCGCCTCGGGGTGGCGCGCGGACGACTCGACGCGGTCCTCCATGCCGGTGACCAGCCCGGAACGGGCGAGGTGGGTGACGCCGCCGGTGGGGACACCGGCGCGCGCGGGGGTCTCGCCCGGATCGACGACGACGACGAGGTCCGCGCCCTCCTGCGCCCCGCCTCCGATCGGATCGCGCGCCTGCTCGCGCTGACCGACGGTCTCGCGGAGGGCACGCTGTCCGAGGCGGCTGTCCGGGACGCGGCCCGGGCCGTCGCCGACACCCAGCCGTTCCGGCGGCCGCGGTGACCGGCGCACTGCCGGAGACCCCGCCGCCGGTCCGGGTAATCCGGTTACTCGAGCTGGCCGCCGGCCTCGTCTCGGCGCGGGACGCCCTGGCGACCGCGCGCGACGCGCTCCTCACCTCCACGACCCGCTCCCCCGCCCTGGACGCGCTGGCCGACGCCGTCGGCGGCGAGGCCCGCGGCCTGACCGAGATCCTGGCGGGCGTGTACCGGCTGGTCGAGCTCGCCGAGGACTCCTGGGACGACCTCGACGGGCCGGACCCGCTTCCCGAGCCCGGGCGCGCGGCCCTGAGGGCGACGCTGGACCGGGCAGCGGACAACGCGCTGGCCGACCTGGCCAGGCTCGCCGGGGTCGCGGCGGGTGGGCCAGACGTGGCGGGCGGGCCGGACGTCGCGGGCGGGCCGGACGTCGCGGGCGGGCCGGGCGGAACCGGCGGGCTCGACACCGCCGCGACCGTCGCGGCCTGGGACCCGGGCCCGGCCGGACCCGAACCTGCCGACCCGTCCGATGTGTATGCGACGGTCGAGCACATGCCCGTCGCCGACCGGCGACTCCTCGCGCTGGCCGAGACCGAGGCCGTGGGCGGGACGTACGGCGTGCCCTGGCCGGTGCGGGCCCGCGCCAACGCGGTGGCCGTGCGCGCCGCGCTCCACCGCGAACAGCTGGCGGGTACGCCGTGGAGTCCGCGCATCGGGCGTCTGGAGACGATGGCGCGGCGTGATGCTCGTCGTCGTCGTCGTTCCTTCCCGGCGTTCTCACCGCGCCGCGGTGGGCGGATGATCGAGGTGGTGGGCGAGCTCGGCCCGGACATCGAGGCGGTGGCGGTGTACGTGCCCGGCACCGGCACCAACCTGGACATGTCCCACGTCAACACCGACGTCGCGGTGGACCTCGTCGAGTCCGGCGGCGGGCGACTGTCCGTGGTGACGTTTCTCGACGGCGAGTTCCCGCAGGACATCATGGCCGATGCCGGCGATCCCCGGTTCGCCGACGCCATGGCGCCGCGCCTGGTCCGCTTCTGTCGTGAGGTGGACCGGGTCATGGAGATCGAATGCCCCGGTGCGGCACTGACCGTGGTGGGGCACTCGTACGGCGGGCGGATCGTGGGCACCGCCGAACGGCTCGGCCTGCGCGCCGACCGGGTGATCTACGCCGAGTCGCCCGATCTCGGGGTGGGCGTCGCGGGGCCGTCGGACTGGCGCGCCCCCGGACCGGTACGCAGGTACTCCCTCACCGCACCGGGCGACCCCGTGGAACTACTGCAGATCCGGTTCGGCCTACGACAGCGCGGGTCGCACTCCGACCTGGGCGGCGGCGCCGTCCGACTCGACACCGGCTACTTCGCCGACGGCACGCCCGTCTACGGCACGCGCGGTCACGGCGGCGTGTTCGACCGGGACTGCGGGGCGTTCCGGGCGATGCTCGCCGTGATGCTCGGCGGGCAGGTGCCCCTGTGGCGTGAACGGCGGATCCGGGCGCGCCACACCGGCGTGGACCGCGGTCAGGAGGGGCGCGTCCTGCCCGTCCTGCGCCGACATGCCGTGGGCCTGTTGCTCCGTCGCGATCAGGACCCCTACGGCGAGGCGGCCGTGCTCTGGGAGGGGCCCGAGCGACTGACGACGGTTCCACCGGCGACGCGCGCGGCGAGGGAAGAGGTTGGCGTTCCCACGGACGCTGTCTGATACCGGGGCCCATGGCTTCGCTCGACACCCGGTTCACCCCGCCGTCTCTCACCACCGTGGGGATGGGCGCCCTGGGCGTCCTGTCGGTCGGGTTGATCTCCGCCGGCCTCTGGTACGACTCCCACCGCAGCGCCGAGGCCGTCGAGCGGGCCCGCGCGCAGGTCGAATCCGCGCAGACCACCGGGCCCACCGCCGAGCCGATCGCGAGCACCTCCTCGGAGACCAGCACCGAGTCGAGCACCGAGGACCCCACCAGCGAGGAGTCGACCGAGGCGAGCACCGAGGCGCCCGAGGAGACCGAGCCCGCCGACGATCGGGCCGAACAGGCGGTCGCCCCGGTGGCCCCCGTGACCAGTGTGCCGACCGCGGCGCCGGTTCCGCGGGCCGCCGCCGTCCAGCCGGTCCGTCAGGCGCCGGTTGTCCCGGTCGCGCCCGCGGCCCCCGCCCCGGTGGCGCCCGCTGCGCCGGCGGAGGGCGACGGTGTCACCGGTGGCGGAGCCGAGGGCGGCACCGCGGGTGACGCCACGGGTGACGCCACGGGCGGCGCGGACGACGCCGGTCAGGGCGGGGGGGAGCTCGAGGTCACCGCACCCGACGGTGCCCGGCCCGCGCCCGGATTCCCGGACCTGCTCCGCCCGTTCCTGCCCCGGCCCAACTTCGCCCCGCAGCCGGACGCCGTCGGCGCCGCGGCCGTGGGCGCCGACGCGGTCGGAGCCGCCGACGCAGCTGAGGTGGACGGCGATGCGGGTGAGGACGGCACCGCTGACGCTGCCGGCGCGGACGGCGACGCGGGCGCCGACACCGACTAGCGCGTCAGTCGCGGAAGTAGTCGACCGTCCGGGCGACGCCCTCACGGATCGTCACCCGCGGCGTCCAGCCGAGCACCTCGGCGGCGCGCTCGGCGTCGAGGGCCGAACGGGCGACATCCCCCAGGCGGGCGGGGGCGTACTCGGGATCGTCAGCGGCCCCCGCGGCCTCGGCGACCAGGGTGTGCAGCCCACGGTCGGTGGTCTCCACGCCGGTGCCCACGTTGAAGCGCAGCCCCGCCGCGGCCGGGACCTCGGCGGCGCGGACGAAGGCGTCCACCACGTCGTCGACGAACACATAGTCGCGCGTGTTGCCTCCGTCGCCGAACACGCGCGTGGGCTGACCGGCCAGCAGGCGCTGGGAGAAGATCGCCACCACCCCGGCCTCGCCGTGCGGGTCCTGCCGCGGCCCGTACACGTTCGCCGGCGCCACGCCCGCCCACTCGATCCCGTACAGGCGCGAGAACATCTCCAGGTAGATCTCACCGGCCACCTTGCCGGCGGCGTACGGGCTCAGCGGGTCCACCGGTCGGGTCTCCGCGACGGGCAGCTCGGTCACGGGCCCGTAGATGGACCCGCCTGAGGAGGTGAAGACGATCCTGCGCACCCCGACCTTGCGGGCCGCCTCGGCCAGCCGGACGGTGCCGACGACGTTGACCTGGGCGTCGTGGACCGGATCCTCCACCGACAGCCGCACGTCGATCTGCGCGGCCAGGTGGAAGATGACCTCGGGCCGGGCGGCGGCCACCACGTCCTCGATGGCGGGGTCGGTCAGGTCGAGCTCGCGGAACTCGAACCGGTCACCGGTCTCACGGGCCGCCGCGAGGTTCTCGAGCCGACCGCGGGACAGGTTGTCCACCACGGTCACGTCATGGCCCTCACCGAGCAGCCTGTCCACCAGGGTCGACCCGATGAACCCGGCCCCTCCCGTCACCAACGCTCGCATGTGCTGCCCTCCCCTCGTCTGCGACGACACCGCCGCGGCTCCCTCACCTTCAGGCCCGTGCACAGGATACGACCGTGGGACCGGTGGCGAGGTCACTCCGGCCCGTATGTCCCGGTCGCCCGGGTGAGCGGGGACCGCCGCTCGGGCGGGAACGGGGAGTCCTCCACTATCTGCGCCAGTTCGGCGTCGGTGAACGCGCCCCGCACCGCGTAGATCCGCACCTGCGACTCGGCGTACACCTTGGCCAGGCCGGGCGTGCCGTCGAGGCGCAACAGGTGCTCGTTGGGCTTCTGGAACCCCCAGTAGTTGGGCGGGCTCACGTACACGTACGTCACACCGAGATCCGCCAACGCGCGGTCAACTCGCGGGTTCACCCCGGCCTCGTCCATCCGGGAGAACAGATAGGTGGTCAGCGGGGCCGTCGCACCGGGTTGCAGGTAGTGCCGCGAGGTCGAGGGCAACCCGTCAGTGGCGTACATCCAGCCCGAGCCCTCGTCGGGATTGGTGTAGATGAGACCCGAGTAGGCCTGCGGCTGCTCGGACAACCAGCGGAAGGCGCGCAGGTCGTGCTCGTCGACCATGCGGTTCCACCGCTGGTTCACCCCGGCCGCGACCGCGTACTCGGGCGAGGCCTGCACCACCCAGGACCCCACCCCCACCAGGGCGGCCAGCGCCACGGCCACCCGGGCGAGCCGGACGCCGCCACCGTCCGGGTCGGTGAGGGGATCGACGAGCCTGCCCAACCATCCCGCCAGCGCCTGGACGGTCGCCCCGACGCCCACACCCACCGCCGCGGCCACGACCACGGCCAGCACCACCCCGATCCGGCGGGGGTCGTTGTAGTAGATGCTGCCGATCCCGCGGAGCACACCGCCGGTCCAGTTGCCGAACACGCTCATCGAGTTGACGCACACCACCAGCAGCCCGCCCCACAGCAGCAGCGGCCAGAACACCTTGCGGCGCAGCATCACCACCAGGCCCAGCGCGGCCAGGGACAGCAGCACCCACCGCACGCCCCAGTCCTCGACGTGGCGCACCTGCAGTGCTACCGCCTTGCCCCAGGTGGCGGCGCGGTCGGCGTCGATCTGGAACTCGAAGGCCGAGATGTCGTCGGCCTCCTCGGACACCGTGAGCACCTGCGGCAACAGGGTGAGCACCCCGGCCAGCCCGATACCGGCCAACACCACGAAGTCGCGCACGCGACCGCGGACCGGCCGCCACAGCCCGTCGAACAGCCACCAGAACAGCACGAACACGGCCGCGGTGACCATGGCCGACGGATGGACGCCGCCGATACCGACCAGTCCGAGCGCGGCGGCGGGGATGAGCCGCCGATCGGCCAGGGCCGCCACCACGACCGCGGCCCCCAGACCGGCCATACCGTTGGCCACGGCCGACGGGGTGGCGGCCACCATCACCTCGACGAACGGCAGCCCCGGGAACAGCGGGGTGGCCATCGCGGCCACGGCCGCCGAGGTGGCCACCACGGGCCGGGAGAACCGGCGGTGGGTGATCAGCCACGCCAACGCCGCCACGCCCAGCGGGAACACGAGCGCGACGCTGCCGATCTGCACGAGGTTGTACGTCTCGACGGCGCCGATCCCGCGCAGGCCCATGACCAGGGCGGCGATCGAGTGCCACGTGCTCGGGTAGTAGAGCGTCGCGCCGTTCTCCGGGTAACGCAGCTCCCCGGCGAGGTCGGGCGACGCCACGCCGAGGTCATGGATGAAGCGGATGTAGTTGGCGTGCCAGTGGGCGTCCCAGCCCTGGAAGATGTTCGCCGTGCCGCCGGGGGTCGCCGAGAGTTCCGTGAGGATCATCTGGCCGATCAGCCAGGCGCTCGTCAGGATCGCCGCGCCCGGCAGCAGCCACCACCACGAGCGCCGCCCGGGCCGGCCGTCCACCCGGCCGGGGCGCTCGACCCCGGCGGTCCCGCGAACCCTGCGGAGTCGGCCGACCCGACCGGTTCGGCGGCGCCGGCGACGGCGTCGCCCGTCCGCCGGCGTGGCGTCGCGGCCTCGTCGTCGTCGTCGTCGCCACACCCATGTCGCCCCGGTGATCAGCAGCCCCACCACGCCGACCACCGCGGCGGTCGCGGCCGTGGCGACCACGTAGGCGCCGAGCGACCACGGCACCCCGACCCGGCCGTAGACGTAGCCGGCGATCGCGGCGATCCCGAACGAGACCGGGATCGACGTGCCCAGCGCGAGACGCAGGGGCAGTTGCGCGGCGGCGCCCACGATCGCGCCGGGCACCACCAGGAGCGCGGTGAGGGTCATCATGACCAACGCGATGTCGATGACCCGCCTCCGTTCCTAGTCCTATCCGTGCCCGTGTCCCTCTCGGCGTCCGTGGGCCCGCCGTCCGACCCGCCCATTATGGTCCACCGGGCCGTGGAACCTCAGCGCGGCACGAGTACGCCGACCGGTCCGCTGCCCACGCACAGCTGGGAGGCGCCCCCGCCCGGGGAGACGGTCAGGCCCGTCCCCCCGCCCTCGAGGCGGACGTACACCGTCCCCGGCCCGGCCTGGACGGGGGCCGTCACCTCGTCGCCGTCGTCGAGGCGGACCGCGACGTGACCGTCCGCGTCCGCGAGGAGGTGGAGCCGGACCACCCAGTCGCGCCCGATCAGCGGACCGTCCAGGGCTATCCGGGCGCCGTCCGGGCCGACCCGGTGGCCGCACCCGGGCACCGGCCCCTGCGGGATGGTGCGGCCCGGGACCACGTCGGCGGGATGCAGCGCCCCGTGCGCGTCGATCGCCACCGGGTCGCGGGTCCACGCCCCCACCGCCGGGACCCCCGGCACCCCGGCGAGCAGCGCGGACAGCCGGTTGGCGGGCGTCGTCAGGGGCAGCAGCACCTCGAGCGGGACCTCCTTGTCGAGCAGGGGCTCGGACCGCTCGCGCAGTGCGGTCAACAGCGGCTCGGTGTAGTCGCGGGACGGCTGCTCGGACCACACCTGGCGGTACGAGACGGTCGAGACGGCGGAGGAGGCGAGCAGCGCGACCAGGCCGAGCGCGCCCGCCATCGGCAACCAGGTCCCCGCGCGGCCGATCCGCGGTGCGGGGTCCCCCTCGGGCGCGGCGCGCTCCTCGGGCGCGGCGTCCTGCCGGCGCGGTGCGGCGATCGCCAGAGCGGTGGCCGCCGCCAGCACCACCGGCAGTTCGGAGTGGTACCGGAGGGTCTGCACGATCTCCGTCGCGGTGTCCGGCCCCGTGCGCCCCACCGCGACCAGGACCACCGTCACCAGCGGGTACAACGCCGCGGCCGCCCAGATCGCACCGGTGCGCCGCCGGGTGAGGAGGGACCACGCCAGGACCGCCGCGACAGCCAGGGCGCCCACGACCACGGCGAGCGTCGACGGGTCGGCCATCGGGGGCCCCGGGTGCCAGCGCTCCCAGCTCCACGGCCCCCCGCCCAGCGTCGGCACCACCGCCAGCCGGTAGGTGTGGTCCACCAGGTCGACGAATCCGGGCCCCGGGCTCCCGGCGCCGGTGCCGGTGGCGGTGCCGGTGGCGGTGGCGGTGCCGGTGTCGGTGGCGGTGCCGGTGTCGGTGGCGTCCCCGACCCCGGTCCCGGCCGGGAACCCGGCCGACGACCCCCCGCCCAGACGGCCGACGACGACGAGGAACACCACCCCCCACACCACGACGATCGCGGCCAGTGCCGACCAGGCCCAGCGGGTCCGACGCCACAGGGTCCGCAGCTCACCGCGTGTTCCACCGCCCGTCCACCACGACGCCAGCAGCACCACGGCGGCCACCACCGGGATGATGAGGGCCTTCTCCACGAACAGCAGGCCCAGGGCCGTGGCCACGGTCGCGCCCACGGCGTGGCGTCGGCGGCCCGACCGGGCGAGCAGGACCATCGACGCCACCGTCCACGCCATCGCGGCGGCGAGCGGCAGCGCGTTGAGGGCGGCCGCCCACCACGTGGCCGACGGCAGGCCGAGCGGGATCGCGAGCGTGGCCACGAGTGGGACCAGCAGGATCGCCCGGCCCGCCAGCAGGACCCACAGCATCCGGGCGAGGGCGGCACCCGCGACCAGCTGGAGCAGGACGATCTGCACCAGCGGCACGCGGAAGTCCAGCGGCGCGACGTGCGCCGCGACCCAGGTCAGGGCCATCGCGCCGGGCATGAGGTGGCCGTCGTGGTCCGCGAACAGGAACGCGGGGTCCGGCAGCGGGTGCGCGGCTGCCCTGCCGTGGAGGAGGAGATCGTCCCAGTAGAACCAGCCCGCCGCGGCGACCCAGGTGCGCACCGCCGTGGCCGCCACCACCACCAGCGCGCAGGCCGCCAGGACGAGCCGTCCGCGATCCGTCGGCCGGGCCCGCGCGGGAACGTCGGGCGTGCCCGGGGTGCGGTCGTCGGGCGTGCCCGGGGCGGGTCGGCGGCTGGACGTGGCGGGGGGCATCGCGGGCCACGCTAGTCGGCCCGGCGGGAGCGCACGTGCCCTCCCCTGAGTGGCAGGGCGCTCGGGAACGATGGCCGCTACGCCTGCGCCCCCGCAGACCCGCATCGCCGCATCGCCGCATCGCCGCGCAGCCGCTCCCGCGCCTGGCGTCTCGCTCGCGCGGCTGTACGCCCGGGCCACAGCCGCACGTCAACATGGCGTCTCGCCTGCCCCGAAGCGGGTGCGAGACGCCACCCCGGGGAGCGGCTGCGATGCAGGTGTACGGGCGCCACGACCATCATGGGCACAGTCGCGCCCGCGGATGCGTTCGCGCCTGCGACGATGCTCGGCCGCGGGCGGGGATGTCGGAGGCCCTCGATAAGGTGCCCCGCATGAGTTCCGGAACCCTGCGTGCAATCGGTGCCGTCGTCCTCGGGGTGGCGGTGCTGGCCGGGATCGGCTGGTGCGCCGAGCCCGAGGAGGGCGCTCCGGGCACGGTCGGCACTCCCCCGACGTCGGCGGTCGACCCGGAGGGGAACACCTCGCCGTCGTCGCCGGTGGAGCCCCCGCCCGTCGACGCGCAGCCGGCGCCCCCCGCCGAGCCCGCGCCCCCGGTCGACCCCGACGCCGGCGAGCCCGGAGATCCCCTGGTCGCGGCAGCCCGCGGGGCCCTCCCGCAACTCGAGGTCAAGGGCCGGGCACCCAAGACGGGCTACGACCGCGACCTGTTCGGGCAGTCGTGGACCGACGACGTGTCCGTGGAGTTCGGACGCAACGGCTGCGACACTCGCAACGACATCCTCCAGCGCGACCTGCAGGACATCGTCTTCCGGCCCGGCACGCGGGACTGCGTGGTCCTCACCGGCGTCCTGGAGGGGCCGTACACCGGGGAGCGGATTGACTTCGTCCGCGGGCAGGACACGTCATCGGAGGTTCAGATCGACCACGTGGTGGCGATGTCGGACGCGTGGCAGAAGGGCGCACAGCAACTCACCGAGGAGCAGCGGCGTGACTTCGCCAACGACCCGCTCAACCTGTTGGCCGTGGCAGGGTGGGCGAATCAGCAGAAGGGCGACGGCGACACCGCCACCTGGCTGCCGCCCCGTCGCGAGTTCCGGTGCTCGTACGTCTCGCGCCAGGTGCTGGTCAAGGACCGGTACGGCCTGTGGGTGACGCAAGCCGAGCGCGACGCGATGGACCGCGTCCTGGCCGGCTGCTGAACCCGCCGCGGCGCACCGCGACCGGGCAGGGCGCACCGCAGCCGGGCAGGGCGCACCGCGACCGGGCAGGGCGCACCGCGGCCGGGTCAGAAGTCGAAGAAGCCGCCGCCGTCGCCGCCGAACAGGCCGCCGTCGAAGAAGCCCCCGCCGCCGTCTCCCCCGCCGTCGCCGCCGAAGAGGCCGCCGTCGAAGAAGCCGCCGCCGTCTCCTCCTCCGTCCCCACCGTCGCCGCCCATGAGTCCGCCGTCGAAGAACCCCTCGCCGCCGTCGCCGCCGCCCATGTCACTGACGTCGGCGCCGCCCTCGCCGACCCCGGACGCGAAGTCCTCACCGGAGTACCCGATGCCCGACATGCCGGCGAACATCATGTTGAACATCATCATCGAGCCCATCATCCACACGCCCGTGGTGAGGGCCGACGCCCACCAGGGCTCCGAGTACCAGCCGGCCGGGACCGGTCGACCGGCCACGACACCGCCCGGGTAGTAGTGCGGGGTCTCGTCGCTCGGATCGGTCGCGGCCTTCATGGTCCGGCCCTCGACGTCGACCTCGCGGTCCTCCGTCACACGGCCGGCGCGGTCCTGTCCGGGGGTCTTGGGCAGCTCAGGGCCCGGGTCCAGGCCCATCGCCGAGCGCGCGGCGCGTACGTAGTACAGGCCCTCCAGCGCGGTGTCCTTGGCCAGCTGCGCCTGCACCGGGGTGCGGGCGTTCTCCAACTCGGAGACCGCCGCGGTGTAGCGCTCCGACGCGTCGGCCATGGCCTGCTTGGACGCCTCGTCGGTGCCGTCCAGGTTGAACACCTGGCCCCCGAGACGCTCGACCCACCGGGCCGCCTCGGCCCGGTGGTCCGCGAGGTTGTGATTGTGCTGCGCCTCCAGCTGGGTCTGGCCCTTGTTCTGACTGCGGGAGACCACAGCGACGGCCACCGCGATCACTGCGGCGATGAGGAGGAATTCCACGACACGACCTTTCTCGGTACTGGTGTCGAGGGTACCGAGATCGCGGCCCGTGGCGCGCGGTGCGGCGGGGTCAGCGGTCCCGCGAGGGCCCGGGGTGCGCCCGGGTCACGCGGTCGAGCCACGCCGCCGCCGCACCGTCGATCGGGGTGCCCTCGACGACCATCGGCCACGCCCCGTCCATCCCGCCGGCCACGGCCGCGTCGGCGAGCAGGGACTCCCAGAACGTGGCCGAGCCGAACTCCCCGCGCCACTGCAGGGCGGGCAGGGTCAGGCGGTGCAGGGTGTGCTCGTGGGTCGTGCCCATCGCGCCGTGGACCTGGTGGGCGTTGCGGACGGCCACCGCCAGGGCCTGCGAGACCACGCTGCGCGCCACGGCCACCCGGAATCCGGACAGCGGCCCGCCGAGGTCGGTGGTGAGGGCGTCCGCGACGGCCTGGTCGACCGCCGCGCGCGCGAGAACCGTCTCCGCGGCGATGTCGACGACGAGGTTCTGCACCGACTGGAACCGGGACAGTGGCCGGCCGAACTGATTCCGCTGGGTCGTGTGCGCGACGGCCGAGTCGAGCATCCCCTCGGCCGCGCCCACGCACTGCACCGCCCTGGCCAGTGCTCCCCGCAGGACGGCGGCCTCGACAGCGGCGGTGTCGACCGCGGTCCACGTCGTGTCCTCCGGCGGGCTCACGTCGGCCAGCGGGACCGCGGACACCCCGCGGACGGCCTCGACGCCGGTTCGGCCTGTCGGCACCTCGGCGAGCTCGTACCCGCCGGCCCGGCGCCCGCCCACCTCGTCGTCGTCTCCTCCGGCCCGTCGGACGAACAGGACCGTGTCGGTGCCACCCGCCCAGGCCACGCGCCGCGCGAGGCCGTCGGGGCCGATTACCGCGAGGGTCGCCGTCGCCGTGGTGGCGTCCTCGAGCGCGGCGGCGCGACGAAGGGGCCCGACGACGAGGTCGGTCTCGGCGTAGGGGACGGCCACCCCCGCGACCGCGGACAGGCGGAGCAGAGCAGCCGCCTCCGTCCAACCGGCGCCGCTCCCGCCGCCGGCCTCGGGGGCGGTGAGCCGGGCGAGCCCCACCTCGACCAGGCTCTGCCACACCGCAGTCGGGTCGGGTTCCACGTCGGCGCCGTTGTGCACGGCGAGGACGTCGCCCATCATCGTGAGCAGGTCCTCGTCGACACCCGGGTCGGCGGTCGCGGCGTGCTGGTCGGCCTGGTCCGCAGACGCGGCGTGCTGGTCGGTGGCGTCGCTCATCGCATCCCCAGTGCTCGCGCGATCACGCCGCGCAGGATCTCGTTGGTCCCGCCGCGGAGCGTGAAACCGGGGCGTTGGTGGAGTCCCGCCCGCAGCAGGTCCGTCAGTTCGGCCGCAGCCGGGTCGTCACCGGCCGCGAACTCGTCGCCGAGGCCCGCGGAGACCGCATCCACGAGATCGCCCTCGGTGGTGGTGCCCAACAGTTTGACCAGCGCGGCGGCGGTGTCCGCGGGCTCGCCCCGCTGGAGGGACCCGGCGATGTTCTGGCTGAGCGCGTGCAGACCGGCCATCCGGGCCACGGACCGACCGAGGTCGGCGCGCGGGGGCAGTGCCCCCGCGGCGACCGCCCCGATCTCGGCGGCGAACACCCGGAAGGAGGACAGGAACCGCTCGGGACCACTCCTCTCGAAGGCCAACTCCGAGTTGACCTGCTCCCAACCGTGGCCGAGGGTGCCGAAGACCATCGAGTCGGGCACGAACACCTCATCGAGGACGACCTCGTTGAAGTGGTGATCGCCCGAGAGCGACACGATCGGGCGGATGGTGACGCCCTCGCTGCGCAGATCGACGATGAACTGGCTCAGACCCGCGTGGCGGTTCGACGTGTCCAGCGGCTCGGTGCGGCACAGGGCGATGAAGGCCTCGGCGTGCTGCGCCCCGGACGTCCACACCTTGGTCCCGGTGATCGACCAGCCACCGTCGACCCGGACGCCCTTCGTCCGCACGCTCGCGAGATCGGACCCCGAGTCCGGCTCGCTCATCCCGATGCCGAAGCAGCACTCGCCCGCGGCGATCCGCGGCAGGTACTCGCGCTTCTGTTCCTCGGTCCCGTACCGCAGCAGTGACGGCGCGATCTGACGGTCGGCGACCCACTGCGCCGCGACGGGCGCGCCCACGGAAAGCAGTTCCTCGGTCACGACGAAGCGTTCGAGGAAGGTGCGCCCGCGGCCTCCGTACTCGGTGGGGATCGTCATCCCCACCCAGCCGCGCTCGGCCAACCGGCGGGTGAAGTCCTCGTCCCACCTCGTCAGCCACGTGTCGATCCACGGGGTGAGGCGGCCTGCGGCGATCTCGCCGGCGAGAAAGTCCCGCACCTCGGCCCGCAGGGTGGTCATCTCCTCCGACGCCAGGGTGGTCGGTGGGGCGATTCGTGACGACATCGGACCCGCTAGCGACCGGTGTAGGTGCCGGGGCGCTTCTCACCGAACGCGGCGAGAGCCTCGCGGTGATCCTCGGTGTGATGGGCGAGCGCCTGCATCGTCGCCGAGAGCTCGAGCAGCGACTCCAGCGACTGGTGCTGGGATTCGCGCAGGAGGCGCTTGGCCATCCGCACCGCGTGCGGCGGGTTCTTGGCCACCCGGGCCGCCAGCTCGCGGGCGGCGTCCATCAGCCCCTCGTGCTCGACCACCCGGTTGATCAGGCCCCACTCGGCGGCCTGCTCGGCCGTGACCCGGTCCCCGGTCAGGGCCATCTCGGCGGCTCTCGCCGGGCCGATCGCCTTGGTGAGCAGCCAGGCACCCCCGTCGCCGGGGATGATGCCCAGCTGGACGAAGCTCTCCGCGAACCACGCCTTGGTGGACGCGACCCGCAGGTCACACATCACGGCGAGGTCGCACCCCGCTCCCACCGCCGGCCCGTTGACCGCGGCGACCACCGGCACCTCGCAGTGGTACAGCGCGCGCGGGATGCGCTGGATGCCCTGGCGGTACCCGTCGCGGAGCTCGTACGGGCTACCGCCGAACATGCCGGCCCGGTCCACCATGTCCTTGACGTTGCCGCCCGCGGAGAACGCCGATCCCGCCCCGGTGAGCACGACCGCCCGCACATCGTGGTCCGCGTTGACCACCGCCACCCGCTCACAGATCGCGTCGACGATGGCCGGATCCGAGATGGGGTTACGGACGTCGGGCAGGTTGAGCGTCCACGTCTCGATGTGGTCGGCTCGCTCGACGAGCAGGGGCGTTGAGGCCATGAGGCTTCTTCCTGGGTAGCGGGATCGGCGTTGTCGTTCGGACGGTCCAATGTCGGACCATCTCGATCGGTACCCGACTGTATCCAGTGGCCCCGGTCGCCGTCGCCGTTCGCCGACGCCTCCCCTCCGCTCGGCGCCGCGGCCGGGAGACGACGAACCCCCGCCTCTGAGTACCGGAGACGGGGGTTCGTGGAGTTTCTGGTGGAGCCGCGTGTCGGAATCGAACCGACGACCTTTTCATTACGAGTGAAATGCTCTACCGACTGAGCTAACGCGGCGAGCCCTTGTGGGGCGTCGCAACTATATCCGACCGACCCCCGCCGCCGGAAAACGACCCGCCCCCGCCCGGCCGTCAGCCCAGCGCGGCGCGGATCGCGCCCACCATGGCGGACACCGCGAACTTGGGTTTGACGTTGACCTCGATCGCCGCCCGGCACTCCTGGATCGCCTCGATCGCGCGGAGGATCGCCGCGGCCGGGTAATGCCCGCCGAGCCTCGCCGCCTCCTCCGCCTTGTCCGGATGGACCGGGTCGACCTCGCGGGCGCCGAGCGCCGACATGAGAGCATCCCGGTAGAACCCCGCCAGGTCGACCAGCGCGAGGTCCAGTGAGTCGCGGGTGGACCGGGTCCGTCGCGACTTCTGGGCCTTCTCGAGCTCCTTGACCGCGCCCGTCGCGCCCCGCCCGGCCGACGCGGTGCCCTTGCCGGTGCCGCCCGCGCCCAGCGCGGTGCGCAGCTCCTCGACCTCGCGCTCGTCGGATTCACTGTTGCGGGCCAACGCCTCCTGCTCCGCGGCGCTGACGAGCCGGTCCGCGAGAGGGAACGCCCGGCCGGGATTGTGCATGACCATGGGCAGCTGGAGGACGACATCCCGCCGCTCCCGGGTCGCCTCGTCGGTCGCCAGCCACCGGGCACGACCCACGTGGCCCGAGGAGACCGACGCCGCCCACCGGGCCAGATCGGGGTCTATCGGGTCCCCGCCGGCGAGCAGCGCACGCTCGACCGCCGCCGCGTCCGGCTGACGCAGCGCGACGTTCCGCGAGCGCGAACGCAGGGTCACCATGATGTCCATCGGGTCGGTGGTCGGCGAGCACAGAAGGAACACGGTCCGACTGGGCGGCTCCTCCACCACCTTGAGCAGGGCGTTCCCGGACTGCTCGGTGAGTCTGTCCGCCTCCTCGACCACCACGATCTGCCAGCGCCCGGTGCCGGGGCGGCTCGCCGCGCGGTGGATGGTCTCCTTGACGTCCTTGAGCAGGATGTTGACGCCCTGCGGGGCGAGCAGGTGCACGTCCGCGTGGGTGCCGGCCAGCACCGTGTGGCATGCCCGGCACTCCCCGCAGCCCACCACGTCCGGGTCCTCGCACTGCAGGGCGGCGGCGAACGCCATGGCCGCCACGCTGCGGCCGCTACCCGGCGGACCGGTGAACAGCCAGGCGTGGACCATCCGGGCGTCCGAGGCATCCCACCCCTGCCCCGGCACGCGGGCACGAGCGGCCGTGGCGGCAGCCGTCAGCTCCGCCACGACGTCGGCCTGTCCGGCCAACCGATCGAACACCCCGGGCATGGCCCCCACCTTATCCCCGCCCACCGACACACCTGCGTTCCCGGCATCACCGGCGCGAACTAGGCTTGGGCCGATGGAACGATGGGTCAGGTTGTTCAGGTGGCTGTGGGCCACCCCCTGGCCCGTCTATGCCCTGACGATGGTGCAGGCGAACATCATCGGCGCGGTCTTCGTGTTCTCGTTCCTGCGCTTCGTCCTGCCGATGGACCGGTTCCTCG
Organism: Dietzia sp. IBK-p2-15D; assembly: GCF_057773105.1. Classification (NCBI taxonomy): domain Bacteria; kingdom Bacillati; phylum Actinomycetota; class Actinomycetes; order Mycobacteriales; family Dietziaceae; genus Dietzia; species Dietzia sp. IBK-p2-15D. The sequence goes on from NZ_JBYMTK010000002.1 coordinate 211,922, forward strand.
ACCTCGACCAGTTCCGCTTCCTCAACCAGTACCTGTTCATCGGCTATCTCGTGTTGGCCTTCGTCGGCGGCGTCATCGCCTCGACGCTGCTCCTCCTGCCCGTGCTGCGGGTCGACCGGTCGGGGGCGGACTTCGACGGCGCCATCCGCCGGCGCACCCTGCGCCTGCCGTTCCACCAGGCGCTCATCTCCGGGGCCATGTGGGTGACCGGGACGCTGCTGTTCGTCGCCGTCAACGTGGGCCACTCCCCCAGGTTGGCGCTCATCGTGGCGGTGACCAGCCTGCTCGGCGGCAGCACCACCTGCCTGATCTCCTACCTCCAGGCCGAGCGCATCATGCGACCCATCACGGTCCGCGCCCTGTCCAGGGGGGTGCCGGAGAGCCGCCATGTCCCCGGCGTGCGTCGCCGCATCTTCCTCGGCTGGTCACTGACCACGGTCATCCCCATCGCGGGCATCCTGCTCATCCTCACCGGACACTGGTTCGGCCTGTTCGGCGACGACCCCGGTCTGATCCTCGTCGCCCTCGCGGTACTGGCGAGCGTCGCCGTGATCGCCGGTGCGATCGGCATGGGGCTGGTCTCGGACTCGATCGCCGACCCGGTGCGCGAGATGCAGGCGGGCGTCAGTCGCGTCAAGCAGGGCGACCTGGAGACCCGCGTGACGATCTATGACAGTTCGGAGATCGGCCAGCTCGCCCAGGGGTTCAACGAGATGGTCACCGGCCTGCAGGAACGTGAGGCCATCCAGGACCTCTTCGGTCGCTACGTGGGCGAGGACGTCGCACGCAATGCGCTCGAGCGGGGCACCGAACTGGGCGGGCAGGAACGCCAGGTCGCGGTGCTGTTCGTCGACCTCACCGGCTCGACGGAGTTCGCGGCGGCCCACGAGCCGGCCGAGGTGGTCTCCGTGCTCAACGACTTCTTCCGGATCGCCGTCGAGTCCGTCGACACCAACGGCGGGTACATCAATAAGTTCCAGGGCGACGCCCTGCTCGCGGTCTTCGGGGCGCCGCTGGAGGTGGACAACGAGGCTGGCCGTGCGCTGCGGGCCGCGCGTGCACTGCAGAGCCGACTCGCCGACCTGGCCCCGCTCACGGCGGGGATCGGCGTCTCCTACGGCACCGTCATCGCCGGACACATCGGCCATGCCAAGCGGTTCGAGTACACGGTCATCGGCGATCCGGTCAACGAGGCCGCCCGCCTCACCACGCTGGCCAAGATGGAGCAGGGACACGTTCTGGCGTCGGCGGCCACGATCCACCGGGCCGACGCACCCGAGGCGGCCCGGTGGGTGCTGGGCCGCAGCGTCGAACTGCGCGGCCGGGGCATCATGACCCAGCTCGCCCGACCCCTGCGCCCCACCCTCGCGGACCGGTGGCAGGCCGGCTCCGTGGCGCTGCGCCCGGCCGACGACCCGGCGCGCTGACCGCGGGCCTCAGCGGCGCGACGCCGCCGTCTTCTTCGCCGGCGACTTGCGGGCCGGAGCCTTCTTCGCGGGCGCCTTCTTCGGCGGCGACTTTGCGCGCCGCTCCGAGAGCAACTCGGAGGCGCGGGCGTCGGTGAGGCTCTCCACGGTGTCGCCCTTGCGCAGGGAGGCGTTGGACTCGCCGTCGGTCACGTACGGGCCGAAGCGACCGTCCTTGACCAACATCTGCTTGCCCGAGACCTCATCGACCCCCATCTCACGCAGCGCCTTGGGGGCGGCGGCCTGCCGGCCCCGACGCTTGGGCTCGGAGTAGATCTTCACCGCGTCCTCGAGCGTCACCGTGAACACCGCGTCCTCGGACTCCAGGGTCCGGGAGTCGGTGCCCTTCTTGAGGTACGGCCCGTAGCGACCGAGCTGGGCGGTGATCTCCTCACCGCTGGTGGGGTCGACGCCCACCACGCGCGGCAGCGACAGGAGCTTGAGCGCGTCCTCCAGCGTCACCGTCGCCGGCTCCATGGACTGCATCAACGACCCGGTCCGGGGCTTCGGCCCGGTGGGACTGTCGGCCTCCTTCTTCGCCCGGCGGGTCACGGCGGCCTTGGCCTTGGTCGCGGCCTTCTTGGCCTCGGCCCTGGCGTCGTCGTCCTTGGCGGCGGCGATCGCGGCGTCGCGCTCGGCGTCGATCCGCTTCTTCTCCGCATCCGCGTCGGCGAGCACCTTCTTGGCCCAGACCGCCTTCTCGGCGTCGGTGGCCTCGGGGAGCTTCTCGGTGACGTAGGGGCCGTAGCGCCCGTCCTTGACGACGATCTCGTGTCCGGTCTCGGGGTCCACGCCCAGCGGGCGGCCGTCCTGAGGGGTCGAGAAGAGCTTCTCGGCCACCTCGAGTGTGAGCTCGTCCGGGCTCATCCCCTCGGGCAGGTTGGCACGCTGGGACTCCTCGGCGCCGTCCTCGCCGGCGACCATGCGCTCGAGATACGGACCGTAGCGACCGACCCGGACGTGCACCGGGCGGCCCTCGGAGTCGTCGAACACCCGGATCGAGTTGATGCTGCGGGCGTCGATCGCCTCGAGGTTGACGTCGACGAGGTTCTTCAACCCCACGGCGTAGTTGGCCTTGTCCTCGTCGCCCGAGCCCTCGGTGGCACCGAAGTAGAAGCGCCGCAGCCAGTCGTCCCGGTTCTCGCGGCCCTCGGCGATCGCGTCGAGTTCGTCCTCCATCAGCGAGGTGAAGTCGTAGTCGACGAGCCGGCCGAAGTTCTGCTCCAACAGTCCGACCACGGCGAACGCGACCCAGCTGGGGACCAGCGCGTTGCCGCGGACGTAGACGTATCCCCGGTCCTGGATGGTGCGGATGATGCTGGCGTAGGTCGACGGGCGGCCGATGCCCATCTCCTCCATCGCCTTGACCAGGCTCGCCTCGGTGTAGCGGGCGGGTGGGCTGGTGGTGTGCCCGTCGGGGACCAGGTCGGTGCCGGTGAGCTGCTGTCCCTCGTCGAGGCGGGGCAGGCGCCGCTCGGCGTCGTCCGCCATCTGCTTCTCCGAGCCCTCGGCCGGGTCATCGGTCGCCTCGACGTAGGCCTTGAGGAAGCCGGGGAACGTGATGGTGCGGCCCGAGGCGGCGAAGGTGGCGCGCTCGTAGCCGGAGGCGTTGTCGCCGGCGTCACCGCTGATGCGGATGCTGACGGTCGTGCCGCGCGCGTCGGCCATCTGGGAGGCGACCGTGCGCTGCCAGATGAGCTCGTAGAGCCGGTATTCCTCGGCGTCGAGGGCACTGTGGAGCTGCCCGGGGGTGGCGAAGGTCTCGCCGGCGGGCCGGATGGCCTCGTGGGCCTCCTGCGAGTTCTTGACCTTCCGGGTGTACTGCCTGGGCGTGGGTGAGACGTAGTCGCTGCCGTACAGCTCCGTGGCCTGTGCGCGGGCGGCCGCGATGCCGCCCTCGGACAGGGTCGTGGAGTCGGTACGCATGTAGGTGATGTAGCCGTTCTCGTACAGTCGCTGCGCGATCCGCATGGTGCGCTCGGACGTGTACCGCAGCTTGCGGCCGGCCTCCTGCTGGAGGGTGGAGGTCATGAACGGCGCGTAGGGCCGCCGTGTGTACGGCTTGGACTCGACGGAGTCGACGACGAAGTCGGCGCCGGTCAGCGCGTCGGCCAGCGCCCGGGCCGCCGGTTCGGCGAGGACGACGGAGTCCTTGGCCGCGCCGGTGGTCTTCAGACGCCCGTCCTGGCCGAAGTCGCGGCCCTGCGCGACCCGGGCGCCGTCGACGGCGGAGAGGCGGGCGGTGAAGCTGCGGGGTTCACCGGCGTCCCCGCCGGCGGATCCCTGCGTGGCCAGGGTCGCGGTGATGTCCCAGTAGTCCGCGGCGACGAACGCCATGCGCTCGCGCTCACGCTCGACGATCACCCGGGTGGCCACCGACTGCACGCGGCCGGCGGACAGTCGCGGCATGACCTTCTTCCACAGCACCGGGGAGACCTCGTAGCCGTAGAGACGGTCGAGGATCCGGCGGGTCTCCTGGGCGTCGACGAGGTCGGTGTCGAGCTCGCGCGTGTTCTCGGCGGCGGCGAGGATGGCGGGCTTGGTGATCTCGTGGAACACCATCCGCTTGACCGGGACCTTGGGTTTGAGGACCTCGAGCAGGTGCCAGGCGATCGCCTCGCCCTCACGGTCGGGGTCTGTCGCCAGCAGGAGCTGGTCCACGCCGGCGAGTTCCTTCTTGAGCTCGGCGACCTTCTTCTTCTTGTCGGCGCTGACGACGTAGATGGGTTCGAAGTCGTCGTCCGGGTTCACCCCGAGCCGCGCCCACGGCTCCTTCTTGTACTTGGCCGGGATGTCGGCCGCGCCCTTGGGCAGGTCGCGGATGTGTCCGACCGACGCCTCGACCACGTAGTCGGACCCCAGGTAGGGCTGGATCTTGCGTGCCTTGGTGGCGGACTCGACGATCACCAGGCTCCGCTTGCCGCCCGATGCTGCCTTCTTGCTCGCCACTGGAGTGCTCCCAACCTGCGCTGATTCCGTCGTCGACGCCCTTCACCGACCACCGGTCCCGGCTACGGTACGCGTGCCGGGGCCCTTCTATAGGAATTCATACCAGGCGGGATGCCCTCCACGAGAACCGTCGAGTCACCCCTCCGGCACCCACGGTGGGCTTCCCGGCGCGGGGCGCGGGGTGTCCAGATACCGCCCGGGTTCCGCCTGACCGGTCTCGAGATACCGCAGGACGATCTCGTCGACCGCCTCGTTGCCGGTGTCGAAATGGCAGTGCACGGTGCCCCGGATCCGGACGAGTGTGCCTCCCGTCGCGTCGGCGGTGGCCGGACCGAACATGCCCGGAGTGTTGGGGTCGTGGTCGGCCTGGAGGATCAGGGGCGGCGCGGCCATCTCGCGTGCCTCGATGCGCGGCGGGACCGCGGAGGGCGGGTAGAGGCAGTATCGGGTCTGCTCGGTCAACGCCCACACGTCCTCGCCGGTGCTACCCGCCGGGTCGCTGCTGCCGATCAGGGCCGGGGCCGCCAGGTTCGTCCGGGGCGGCGCGGTCTCGTTGCAGTTGATGATCTTCAGGTAGGTGGCCTGGTCGGACGTCACCGGGAGCCGGCCGGTGCGCTCCTCGGCCTCCTCCTCGATCCGCTCGTCCAGCTCCTCCGGTGTCTCGACGTCGGGCGCCGTGCCGTGCACCTTCGCCGAGATCGCCCAGGCGATGTCGGGCCAGGCGTCGGGGGACCGGCTGTAGAAGTCGAGGACCCGGAAGTAGCCCACGGCGTCGTCCGGCGTCGAGTCGAACCCGCCGGTGGACGCGACGGCGGCGTTCTCCGCCCGCACCGACCCGGTGTTGAGGGCGTCGAGGGAGCCCGCCGCCAGCGATCCGGTGGGAACCGACCCCGGGGCGTCATCGCCCGGCACGGCGGGGGGCGGAAGGAACCGGCCCGCGGCCGCCCCCTCCGACAGGTCGAGCTCGTGGATCCGCCGGTACACCTTCAGGGCGGTGTCCCCCAACGCGTAGACGTCGTCGTACTCGGCGATCCACGCGAGGACGTAGTCGCGCGCCCGGTGCCGATTCTCCGCCTGCCGCTGGTGGAACTCGTACCACCACGTCTCGGACGGTCCGACCGAGGAGTCCAGCACCATCCGGTCGAGGCTCTGCGGGAACAGGGTCTGGTACATCATCCCGATCGCGGTGCCGTAGGAGTACCCGAGGAAGGAGATGCGCTCCAGGCCCATGCGTTCGCGGACCACCTCGTGGTCGCGCACGACGTTCTCCGTGGTGATGGACCGCACGAACTCCGGGTCGGTGGCCATGCACCGCGCGGCCTGCTCGTTGAGGTCGTCGTCGTCGTCGGGGTCGGAACGGTCCGGGGCCTCCACCTCCGGCCCGGGGAGACACTCGAGCGCGCTCGATCCCGCCAGGCCCCGGGGCTGCACGATCACCAGATCGTGGGTGCGACGGATCTCGTCGACGGCGGAGTCGTCGTCCCTGTCGAGTGCGGTGTACCAGAGGGTGCGGGCGTCGCCTCCCGGCCCGCCGGGGTTGGAGAACAGTGCCCCCTGACGATCGCCCGTGGCGGTGATCCTGCGGACCTCGATCCCCACGGTGCGACCGTCGGGGTCGGCGTGGTCGACGGGGACCGTGACGGAGGCACACAGGACGTCGGGGCGGGGCAGGCGGTGGAGGACGTCGGCCGCCGACTCCGCGGGGCACGGGGTCCAGGTCACGACGTCAACCCCGGTCAGGGTGGAGGTGGGTGCGGGCGTGGCCGGGGCGACGGGTGGTAGTACGACGACGACGAGGGCTGCGGTCGCGGACGCGACCAGGCGTCGTGAGAAGTGGGGCATGATGACGAGTTTTTCATCTCCGCTGCGTTCCGGCGGGTTTTCCTGCGGGGGGACCGCCCGACTGGCAGCAATAGACAGATCGGTCTAGGGTGAGGGAAGAAGCCACGTCGCCGAACTGGAACCTGTTACAGTCCCGGTCACACGGTCGTGGCCGCGGGCTGCGCCGGAATCGGCGTACCGTCGAGGGCTGAACGGGAGCCGCGACAAGCCTCGATTCATCACGACTTTCTGGAGGTCAGCACCGGTGGGCAACTCGTCCAAGACCAAGCTGGACAAGGTGGTCATCCGCATCGCGGGTGACTCGGGCGACGGCATGCAGCTCGCCGGTGACCAGTTCACCTCCGAGGCCGCCGCCTTCGGCAACGACCTGGCGACGCAGCCCAACTACCCCGCCGAGATCCGGGCCCCACAGGGCACGATCCACGGGGTCTCGAGCTTCCAGATCCAGATCGCGGACTACGACATCCTCACCGCCGGTGACCGTCCCGACGTGCTGGTGGCGATGAACCCGGCGGCGCTCAAGGCGAACATCGAGGACCTGCCCTCCGGCGGAATCCTCATCGTCAACTCCGACGAGTTCACCAAGCGCAACCTCACCAAGGTCGGGTACGAGTCCAATCCGCTCGGGTCGCCGGCCTTCGAGGCGTTCCAGGTGCACGAGGTCGCGATGAGCACCCTGACGATCGGTGCCGTCGAGTCGGTCGACCTCGGCAAGAAGGACGCCGAGCGCTGCAAGAACATGTTCGCCCTGGGGCTGCTCACGTGGATGTACGGGCGCACGGTCGACTCGATCGAGAACTTCCTCAAGGACAAGTTCGGCAAGAAGCCGACCATTCTCGAGGCCAACATCCTCGCCCTGCACGCGGGCTGGAACTACGGCGAGACCACCGAGGCCTTCGCCTCGGAGTACGAGATCGCCCCGGCCAAGCTGCCCGAGGGCCGCTACCGTCAGGTCACCGGCAACACGGCGATGGCCTACGGCCTGGTCACCGCGGGCCGGTCCGCCGACATGCCCGTCTTCCTGGGCACCTACCCCATCACCCCGGCCTCGGACATCCTGCACGAGCTGAGCAAGCTCAAGCAGTTCGACGTCACGACCTTCCAGGCCGAGGACGAGATCGCCGGCGTCGCCGCGGCACTGGGCGCCTCCTACGGCGGGACCCTCGGTGTCACGTCCACCTCCGGTCCGGGTCTGGCCCTCAAGTCCGAGGCCATCGGCCTGGCCGTGATGACCGAGCTGCCGCTGGTGGTCATCGACGTCCAGCGTGGCGGCCCCTCGACGGGCCTGCCGACCAAGACCGAGCAGTCCGACCTGTTGCAGGCCCTGTTCGGCCGCAACGGCGAGTCCCCCGTCGCGGTGATCGCCCCGCAGTCCCCCGCGGACTGCTTCGAGATCGCCCGCGAGGCGGCCCGGATCGCGGTCACCTACCGGACCCCGGTCATCGTGCTGTCCGACGGCGCGATCGCCAACGGCTCCGAGCCGTGGCTGCTGCCCGACGTCGCCGCCCTGCCGGCGATCGAGAAGAACCTCGCCACGGCACCCGAGGCCGAGGGCGAGGGCGACGACGGCAAGCCCGCCTCCGAGTACCTCCCCTACGCCCGTGACCCGGAAACCCTGGCGCGCGACTGGGCCATCCCGGGCGAGCCCGGCCTCGAGCACCGCATCGGCGGACTGGAAAAGGCCAACGGCACCGGCAACATCTCCTACACCGCCGACAACCACGACCTCATGACCCGGACCAGGGCCCTAAAGATCGCGCTCATCGACGTGCCCGACCTCGAGGTCGACGACCCGTCCGGTGAGGCCGACGTGCTGGTGGTGGGCTGGGGTTCGTCCTACGGGCCCATCGGCGAGGCCGTACGTCGCGCCCGCGCGAACGGCCACCGCGTGGCCCGTGCCCACGTGCGTCACCTCAACCCGCTGCCGCACAACATCGGTGAGGTGCTCGAGCGGTACCGCCGGATCCTCGTCCCGGAGATGAACCTGGGACAGCTCGCCATGCTGCTCAAGGCCCGCTTCCCCGCCGACATCCAGCCCATCACCAAGGTGCACGGTATGGCGTTCTCGGCCGAGGAGCTGCAGACCGCCATCGAGTCCGAGTTCGCCGGCCGCCTCACCCACACCGAGCACGACAAGTACCGCCTGGCGCTCGACGGGGTCATCACCACCACCGGCGAGCCCGCGGCCCGCAACCGGCGGATCGGGCACACCGCCACCGGCACCACCACCGCCAACCGAACCCGCTGACCTGCGAGCGAGGAGAGGAACCCCATGACCACCACCGAATCCGGCCTCGTCGGCAGCGCACTGCCGCTCGACGCGTTGGCGTCCGTGCCCAAGACGGATGCTCCGCAGAAGCCCAAGGACTACACCTCCGACCAGGAGGTGCGCTGGTGCCCCGGCTGTGGCGACTACGTCATCCTGGCCACCATCCGCGCCCTGTTGCCCAAGCTCGGGCTCAAGCGGGAGAACATCACCTTCATTTCCGGCATCGGCTGCTCGAGCCGTTTCCCGTACTACCTCGAGACGTACGGGATGCACTCGATCCACGGCCGCGCCCCGGCCATCGCGACCGGCCTGGCCACCGCACGCCCCGACCAGTCGGTCTGGGTCGTCACCGGTGACGGCGATGCCATGTCCATCGGCGGCAACCACCTGATCCACACGCTGCGCCGTAACGTGAACCTGAACATCCTCATGTTCAACAACCGGATCTACGGGCTGACCAAGGGCCAGTACTCGCCCACCTCCGAGCCCGGCAAGGTCACCAAGTCCAGCCCGATGGGGTCGCTGGACCACCCGTTCAACACCCTGTCGCTGGCGATCGGCGCCCAGGGCACCTTCATCGCCCGCGCCCTGGATTCGGACCGCAAGGGCCTGACCGAGGTCCTCGACGCGGCCGCACGCCACCGCGGCACGAGCTTCGTGGAGATCCTGCAGGACTGCCCGATCTTCAACGACGGTTCCTTCGACCTGCTCCGCAAGGAGGACGCCGGCGACCACCTGATCCCGGTGCGCCACGGCGAGAAGATCATCTTCGGTGACGACGGCCAGCACTGCGTCGTGCGCCGCGGTTTCTCCCTCGCGGTGGCCGCGACCGCCGACGTGGACGAGGCCGACATCGTCGTCCACGACGCCCACGCCGACGACCCGACCTACGCCCACGCCCTGGCCAACCTGTCCAGCCAGGACCTCGAGTACACGGTCACCGGCATCATCCGGCAGGTCCGCCGCGACACCTACGACGACCTCGCCCGCGGCCAGGTCGCCGCCGCCAAGGAGACCTCACCCACGGACCTGCAGGCGCTGCTCGACGGCAGCAACACCTGGACCGTCGGCTAGGGCCGAAGGCACCACCCGCGCCGCGTCAGCGGCGTCGGAACCAGCCGCCCGGGGGGGCGGTCACCGGCTCAGATGCGCCTGGTGACCGTCCCCGTGATGCGTCCTCGGGCGTCCCACGTGCGCTCGACCACGTCGGCCACGCCGTGCTGGTCGACGCGCACGGCGGTGGTCGACCGGGTGCCGTACCGCCGGCCGATGCGGACGAACCTCGACGACAGCCGCCACTCGTGCGTCAGCGGCACGCCCGTGCGCGGCATCGTCCACGGTGTCGCCGGGCGACGATCGGCCAACACGTCCAGCAGCGCCCCGGACCAGTCCGGGCCTGTCATGACGTCGGTGCCCATGAGCGCTCTGACGTCGTGGACCGCGCCCACCACCTTCGGCCAGGGGGTGTCCAACGAGGCGTTCGACAGCCCGTGGACGCCGGTGCCGAGCGCCACCGGGCCGCGGGTGGAGCGGTTGGACGCCCACCACATCCGGTCGAGGTCGCCGGCCAGGAGGTTGACGCCCCCGTAGCGATCGAGGTCGTCGACGACGTGGTGGGCGAACTCCGCGACGGGCACCGGCCCGGTGAGCGCGTCGATGGGCAGCTCGCCGCGGGAGGCGGCTGCGGGGAGCACGGGTCCGGGCTCGCGCACGTTGGTCACCGCCGAGAACCGTCCGCCCGGGGCCACCGCGAGCCAGGTCCCGCCCGCGGTGACGTCCCGGCCGGCGACGATGCCCTCGGCGCCACCGGCGTCGGCGGTCCACTCGTGCAACGGCTCGGTGGGCCGGCTCAGGACCTCGTCCCGGTTGGCCACCACGATCAGCGGGTAGTGAGGGTGGACCCGACGGGCGACGACCAGCATGCACATACCCCCACGGTACTTCGGGCGGCGTCCGCGCAGCGCAGGGCCGACGTCCGGCGCAGCGCGGGGCCGACGTCCGGCGCAGCGCAGGTCCGACATCCGGCGTGACGGCGCCGGCTGTGAGGTCCGGCTAGCCGGGCCAGTGCTGCGGCGGAACCCCGGCGGGCGCGGGCCCGATGCTCTGCGCCAGACGCGTGCGGGCTCGGGCCGTCCCGAGCCGCAGCAGCGGCCCGCCACCCTTGGAGCCGACGTAGGTGGTCCGGATCCCGACGCGGTCCAGCGCCGCGCGCAGGGCGTCCCGTCGAGGCGCATGGTGCTCCATCGCGGCGTCGATGCCCAACTCGACCGCTCCCCCGTCGGTGACGTGGCCGGCGGTGAGCACCCAGACGCGCAGCGCCCCGGCGGAGGGCGTCCACCCCTCGGGCACCGCGGTGACCGCGCCCCGCCGCCAGCGGCGCACCACCGGTACCAGGGCCGGGGTCCGCGCGGTCGACACCGTGCAGCGGCCGTCCGGGCCCGACTCGCCGTCCGGTCCCGCCTCCGAGCGGACCGGATCGAGCCCCGCCTCCGCCAGGAGGGACTCCAGCGCGTCCGCCCGCCAGGCCGCGTCGAGGACCACCGAGACCTGCGCGAGCTCGCCCGCGAGGGTGGACTGACCCCGGGCGGCCAGTGCGCCCTCCATGTCCGAGGGCTCGGGGACGTGGCCGTCCGCGGCGAAGAACGACAGCTGCGTCACGGACCAGAGCCTACGGTCGACCCCCGACACATCGCGAGGCCCCCACCGCGCGTGCGGTGGGGGCCTCGCCGAGATCGAGCGGAGCGCCTCAGATGGCGCGGACCTCCTGGGCCTGCGGCCCCTTCTGGCCCTCGCCGACCTCGAACTCGACGCGCTGGTTCTCCTCGAGCGACTTGAAGCCCGAGCCCTCGATGGAGGAGTAGTGGACGAAGAGGTCGGCCGAACCGTCCTCAGGGGCGATGAACCCGTAGCCCTTCTCCGCGTTGAACCACTTGACGGTGCCCTGTGCCATTTTTGATGTGTTCCTTTTCCGTACTGCCAGGTGCGACTCGCGGGATGGCCACGCGTGTCGGGCCGGCGCCCCCGACCACGGGGTTCCCGTGGACGATGATGACGACCGGGTCCAGTACATCACGACCGCGGCGCGAGGAGAACAGATCCGGGGCAGGCCGATCCGGCGCACGGGGTGATCAGCCCTCTACGGTCGAGGGGTGACGACCTACGGACGCGAACTCCTCGGCCACCTGCTCGAGCAGCTGCCGGCCGGGGCGTCGCCGCTCACGCACGCCGTCGACCTGCCGGCGCGCGAGGCACGGCACGCCGACTGGCCGGCCTGGGCGCACCCCGGTCTGGTGGACGAGCTGCGTGGCCGCGGGGTCGAGCGCCCGTGGGCTCACCAGGTGGCCACCGCCGAGCACGCACACGCGGGCCGCAACGTGGTGGTCGCGACGGGGACGGCGTCCGGCAAGTCCCTCGGCTACCAGCTGCCCGCACTCAGCGCGCTCGCCGCGGACCGCAACGCCTGCGTGCTCTACCTGGCCCCGACCAAGGCACTCGGGCAGGACCAGCTGTCGTCCGTCATCTCGCTGGTGGACGCCGTGCCCGAGCTCTCCCACGTGGCACCTGCGTCCTACGACGGCGACACCCCGACCGACGCCCGGCCGTGGATCCGGGAGAATTCCCGGTGGATCGTCACCAATCCCGACATGCTCCACCTGTCACTTCTCGGCCGGGCCCGCCAGTGGACACGGATCCTGCGGGGGCTCCGCTTCGTCGTCGTCGACGAGTGTCACTCCTACCGGGGGGTGTTCGGCTCCAACGTCGCCCTCGTCCTGCGCCGGCTCGACCGTCTCGCGCGGGCGCTCGGCGCCGCACCGACCTACATCCTGGCCTCCGCCACCACCTCCGACGCCGGCGTCGCCGCGACCACGCTGGTCGGGCGCGAGTGCGTGGAGGTCACCGAGGACGCCTCCCCGCAGGGCGGACGGACCGTCGCACTGTGGGAACCACCGCTGATGGAGGGCCTGTCCGGGGAGCACGGCGCGCCGGTCCGGCGGCCCGCCCCGGTCGAGGCCTCCACCCTCATGGCCTCCCTCGTCGCGGAGGGCGCGCGGACCCTGACCTTCGTCCGGTCGCGGGCCGGAGCCGAGTCGACCGCGTTGCGGGCCCGCGAGCGGCTCGCCTCCGAACACGGGGAACGCGGCCGCGAGCTGGCCGGACGGATCGCCGCCTACCGCGCCGGCTACCTCGCCGACGACCGCCGCGAACTCGAACGCGACCTCGCCGACGGCGAGTTGGTGGGCGTGGCCTCGACCTCGGCGCTCGAACTGGGCGTGGACATCTCCGGGCTCGACGCCGTGGTCAGCGCCGGCTTCCCGGGCACGATCGCCTCGTTCTGGCAGCAGGCCGGACGCGCCGGACGCCGAGGACAGGGCGCCCTGGTGATGCTGGTCGCGCGCGACGACCCGCTCGACACCTACCTCGTCCACCATCCCGAGGCGCTACTGGGCCGCCCCGTCGAGGCCACCGTCACCGACCCGCGCAACCCCGTCCTGCTGGCCGGGCAACTGAGGTGCGCCGTGAGCGAGCGGCCCATGTCGCACGACGAGGCCCGCGCGTGGGGCGCGACCGACGTGCTGGAACGGCTCGCCGCCGACGGACTGGTGCGGCGCCGACCGGCCGGCTGGTACCCGGCCGCCGACGACCACACCCCGCACGCCGAGGTCGATATCCGCGGCACCGGCGGGGCGGAGGTGGTGATCGTCGACGCCGTGGACGGCCGCATGCTCGGCACGATCGACTCCGTCCGGGCCCGCTCCCAGGTCCACCCGGGAGCGCTGTACCTGCACCAGGGCGAGTCGTTCGTGGTGGACGAGCTGAACCTGGAGGACGGCCTGGCACTGTGCCACCCCGAGGTGCCGGAGTGGACGACCAGCGCACGTGAGCAGGTGTCGATCGACCTCGTCGAGACCCTGGAGTCGGTACCCGCCGGTCCCGTCACCCTCTCGCTGGCCGACGTGGAGGTGACCACCCGCGTGACCGGCTACCAGCGGCGGCTGCGTGGCGGCGAGATCCTCGACGTCACCCCACTGGACCTGCCCGAGACCACACTGGCCACGCGCGCCGTGGTCTACACGCTCACCCCGCAGTTGCTGCGGGTCGCCGGGCTGGAGGAGGCGGACTGGCCGGGGGCGCTGCACGCGGCCGAGCACGCGGCGATCGGGCTGCTGCCGCTGGTCGCGACGTGCGACCGCTGGGACATCGGCGGCGTGTCGACCGCCCTGCACCCGGACACCGCGCTGCCCACGGTGTTCGTCTACGACGGCTACTCCGGCGGGGCGGGCTTCGCCGAACGCGGGTTCCGGCGCGCCACCGCGTGGCTCGGCGCGACGCTGGCCGCGATCCGCTCCTGCGAATGCGAGTCCGGGTGCCCGTCCTGCATCCAGTCCCCCAAGTGCGGCAACGGCAACGACCCGCTGTCCAAGCCGGGCGCGATCGCGCTGCTCACCGAGGTGGTGGGACAGCTGGGCGACGTGGGTGCCGGGGAGCCCGCGCCGGCCGGGCCCGCCGCCGGTCCCCGCTGACCCGTCAGGCCGGCCCCGCCCGGGCCACCGCCGAGCCCGACCGCACGCCGAACACCCCGAGATCCACGCGCACCTCGGCGCGGGCCACGACGTCGTGGCCGTCGACCCGGCAGACCGACAACTCCGCACTGTTGGAGGCCGCGATCCCGGCCGCCGCGGCACACGCGTCCTGCCCCGCGCGCAGGGCGTGCGCGCCGGCCAACGCGGCCAGGTCCGCGGCGGCCCGGGCCGCATGCGCGGCCACCGCGGCCCGTCCCACCAGGAGAACCGCCACCGTCAGTGCCAGAACCGCGGCGACGGCGAAGGCGGTCATGACGGTCATGGCGCCCTCGTCGTCGTCGACCACCCGCCGCCACCCCGGCGAACGGGGCGCGGCCGCACCGGATCGGTCAGGTACGGGGCGCGTCATCCCACCACCCCCGGCTCGGTCCGCGCGACCGCCCGGCCACGGAGCTCGACACCGGGCAGGCCCCGCGCCGGGGCCACGACCACGGCCGTGACGAACGACCCGCCGCCGTCCACCGACACCTCCGCCCCGGGAGCCACCGCCCGTCCGGCCGCGACCCCGTCGCCCGGACCCGCCATCGCCGCCACCCGGGCGGCCTCCCGCGCCGCGTCGACCACCCGGATCTGCGTGAGCGCCGCGCCGGCCCCGGCGGCGGCGACGCCGAACACCGCCACCAGGGAGGCGATGCCGAGGGCCGCCTCCACGGTCACCGACCCCTCGTCGCGGGCCGACGCGGTCCGGAGCCGCCGCAGCACCATCACACCGAGGTGTTGAGGGCCTGTTCGATGATCCCGCTGAGCGCGTCGGGAATCGAGTCGCCGCTGACCACGGTGTAGAGCACTGCGCCGAACGCGGCGGCGGCGATCGTCCCCACGGCGTATTCGACCGTCGACATGCCGGCGTCCGGGGTGGTCACGGCACTGAACCGTCGGGCCAGGGCGGCACGGGCCCGGGCTATCGGCGCGCCGGAGACCGCTGGCGTGCGGGCGGCGTTCTCGGTGGCGTTCCGGGCGGTGGAGTGGGTCGTGAGGTGGGTGTTCATCTGGGTTCTCCTTCTTCGGTGACCGGGGCGGCGTCTCCGTCCCGGAATCGGTGTGGCCGGCCGGTCCGCTCACGGCAGGACCCCCGGCAGCATCCCGTCGGCCAGGCCCACGACGACGGGGAGGACTCCCAGGCAGACGAACGCCGGGAGGAAGCACAGGCCGAGCGGGCCGGCGACCATGACGGCGGCCCGCTCGGCCCGGGCGGTGGCGTCGGCGTCCGCCTCCGAGCGCAACCGGTCGGCGGCGTGTCCGAGCGCGGCCAGTACCGACCCGCCCCCGTCGGTCGCGCGGGCCAGCACCGGCGCGATCGGGGCCAGCCGGGCGGCGTCCGGGACCTCCCGCCACGCCTCGGCCGGGGCGGCCCCCAGCCGCATCCGCGCCGCGGCCGCCCGCAACGGACGCGCCGACGCGGGATCGGAGTGATAGACGGCGTCGGCGACCGCGGCCAGTGCGTCGGGCACGGGCAGACCGGACTGCAACGCAACCGCCAGCAGGTCCACCAGCTGGGCCAGGGCTCCGGTGTGGGCGCTGGTGGGGCCGCGGCGCGTGATCGTGGCCAGGGCGCGGGCGGCCACCTTCGAGGGGAGCCTGCCGCCGGGTCGATCGCTGTCGCGCGCCCGGGGTGTCGATCCCTCGGCACCGACCGGGAGGGCGTCCGCCCTGTCGGCGGCCCGCGGGCGCCACGGCGCCACGCACAGCGCGGCGGCGAGCAGGAGGACGGCCGCGGTCATCGGGCGGCACCGCCCGCGATGCGGTCGGTCCACAGGAGTCCGGCGGCCAGCAGGATCGCCCCGGCCAGGCACAACCCGCCGCCCAGGGCGCCGCTGCCCAGGACCCCCAGCGGGTCGGCGCCGAAGCCGGACCCCAGGAGCACGCCCAGTCCGGGGAGCGCGGTGAGGATGACGGAGGTGGCTCGGGGTCCGGCCAGGGTCGCGTCCACGCGCAGCGCCCGCTGCCGCCGCGAGGCCACGTCGGCCCGCAGTCCGTCGACGACATCGGCCAGCACCACCCCGTGTCGGGTGGCGAGGAGCCAGGCGCCGGCGAGCTCCCCGGCGACCCGGTCCCCGTCCGGGCCGTCGCCTCCGGCGGGTCGCAGAGCTGCCGCGACGTCGCCGCCCAGGCGGGCGTGCGACCCCGCCGCGGCGAGGATCCCGGCCACCCGCGGGTCGTGCGCGGCCGCGGCGTCGGCGGCCTGCCCGAGGGCGCCTCCCGGCCCGGCACCGGCGCGCAGGGCCGAGGAGGTGTCGTCGAGCGCGCGCTCCCACGCCCCCAGTCGCGCGAGACGCTGTCGGCGTTCGGTGGCCCGCCCGCGCAGGTCAGCCGCGGCGCCACCCAGCACGGCGGCCGCGCAGGCGTGGGTCGGGCCCGCCGCCACCAGCGCGACGGTGCCCGCGGCGACAGGCCACAGCACGCCGGTCGGCACCTGCGCGAGGGCGGACCGCAGCCGGGCCACGCCCGCGCCGCCCGCCAGCCCCGCGCCGCCCGCCTGCCCCTCGCCGCCGGCCTGCCGCGCACCGCCGACCCCGAGCGCGCGTACCCGGCCGGCTGCGATCCCGCCCGGCCACACCAGCAGCGCGGCGGCGAGGAGCACCGCGGCCGTCATGAGACCCTCGCCCCGAGCACCGCGTCCAGGCCCGCGCGGCCGGGAACCGCCCCACCGTCGGCGCGCCAGGCCGGGTCCACGACGATCCCGTGCGCCTCGCGCCGCACCACCCCGATCGAGTCGACGCCCCGCCGCCCGTCGGGCAGCCGGCGCATCCCCACCACCACCCGCAGGGACGCCGCGACCTGTGCGGACAGGGCCGCCCTGTCGAGTCCGCCCAGCGCGCCGAGCGCCTCCAGCCGGGCGGGCAGTTCCGTGGGCGAGTTGGCGTGGACGGTGCCGGCGCTGCCGTCGTGGCCGGTGTTCAGCGCGGCCAGCAGGTCGGCGACCTCGCCGCCACGCACCTCCCCCACCGCGATCCGGTCCGGTCGCATGCGCAGTGCTTGCCGGACCAGGTCGGCCATGGTCACCTGTCCGGCGCCCTCGACGTTGCCGTGCCTCACCACCAGGCGCACGACGTGCGGGTGCGCGGGTCGCAGCTCGGGGGAATCCTCGACGCACAGCAGCCGCTCGGTCGCCGGGACCAGCCCCAACAGCGCCGCGAGCATGGTGGTCTTGCCGGAACCGGTCCCGCCCACCACGAGGTAGCCCACCCGGGCGTCGACGAGTCCGCGCAGCAGCGACTCCGCACCGGCGGGCACCGTCCCCGCCTCCACCAGCCGGCCGAAGGTCACCTGGGCCGGACGCGACACGCGCAGCGACAGGCAGGTCCCGTCCACGGCCACCGGCGGCAGCACCGCGTGCAGTCGCCACGCCATCCCGTCGCGGGAGCGCACCACGCCGTCGGCCCAGGGTCGGGCGTCGTCGAGCCGCTGACCTGCCCGCCCGGCAAGGCGTACCGCGAGCGCCCGCAGCTCGGCCTCGGTGGGTACGACGACGTCCGTCTCCTCCAGGCCGCGTCCGCGGTCCACCAGTGCCGGCCCCGGCCCGTCGACCACGACGTCGGTGACCCCGGCGCTCGCCAGCAGCGCCTCGAGTGGCCCGGCCCCGGCCAGGTGCTCGCGGACCAATCGCGCTGTACGCAGCAGGTCGAGGTGGCCGTGCAGCACCCCGGACTCGGCCCGCACCGCGCGGACCACCTCGTCCGGCTCGGGCTCCACGCCCAGGCCGGCGAGCCGCGCGCGCACCCTGTCGACGAGGTCGGCCGGCGGTGCGACCACCGCCGGATCGTCACCGTTCATCGAGGTCCACCTGCTCCAGCAGTGCGTCGGCGAGCGCGGCCAGTCGTCGCACCCGGCCCGCCCGTCCGCGATGGAGCGCGGCCGCCAGCTCACCGGCGCCCGCCGCACGGCGGACCGCCCGGATCTCCGGCAGGACGTGCCAGTTCCTCGCCCCGGCCACGTCGGCGACGTCAGCGGCGTGCAGGGGGTCGCCGCGTCCGGTCCTGATGACCGGGACCACGCCCGGGTGGTCGCGCACCGCGTTCCCGGCGGCGACAGCGCCCTGGAGGTCGGCCCTGGTGACGACGACGACGAGGTCCGCACCGGCGAACACCGGCCCGCCGTCGGCGAGCCCACCGCGATCGCTCACCACGAGTCCCCCGGCCGACCGGTGGGCCTGCACCGCTCCCGGGGCGCCGTCGAGGGCGCGGACAGGGTCGACCACGACCGGTCCACTCCTGGACCGCGCCAGGACGCCGAGTCCGGGCAGGGCCTCGGGCACCGCACCCCACAGGGCCTCCGGATCAGGTCCGCCCAGGTCGGCGCGCACGTCCTCGACCCGTAGCCCGGGCCGCTCCTCGACGCCCAGCACCAGATCGACGCCGGTGCCGTGCGGGTCCGCCTCGACCAGCAGGGTCCGGAGGGACGGCGCAGCCCGAACCGCCAGCGCCGCCGCGAGGGTGCTGGCCCCGCAGCCGCCCACCGCGCCGGCGACCACGATCAGCGGACCCGACCGCGTACGCACCGGCGCGAGCAGCGCACCCACGAGATCGCCGGTGCCGGACGGCAGGCGGACCACCTCGTCGTCGTCGCCCCGGTCGCGGTCGGATCCCACCCGCACGACGCGTGAACCACCGGAACTCACGGCGGCGTCCGCGCGATCGGTGACCACCACCTCGGAGTGGTTCCCGGCCCGGGTGTCCGTGTCCAGGGCGAGTGCGGCCAGGACGGCACGCACGTCGGCGTCCAGATCGGGGTCGGCGACGTCCACCGCGACGGACCGCGCTCTCGTAGTCGTGTTCACGGGGCTCAGCCTCGCGCACCCACCCGCCCGTCGACCGCTCCGCGGAGGCCCACGGCGGCCCGCCTGTGGAGGGGGACGGGGCTGTGGACAACGTGCCGCGGAGTACGCCGCGCGGTGAGTTCGCCGCGCGGTGAGTCGACGCGCGGTGAGTCGACGCGCGGTGAGTTCGACGCGCGGCGGGTTCGACGCGCGGTGAGTCGACGCGCGGTGAGTCGACGCGCGGGGGTCGCCTGTCGCCTGCCCGGCCCGCTCTCGGCGCGTCCGCCCCAGCGGCCGCCAGACCACCGCCGCCGGCTGACCGCAACGGCCGACCGTTTACAGCTGCTCGCGGGCATGGCGTCTCGCACCGACCGCTGCGCAGGCGAGACGCCATGGCAGCGGGCGGCGACGGCCGTGGTGTGCAACCGCGGGAGCGAGACGCCGGGCGGGGGAGCGGATGAGCGAATGCGCGGCGACGATCGACGCGGAAGCGGGTCCAAGAGGGCGCCGAAGCGAGAGGGCGGGCTGGCCGAGGGACCCGCTAAATGCGAGAGACCGCGGCAGGGGGTGCCGCGGTCTCTCAGAAGTGTCAGTTCTTGGGGGGATGAACTGAGCACCTTAGGGGGATGCCCATCACGGGCACCGTCAGTATCGCCCATCTGCATGGCCAGCACAAGAACCGTATCGTTGGGGCGTGTCCGCCCCACGCCCACCGGGCCCCAGGATGTCGCACCGGCCTCGTCGGGTCGCTGCGTTCTTCGACCTGGACAAGACGATCATCGCGACCTCCTCGGTGTTCGCGTTCAACAAGTCGTTCCTCGGCGAGGGACTGCTGTCGCGACGGTCGGTGATCGATCTGGCCTACACGCAGCTGGCGTTCAGCCTGTCCGACGCCGACGACGAGCAGATGCAGAAGGTGCGCCAGGCCATGGCGACCGCCACCAAGGGGTGGTCGCCCGAGCAGGTCGAGCGGATCGTCACCGAGGGACTCAAGGAGACCGTCTCCCCGACCGTGTACGCCGAGGCCCAGGACCTGCTCGCCGAGCACCGCGCGCTGGGCCACGACCTGGTGATCGTGTCCGCCTCGGGCGAGGAGTTGGTGGCGCCGATCGCCCGGATGCTCGGCGTGGACCACTACGCCGGCACGCGGATGAACCGGGACGCTGACGGCCGCTACGGCGGATCGATCGAGTTCTACTGCCAGGGTCCCGGCAAGGCGGAGGCGATCAGCGCGTTCGCGGAGCGCTACGGTTACGACCTCGAGGCGAGCTACGCCTACTCGGACTCCTCCACCGACCTGCCCATGCTCGACATGGTCGGCCACCCGACGGTCATCAACCCCGACCGCGCACTGCGGCGCGAGGCGCTGGAGCGGGGCTGGCCGATCCTGACGTTCGAGAACCCCACTCCGCTGCTGCCCACGCTCGAACGGGCGACCGGGCCGATCGTTGGGGTGGCGGCCATCGTCCTGGCCGTGGGGTCCGCCACCGTGTCGTTCGTCCGGGCCGCGCGACACGCGGGGCGGTAGCGCGCACCATCGGGTGCGCGCACCATCGGGTGCGCGCGGCGGCGGGGCGGGCCCGTGCGGTGCGTCGGCAACACCTCATCATCGTCGTCGGCGACGGGCACGGGCGATAGCCGGACTCCCCCACGAGTTCCCGTGTTCCTTGTGCGATCCCACCATCGCCCCGGGCCGGTCACAGGCGGCATGCTCAGGGCACGGTGGTGAAGACGCCAGGACCGGGACGGAAGAGAAGTCACGGCCCCCCGCCCTCCTCACCGTCATCGACATTCGGAAACCCACGCGACGGATAACGCCCGAGAGGCAACACCAGCCGTGGGTCCGCGCCAGCCGTCACCGACGGTTGTCCCGGACCGGCGACACGGCGGATCACAGGACGCTTGGTACCCGGATCTCTCGATGCACCGCAGTGAATTGGCGGGTCGACTCCGGTCGGCCCGCCATTCGCGCGCGCCCGGCCCGTTCGGCCACCGGCGCGCTCCGCTTAGCCCCCGGCTGCGTCGGCGATCGAGGTGGCCTCGCGCGCGCCGGCCTCGAGGGCTCTACAGCAATGGAGGAGCCATTCGGTCACGCCCTCCTCGGTGCCGCTCATGTATCCCTGCAGGGTGGCCCGGTGTGCCTCCGGGTCCCGATAGAAGGTCACCTCGGGCACGCCCAGGCCATGGGGGTCGAGCCCGGTCGACACCCCGACCAGGCGGAATGCCGCCCGGGCGACGATCCCGTCCGCGGACCCGAACGGTCGCAGGCCCGAGAGTTCGCCGAGGACGACCGCGGCGAGGACGGGCGCCGGCGCGCGGGTGCCTCCGGTGACCAACTCGGCGAGGCCCTGGAGACGCTCGGCGACTCCCTCCTCCGGGCGCGGCCGGCCGAGACCCTGAGGGTCCACCCCGGGCCCGGACGCCGCGAGTAGGTGCAGATGGGCGAGTTCCTGGAGGGGCGAGCGGGTCCACACGGACACAGCGCGGTCGAGCGACTCGCCCGTCAGTTCCCCGGCCACGCGCAGCGCTGCCGAGAGCACCTCGTCCTGCTCGCCGTCGGTGTCCAGGCGGACGGACGCGCCCTCGACGCCGGCCGATGCGCGCGCACCCCGCAGCACCGATTCGGCGGCGGTGGTGGGCCATCCGCGGCGGTTGGCGGGGTGTCGGTGCACCGAGGCGAGGGCTGCCCGGGCGGCGTCCGCGGCCTCGGCCACACCGGGCAGGGCGAGGAGCGGGGCGAGCGGGTCGGGGGCGGTGGAGGTCACGGGTCGAGGTTACCGACCCGGCGCGAATCGGCCGACACAGGTGATTTTCAGCTGCCTCAACCGGTGTCGAGCTGGTGTAATCAGCCCAATCCGTCGGGGCACGCGCCCGGCTCAGCCCCTACACCTCGATCCCGGAGGCCCTCGTGAATCTCAAGGACCAGCTCGACGCGCTGCTCGACGCGACCGCCTTCGACTCGACCGGGGCCAAGGTCGGCGCCGTGCGCCAGATCTACGTTGACGATGCCAGTGGCAAGGCGACGTTCGCGACCATCGCCACCGGGATCTTCTCCGCCGACGCGATCGTCCCTCTCCACGGCGCGCGACTCCTCGATGACGAACTCCATGTCGACCACACCCGCGCCGTCATCCGCGACTCCCCGCGCCCCGACAACACCGAGGACGCCCTCACGCCGGAGCAGGAGGCCAGGTTGCTGGAGTACTACGGCATCGAGACCCCCACGCGGCTTCGCGGAACCTCCGCGTCCGGGCCCGGGACGGCGACCGGGGAGTCGGCGCCGAGCGGCGGAAAGGAGACGAGCGCGGGCAAGACGGCAGGCGCCGGGAAGGCCGAGGGCACCGGCAAGACGGCAGGCGTCGGCAAGGCCGAGGGCAGCGGCAAGGCCGAAGGCGTCGGCAAGACAGCCGTCGCCGACAAGACGGACACCCCGGCGGGTGCGGGCAAGACGGACAGCGCCCGGACGACCAGCGGCACGCCGGCGAGCGGCGGCGGGGCCGCGGTCGGAGACAGCGCAGAGGGAACGGGCACGTCGTCGGGCACCGGCGCGCCGCGCCGGCCGGCTACCCCACCCGCATCGACCGGGACCACGGCACCGACGGGCGCGACGTCAGAGAGCGGGAACAAGGCGACGACGACGAGCTCCGCGGCCTCATCTTCGTCGACCGACACCCCGGAGCCCGCGAAGCCCTCCGGCCCGGGGCCCGCCACACCCGCCGGGCCACCGTCCGGCGGCGGCTCCACGAAGGGCGAGAACACCCCTCGCGAGTGAACGGGATCGGGCAGGCCTCCCCCGACCTCCCCCCGACGGGCGGGATCCCGAACACGGTGCGCCGCATGTGACTACGCTCACACATATCGGTCCGGTCGCTTCCGCCGTGACGATCCCGGCCGTCCGTGAAATCTGATCCCGAGAGAGAGCCGCTGATGACCGCTCCCGAGCACGACCAGTCCTTCGCTCCCGACCCCGACTTCGCCGCGCAGGCCAATGCGCAGGCCGACCTCTACGACAGCGCGTCGAGCGACCGTCTCGCCTTCTGGGAGGAGCAGGCTCGCCGACTCGACTGGGACACCGAGTGGACCGAGGTGCTGGACTGGTCCGACGCCCCGGTCGCCAAGTGGTTCGTGGGCGGCAAGCTCAACGTGGCCTACAACTGTGTCGACCGCCACGTGGAGGCCGGCAACGGCGACCGGGTGGCCATCCACTGGATCGGCGAGCCCGGCGACGACGCCCGCGACATCACCTACGCCGAACTCAAGGACGAGGTCAGCCGGGCGGCCAACTACCTCAGCTCCCTCGGCCTCGTCGCCGGCGACCGCGTGGCCATCTACATGCCCCTGCTGCCCGAGGTCTACATCGCGATGCTCGCGTGTGCCCGCCTGGGCCTGACCCACTCCGTGGTGTTCGCCGGATTCTCACCGAACGCGCTGCGCTCCCGCATCGACGACGCGGAGGCCAAGCTCGTCATCACCGCCGACGGACAGTTCCGGCGCGGTAAGCCCGCACCGCTGAAGGCCGGGGTCGACGACGCGCTCTCCGGAAACGGCGTCGATGCCGACGGCGACGCCGAGTCCGTGCAGAACGTGCTCGTGGTCCGCCGGACCGGTCTCGACGTGGACTGGACCGACGGCCGTGACGTCTGGTGGGACGAGGCGATGTCCGAGCAGTCCACCGAGCACACGCCGGAGGCTTTCGACTCGGAGCACCCGCTGTTCCTGCTCTACACCTCCGGCACGACCGGCAAGCCCAAGGGCATCGTCCACACCTCGGGCGGGTACCTCACCCAGTCCGCGTACACCCACCACAACGTCTTCGACCACAAGCCCGGCGAGGACGTCTACTGGTGCACGGCGGACGTCGGCTGGGTCACGGGCCACACCTACGGCGTGTACGCCCCGCTGGCCAACGGCGCCGAGTGCATCGTCTACGAGGGAACCCCGAACTCGCCCGACGAGCACCGTCACTTCCAGATCATCGAGAAGTACGGCGTCACCATCTACTACTCCGCGCCGACCCTGATCCGGACGTTCATGAAGTGGGGCAACGAGATCCCGGCCGCGCACGACCTGTCCTCGATCCGCCTGCTCGGTTCGGTCGGCGAGCCGATCAACCCGGAGGCGTGGCGCTGGTACCGCGAGAACATCGGCGGCGGCAAGGCTCCCATCGTCGACACCTGGTGGCAGACCGAGACCGGCGCGATCATGATCTCCCCGCTCCCGGGCGTCACCGAGACCAAGCCCGGTTCCGCCATGCGGCCGCTGCCCGGTATCGAGGTCGCCATCGTGGACGGCGACGCCAAGGAGGTCGCGACGGACGAGCAGGGCTTCCTCGTGATCACCGAGCCGTGGCCGGCCATGCTCCGCGGCATCTGGGGCGACATGGAGCGCTATCGCGACACCTACTGGTCCCGGTTCGCCGAGGAGGGCTACTACTTCGCCGGTGACGGCGCCAAGTGGGACGCCGACGGCGCACTGTGGGTGCTCGGTCGCGTCGACGACGTCATGAACATCTCCGGTCACCGCATCTCGACCTCCGAGGTCGAATCGGCCCTCGTCGGTCACCGCGCGGTCGCCGAGGCCGCCGTCGTCGGCGCCAACGACGAGACCACCGGCCAGGCGATCGTCGCGTACGTGATCCTGCGGGGCAACGTGGACGCCGAGGAGGATCGTCAGAAGCTCATCGACGAGCTGCGGGCCGAGGTGTCGCGGGAGATCTCCCCGATCGCCAAGCCCCGCGACATCACGATCGTGCCCGAGCTGCCCAAGACGCGGTCCGGCAAGATCATGCGTCGCCTGCTCAAGGACATGGCCGAGGGCCGCGACGGCGGCGACACCTCGACCCTGTCGGATCCGACGATCATGGACCAGATCCGCGAGAAGGGCACGCGCGGCTGACGGGTAGCGGGTGAACACCGCCACGTGACGTGGCACGATGGACGACGGTGCATCCGTCGCCGGACTATGGAGGAACAACCGTGAGCCACGCCCAGGGAACGCACAAGCCGACCGAGGCCTCGATCCCCCTGCATGACGCTGACTCGATCGGCCGTGGCGACGCCAGTATCGGCACCCTGGTCAAGAACGCCACGACGCAGGTGTCGACACTGGTCCGTGCCGAGATCGAACTGGCGAAGACCGAGGTCACCGAGCAGGTGAAGAAGGCCGCGACCGGGTCCGGCTTCTTCGTCGCGGCCCTCGTCCTGCTGCTGATGTCCTTCTTCCCGTTCGTGTTCATGTGGGCCAAGCTCATCTCGATGTGGTTCGGCACCAAGACCTGGGACTGGATGGGCTTCCTCATCGTGTTCGTCGTCCTGGTCCTGCTCGCGGCGGTGTTCGGGCTACTCGGCTACCGCAAGGTCAAGAAGATTCGGAAGCCGCAGCGCACCATCGACTCGGTGTCGGACCTGAAGCTGGCCATGCCCAAGGGCAACGAGCCCCGGCCCGGCACGGTGCGTGTCACCGAGACGCCCTTGCCCGCGTCGAAGTCCTGAGAACTCCCGCTCACCGGCCGCCCGACCCGTCGATCGTCAGGATCGACGGGTCGTGGCGGCATCGTGACGTCTCGGCCAACGGCATCCGCCTGCACATCGCCGAGGCGCTGCCGGCTGACACCCCGCCGGGCCGACTCCCCCCTCTGGTCCTACTGATCCACGGTCTCAGTGGAATCTGGTGGACGATGCGGGCGCCCATGCTCGCGCTGGCCGACGCCGGGTTCCATGCCGTCGCCGTCGATCTCCGGGGCCACGGCGACTCGGACAAGCCGCCGCGCGGTTACGACGGGTGGACCCTGGCCGCGGACATGACCAACCTCATCCGGGCCCTCGGTCACTCCTCGGCGGTGGTCGTCGGCCAGGGCGAGGGCGGATTCATCGCATGGACCGCCGCCTACCGCCGGCCACGCGCGGTGCGGGGCCTCGTCGTCGTCGGCTCCCCCCACCCGGTCGCCACCCGGCGCGCCGCACTGCTCGACCGCTCCCAACGTCGCGCGCTGGTGCCTCGCCTGCTCGCGGACCAGGCGCCGCGGTTGCCCGAGCGGCACCTCACCCGCGACGGCGCCGCAGTGGTCGAGGAGATGCTCCGCCGTCGATCCGGGCCCACGTGGCCCGACACGGAGGACTTCCGCGAATCCGCCGACCTGCTCAGGCGGTCCATGCTCATCCCGAAGGTCGCCCACCTGACCCTGGAGAGCCGCCGCTGGATGGTGCGGAGCCAGTTCCGTCCGGACGGCCGCGACTTCCGCCGCGCGGTCTCGGGCGTCCTGCCGCAGCCCGTGCTGGGGATCAGTGGGACCGAGGACCGGTTCATCCTGCCGGCCACCGTCCGCGCGTCCTCGGCGTGGGCGCGCGACTTCACCACCGAACTGGTCCCGGGGGCCGGGCACTATCCCGCGATGGAGGCCCCGGACGCCACGTCCCGGCTGATCGTGGACTTCGCGCGGCGCGTCACCCCGCTCTGAGCCGCCGGGACTCCGACCCGCCGGCCGGGCGCCGCCGGTTCGGCCGGCCTGCCCCGCCGGTTCGGCCGGCCTGCCCCGCCGGCCGTGACCCCGCGGTGATCAGCTGGGCAGCCCCACGCACCGCCCCGTCGAGACCGACTCCTGCGCATCGACCGAGAGCTGGAGCTGCGGCAGCACCTGCTCCACGGTCAGCGCGTACCCGGTGTCCGCGGCGTCCATCGCGGCGCCGAACACCACACCGGCGACCTGCCCCTGCGGGGTGACCAGCGGTCCGCCGGAATTGCCCTCGCGAACGGAGCCCCGCAGGATGTATACCTCGCGCTCGACGGTCTGCTCGCGGTAGATGTCCGGGCCGCGCAGGGTCACACGCTCGCGGATCCGTGCCGCGTCCGGACGGTAGGGCCCGTTGCCCGGGTAGCCCACGACGATCGCGTCGTCGCCGGTGCGGGCACGGTTCTCGGCGAAGGGAAGAACCGGAGCGTCCAGCCCGTCCACGCGCAGCACCGCGATATCCACGCGGGGGTCGTAGACCACCACCTCGGCGTCCAGCTCGTCATCACCGGACACCACGGTCGCGGACTCGGTGCCCGCCACTACGTGCGCGTTGGTCATCACGAGCCCCGGCGCGGCCACGAACCCCGACCCCTCCAGCGCGCGGCTGCAGGACTCTGCCCGGCCGCGGATCTTCAGCACGGACGGCTGTACGCGGGCCACCACCTCGGAGCCGGCGAGAACCGGATCGGGCGGTGGGACCTCCTGCATCGGGGTGGTCCCGAAGGGGCCGAGGATGTCCGGGAAACCGGTGGTGCCGAGGACCGAGGTGAACGTCGCGGGGATCCGTTGCAGCTGTTCGGGGGCGACGTCGTCGATCTTGGCCAGCACGGACGACCCTCGCACCGCCTTGCCCAGCCCGGGTCCCTCCTGCGCGGCGATGGGCACCGCGACCAGCCAGGCCACGAGCAGCATGGCAGCGGACTGGAGGACGGCGCCCACCGTGCTGTCGAGGAGTCGTGCACCGGATCCGGCGATGTAGCGCCTGGCGGCGCGGCCGATCGTGACGCCGGCGACCTGCCCGATGATCACCATCACCGCGATGATCGCCAGCCCCGCGGACAGCCTGCCGAACGGCGAGTCGATCTCCCGCACGAGGTGCGGGGCCACCAGCAGTCCGGAGGTCGCGCCGATGCCCACTCCGAGCAACGCGAAGCCCGACGCGGCGGCCCCGTTGATCCAGCCCGAGATCGCCGCGGCCGCGGCGAGTGCGAACAGTGCCAGGTCGAGCCATTGCGAGCCCGTCACCGGTACCCCCTCCGAGGATTGTCCGCGGGCAGGTCGAGCGACTCCTCGCCGTCGGCGGGCTGCTCGCCGTCCCCGGCCAGCTCGCCGCCGGGGGCCGTGCCACCGGCGACGGCGCCGTCGGCGGCGCGCGCGCTCAGCCCGGGGACGCCGGCGACGGTGCGATCGGCCAGTGGGTCCGCGGATTCGCGGCGGGCCTCCTCCGCCGACATGCGGTGCTGCTCCCCGTTCGCGGACGTGGCCAGGGTCTTCTCGAGGTCCCGGATGTCGGACGTGTCCCAGTCCAGGTCCCATCCGGCGGAGTGGAACATCGCGGCGAGGATGCCGGCGGTGAAGCCCCACACGACGAGGTCGTCGTGCTGGAACGCCGGGCCGGTCCACCCGGTGGTGTGCCGGAGCAGGAATCGGTTGGCGGGATCGAGCAGCTCGTCGACCGGCACGGTCATCACGCGCGCGGTCTCCCCCGGGTCCACGACGTCGACCTCCATCGGCTCCCGCCAGTATCCGAGCACCGGTGCGACGGAGTAGTTCGAGACCGGGATGTACAGCTCGGGGAGCACCGCGAGCACGTCCACCCCGTGGGGGTCGAGGCCGGTCTCCTCCCACGCCTCACGCAGTGCGGCCTCCACCGGGCCGCTGTCCGTGTCGTCGACGCCGCCGCCGGGGAACGAGATCTGACCCGAGTGGTTGCGCAGCGTGGGGGCCCGGTGGGTGAGCAGGACGCGGGCATCGCTGGGCGGCTGGGGGCCGGGCGCGTCCTCCGAGCCGGAGAACAGCACCAGGACGGCGGCGTCGCGGTGCGGCCGGCCGACCTCGTTGGGACCGCGGTCCTCGGGCGGGCGCCGTCTCGGCAGCAACCCGTCGAAGCTGCCGTCGGTGCACGCCGTCATGAGGGGGTCCATCCAAGCGGGGTGCGGGACGCCGGTGACGTCGCCGGGCCGGGGCACGGGCCCGTTCGCGGGGTTGCTCACGCGGTCACTCCCAGGTGTTCGGCGACGGCGTCCAGCACGTCCTGCTCGCTGTCCATGGGTTCGACCAGCACGTGCGCGATCGTCCCGTCGGCGCGGACGAAGAGCGTCAGCGGCAGGACGGGGGGCGCGCCGAGCACGGCCGGCAGCTCCTCCTCCTGGTCGGAGACGGAGATCAGTTCCTCGATGCCCAGCGCGGCGAGGGTGTCGAAACCCTTGGTCTCGGACGGGTCCGTGTGCGAGAGCACCACCCGCACCTCGTCACCGAGGGTGGCCTGGGCGTCACGGATGGCGGGCAGCTCGCGGCGGCACGGTT
Source organism: Dietzia sp. IBK-p2-15D (assembly GCF_057773105.1). NCBI lineage: Bacteria > Bacillati > Actinomycetota > Actinomycetes > Mycobacteriales > Dietziaceae > Dietzia > Dietzia sp. IBK-p2-15D. Next base: position 240,822 of record NZ_JBYMTK010000002.1, read on the forward strand.
CGCACCAGTAGGCCCACATGTTGACCACCATGGGCGTGCCGGCCTGGATCTTGCCGAGCGTGGTGGTGGAGCCGTCGTCCATGCAGCGCACCATCAGTCCGGCGACGGGGCCGGTGGTGGTGGCGGGCACGGCGCTGTCGCGGCAGGCGGGGAGCCCGGCCTCGGCGCGGACCGCGGGGTCCACGACGGTGCGCGGCTCGTCCGCGGGCGGGGCGCCCACGGGAGGTGCGGTGGGGGCGGCGGTCGGGTCGCCGGACCCGTCGTCGGTGTCACCGAACGTGGAGAGAAGTGCGACGACGACGCCGATCATCGCCACGAGAGCGACCAGCGACCACCGGGCTGAGGCGCTCACGCGTGGTCCCCCAGTCCGACCAGTTCCAGCAGGTGGTCGCGCTCGGGTCCCGCCACGAGGCGGGCGGCGGCGACCGGGTCGAGCGGGCCGGCCTCGCCCGCGGACGGGCAGTCGTCGGCCAGCACGCACGCCCCACAGGCCGCGGTCCGGGCGTGGCACACCCGGCGACCGTGGAAGATGATCCGGTGGCTCGCGTCGGTCCAGGAGGCCCGCGGCAGCATGCGCGACACCTCGCGCTCGATGCGGACGGCGTCCGTGGCCTCAGTCCACTTCCAGCGGTTCACCAACCGGATGAAGTGGGTGTCGACCGGCAGGCCCGGGATCCCGAATGCGTTGCCCAACACCACGTTGGCCGTCTTCCGTCCGAATCCCGGGAGGGTGACCAGGTCCTCGAGCCGCTGCGGCACCTCGCCGTCGTACCTCTCCACGAGCGCCGCGCCCAGGCCCTGGATGCTCCGCGCCTTGTTGCGGTAGAAACCCGTCGGCCGGATGAACTCCTCCAGCTCCTCACGGTCCGCCCCCGCGTAGTCGGCGGCGGTCCGGTAGCGCGCGAACAGTGCCGGCGTGACCTCGTTGACCCGCTTGTCCGTGCACTGTGCGGACAGGATCGTCGCCACGCTCAGCTCGAGCGGATCGGTGAAGTCGAGCTCGCAGTAGACGTGCGGGAACGCCTCCTCGAGGCGACGGAGCATGCGTCTCGCGCGCCGGGTGCGCCCGAGGTCGGTCTCCACCCCCCTCGCGGCCACCCCTCGGCTGCGGCGCTTCACGGCAGGAGCTGGGTCGGGCATGAGTCCACATTACGGCTCGGCGCCCCCGCGGCGCGGAACCGCCGCCCCGGGTGCGTGTGCGTCCCGCGGTCCGGGGGTGGATAATCGGACAGATGCAGGGAATCCTCGTCGTCCTGGTGCCGGTCCTCCTCGCCGGGTTCGCACTACTCATGGACCGTTTCGAGAACGCGATCCTCGACGAACCCGAACAGATCGACGTCTGAACCATCCCGCTGATCGCGCGTCGCCACCACCTCCGACGCGCTTACGACTACAGTGGTTTTCGCCACACGCACGCCATGGCACGGACACGCATGTCCGCGCCCGAACGGAGGGTCACAGACTGTGACGATTGATCGCCGCACGGACCAGTCTGCCGACGACGTCCTCACCAGAGCCGGAATCTTCCAGGGTGTGGAGCCGGCAGCGGTCTCCGCCCTGCGTTCCGACCTGACCAGCGAGGAGTACTCGAAGGGTGACGTGATCATCCGCGAGGGCGAGCAGGGCGACAGCCTGTACATCGTCACCTCCGGCAAGGTGAAGCTCTCCCGGAAGGCCCCCGACGGTCGCGAGAACCTGCTCTCCATCCTCGGGCCGTCCGACATGTTCGGCGAGCTCTCCATCTTCGACCCCGGCCCGCGTACCTCGTCGGCCGTGTGTGTCACCGACGTGTCCGTGCAGGCCATGGACCGCTCGGCCCTCAAGCGCTGGATCGCCGAGCGTCCGGAGATCTCCGACCAGCTGCTGCGCGTGCTGGCCCGCCGCCTGCGCCGCACCAACAACAACCTCGCCGACCTCATCTTCACCGACGTGCCCGGCCGCGTGGCCAAGGCCCTGCTGCAGCTCGCGCAGCGCTTCGGCACGCAGGAGGGCGGCAACATCCGCGTGACGCACGACCTCACGCAGGAGGAGATCGCCCAGCTCGTCGGCGCCTCCCGCGAGACGGTGAACAAGGCGCTGGCCGAGTTCGCGCACCGCGGCTGGCTGCGGCTCGAGGGCAAGAGCGTCATCATCTCCGACACCGAGCGGCTGGCCCGCCGCGCCCGCTGACGCCCCAGCCCCGGCCCCGGCCCCGTCCCCAGCCCCAGCCCCAGCTGCGCACCCCGCCCCAGCCCCGGCTGCGCACCCCGCCCCAGCCCCGGCTGCGCACCCCGCCCCAGCCCCGAAATCCGCTACTCGGATTCGGGATCCGCTAGTCCAATTCGACCAGCCGATCCCTATTCCGAGTAGCGGATTCTTGGTTGCCGGCGGGCGACGCTCTCACGCCGCGCGGCCAAGTCCGAGTTGCTTTTGCCGACGCATCGCGTCCTTCACCCGCCGGACGATCACGTCCGGACGCCGCAGGTCATCCCATACCAAGCGAATCACCACGTAGCCGGCATCTTCCAGATCGCGCTGCCTGTGGCGTTCGCGGCTCAGTGCTTCCCGTATCTCCTGCGGGCTGTTCCCGTATTTGCCGAAGCCGTCCGCCTCGCCGATGAGCCTCCATTCTCGCCAGTAGAAGTCCACGCGGAACCGCTTGCCGCTCCGGCCCGACAGCCACACCTGCATCTCGGGCTGCGGGAGACCCGCGAACACCAGGATCAGCCGTATCAACGATTCCAGAACCGATTCCGCCAACCCGCATGTCAGCTCCGGCAGCGCCCGCGCGCGCCCGACACCCGTGCGCCCCTTCGCCAGACCCGCCTCGTCCTGGAGTTCTGGGCGCGACAACATGCCTCGGCGGATGGCCTGATCGGCAGCAGCCACGCCGCTCTCCAGGCTCACCGTCCGTGCGACGTCGATGATCGTCCTGGCGGGAGAGGTCATCTGGATGCCGTCGACGAGTCTGGTCGCCCCCTCCACGGGCAGGGTGAAACACACGAGCGCCGAACTGCGCCGCGTTCCGCCGCCCTCGCGCGGCCGGGTGGCGGTGGGTCGGCCCAAGGGGATCCCGTGGAGCGGCAGCCCGTAGAGCGCGAGGGCGGAGCCGTGCGACATCACCGTCCCGGGTTCCACGGCGAGCGCGGCCGCCCGAGTTCGTTCGAGGAACTCCCGCTCCCTGAGGACGTAGTCGGGCCCGCTCCCGGCGGGCGCCGCTTCCGGCTCGTGGGCGTAGACGCCGGACCGCACCCGCCGTAGCGTTCCGGCGCCGATCCGCCTGTTGATCTCATCGTGGTCCAGGCCGCTGCGGGCGAGCTGCGCGAACGTCGAGAGAAAGGGACTGTCGTGGTCGTCTGTCTTTGATGCACCCATGTTCGGCAGTCTCGCCCACGCCGACACGCGCACTCCCGCCGTGACCTGCGATATGCAGGCAGCCTGTGGAGAAATCCTCCCTGTGGACAACCTCCCCCCGCGTCCCCGCGCCCCCACCCGAATCCGCTAGCCGGAATCCGGATCGGCGACTCCAATTGGACTAGCCGATCCCTATTCGGACTAGCCGATTTTCGCGAATGGTCGGACCCGGCGGGCGTTGCGGGCGGGTCAGGCGTCGCGGGCGGGGCGGGGCGGGCTGGTCAGGTCGCGGGCGGATCAGGCGTCGGCGGCGCCACCCGTGCCCCCCGTGTCCAGGCGGTCGAGGTAGCGCAGCGCGACCTTGGTGGACTGCTCGGCCACCTTGAGCAGGAACGGCGTCACATCGCGGTAGATGTGCTGCGTGATCGCCTCGGCCGAGGCGTCGCGGCCCAACTCGGCCCGGGCGGCGATGATCTGGTCGAGCCGATCACGCCGGTGTCGACCGAGTACCTGGGCCGCGCGGCCGGTGTTCTCCACGTCGGGCCCGTGCCCCGGGATGCCGATCACCCCGTCGGCCCGCGCCGCGAGGAGATCCATGCTGCCGAGGTAGTCGCCGAGATCGCCGTCGGTCGAGTCCAGCACCGTCGAATCCCGGCCGAGGATCGTGTCCCCGAGGACCACGCAGTCCGGCCGAGCCGTGAACCCGGTGCCCGCGGCCCGCACCTCGAGACTGATCGAATCGGCCGTGTGCCCCGGGGTGGCCAGCACGATGATGTCCAGTCCGGCGGCGTGGATCACCTCGTCGTCGTCACCGCCCGTCACCAACGGCGCGGCGTCGCGGCAGAACCGCTCCTCCACGGCCCTGACGGGGGCGGAGGTGAATCCGCGCAGGTGATCGATGCCATCGGTGTGGTCGCCGTGACGATGGGTGACGACGACGAGCTCGATCTCCCCCACGATGGCCGCGATCCGCCCGGCGTGCGCGAGGTCGTCGGGCCCGGGGTCCACCACCACGCAGGTAGGCGACCCCGGCGCCCGCAGGATGACGGTGTTCGTCCCCTCGAAGGTCATCTCGGAGGGGTTGTCGCAGAGGATGACCCCGGACAGCTCCGTGACGGGCCGGAGGGTCTCGTACGCCGGGAAGGTGATCGGGGCCAGGCCTGCGGACATCGCGGCTATCCCTCGACCTCGACCACGAGCTCGACCTCGACGGGTGCGTTCAGCGGCAGCTCGGACACGCCGACCGCCGACCGGGCGTGGACGCCGGCGTCGCCGAAGATCTCACCGAGCACGTCGGAGGCGCCGTTGAGGACACCCGGCTGCCCGCTGAAGCCGGGCGCGGAGGCGACGAACCCGACCACCTTGACGACCTTCACCACCGAATCGATGCCGACGAGCCCGTCGACGGCCGCCAGCGCGTTGAGTGCGCAGGTTCGGGCCAGGTCGGCGGCCTGCTCGGCGGTGACCTCGGCCCCCACCTTGCCCGTGGCCGCCAGGGCGCCGTCGACCATGGGCAACTGCCCGGAGGTGTAGACGAACGCGCCGGTCCGTACTGCCGGGACGTAGTTGGCGACCGGCGGGACGACCGTCGGCAGCTCCAGACCCAGCTGGTCGAGCTTGCGGGTCCAATAACCGGCGGTCTCGGTCTCCGACATCAGAGCTGTCGCTTCATGTAGGCGACGTGCTGCTCACCCGTGGGTCCGGGCAGTACGGAGACCAGCTCCCAGCCGTCGCCTCCCCACTGGTCGAGGATCTGCTTGGTGGCGTGCGTCAGCAGCGGGACCGTCACGTACTCGAACCGGGCTGCTCCAGTGGATTCGCTCATGTGCCCCACTCTAGGTAAGTCACGAGCGCCCCGCGCGCGGTGGTGTGAGCGCTTAGTGTGGAACGCATGCCGTCCACGATGAGTCCAGGTACGCGGTCGACACGATCGACCATCGCCGACGAGCTGTCCACCGGGTGGTCCGACAGCTCCGAACGGGCCGAGTTGCACTACGTCTCGGGGAAGGGCGGCACCGGCAAGACGACCGTCGCCACCTCCCTCGCACTGGCGCTGGCCTCCACCGGTAAGCGGGTCCTGCTGGTGGAGGTGGAGGAACGTCAGGGCATCGCCCGGATCTTCGACCGCGCCCCCCTGCCCTACCGCGAGGAACTCGTGGCCAGGGTCGACGGCGGCGGCAAGGTGTTCGCGCTGGCGATCGACATCGAGGCCGCGATGCTCGACTACCTCGACACCTTCTACCGCCTCGGGGTGGTGGGCAAGGTGATGAAGTCGGTCGGTGCGATCGAGTTCGCGACCACGATCGCGCCCGGGCTCAAGGACGTCCTGCTCACCGGCAAGATCTATGAGGTCGTCGCACGCGAGCACGCCAAGCGTGAGGTCGTCTACGACGCCGTGGTGGTCGACGCCCCGCCCACGGGCCGGATCGGCAAGTTCCTCGACGTCACCACCGCGATGGCCGACCTCGCGGGCGGGGGCGGGCCCATCCGTCGCCAGGCGGAGGCCGTGGCCGAGCTGGTCCACTCCACCCGCACGGTCGTGCACCTGGTGACGCTGTTGGAGTCACTGCCGGTGCAGGAGACCATCGAGGCGATCGCCGAGCTCAAGAGCCACGGACTGCGGGTCGGGCAGGTGATCATCAACCGCGCCGAGACCCGTCACCTCGACGACGAGGCGCTGCGGCGGATCGCCGAGGAGGACATCGACGCCGAGGCGGTCGCGGACGGCCTCGACGCGACCGGCGTGGAGGTCGACGACGAGGGACTGCAGGGTCTGCTGGTGCAGGCGATCGAGCACGCCCGCGTGGCCCGCGGCCAACTCCGCGCCGGCGAGACGCTCACCTCCGCCGCCTGCCCCACCCTCGTACTACCGGCGCTGCCCAACGGGGTGGAGGTCGCGGACCTCTACGACCTCGCCTCCGCCCTCGTCGACCAGGGAGTCCACTGACATGACACGCCGCCTCGACATCACCGCCATGCTCACCGACCCCGCCACCAGGGTGGTGGTGTGCACGGGCGCCGGCGGCGTGGGCAAGACGACCACCGCCGCGGCGGTCGCCCTGCGGGCCGCCGAACTCGGCCGCGACACGGTCGTGTTGACCATCGACCCGGCCCGTCGCCTCGCGCAGGCCCTCGGCATCGACGAGTTGTCCAACGAACCCTCCCCCGTGGACCTCGGGCAGGAGAAATCCGCCGCCGGCGGGTCACTGCACGCGATGATGCTGGACATGCGCCGCACGTTCGACGAACTGGTGGTGGCCAACACCACGGAGGCCAAGGCCCGGGACATCCTGGACAACCGCTTCTACAAGACGATGGTCACCTCCTTCGCGGGGACCCAGGAGTACATGGCCATGGAGAAGTTGGGGCAGCTCCTCGACGACTCCGCGTGGGACCTCGTCGTCGTCGACACTCCCCCGTCGCGCAACGCACTGGACTTCCTCGACGCACCGCGCCGCCTCGGCGCGTTCCTCGACAGTCGGCTCATGCGGTTGCTCTCCACGCCCGGCCGCGGGGTCGGACGCCTGGTGACCGGCGCGATGAGCACCGCGATGCGCGGCGTGTCCACGGTGGTGGGGTCCTCGATGCTCAAGGACGCCTCCGAGATGGTGGTGGCGCTGGACTCCACGTTCGGCGGGTTCACCACCCGCGCGTCCCGGACCCAGGCGATCCTGCGCCGCAAGGGCACGGAGTTCCTGGTGGTCTCCTCCGCGGAGCGGCCCGCCCTGCGCGAGGCCGCGTTCTTCGCCGAGCGCCTGTCCGAGGAGAAGATGCCGCTGGCGGGGGTCGTGGTCAACCGCACCCATCCGCGACTGACCGACCTGAGCGCCGAACAGGCCTGCGCGGCCGCCGACCGCCTGGCCGGGGAGAACCCGGAGGCCGAGGCGGTGCTGCGCATCCACGCCGACCGGGCGGGCACCGCCAAGCAGGAGGTCCGACTGCTCGAGTCGTTCACCGACACCCACCCGGACGTGCGGATCGTCGGCGTGCCCTCACTGCCGTTCGAGATCTCCAACCTGGAGGCACTGCGGTCGGTGGGCGACCAACTCTGCGGCTGACGGATACGAGCGCGGCCCGCGGCGGGTGCCGCGGGCCGCGCTCGAGGTGTCCGGGCCTCGACTCGCCAGGACTCGGTGGACCTCAGGACTCGGTGGACCTCAGGACTCGGTAGACCTCTGGACTCAGTAGACCGCGGTGTGCCGCTCGATCTGCTGCGCGAAGAAGTCGGCCCAGGAACGGACCTCGGGGTGCTGCTTGAGCAGGGCGCGGCGCTGACGCTCGGTCATACCGCCCCAGACACCGAACTCGACGCGGTTGTCTAGTGCGTCGGCCCGGCACTGCAGCAGGACCGGGCAGTGCCGGCAGATGGACGCGGCCTTACGCTGCGCCGCGCCGCGGACGAACAACTCGTCCGGATCGATGTCCTTGCACCGGGCCTGGGCCACCCATTCCTGGCGACCCTCCCCGATGATGATCTCCTCGGAGCCGAGGGGGTTGCCGGCACCGGGGCGGACCCCGTGGTCGGAGGAGTGGGTGGTCCCGGGGAGGGTGGACGTCATCGAAGTACCCCTAGCGTGAGTGGAGTCGTGGACGGGTTCACCGCGCACGCCTCCGGCCTTCTGAGCCCGCCCGACGCGGCGGACTCACTGTGTCGGCGGGCGTTCGCACCTGGGATCCGTGTATCGCGATCCCATCCCGGTCCGATCCGTCCCGCGTTCCCCCATATTGTTACCGCAGTCACACAACAGAAGTAAAGAGTCGACACATGATCGCCGCGCGACGGGTGGTCCCGAAGGGGTGGTCACGTACCCTGTGCGTGTGTCGGCTATGAGTTCGCTGGGAAAGCTGGTCGCGACGTGTGTCGCCGCCGGGGTGGTCACGGCGGGGTCCCTGTTCCCGATCGCGGGGGCAGCGGGGCTGGCATCCAACAAGATGGCCGACACGTTGGCCGGGACGTCCGCGGACCTCATCAAGGGTGACCTGCCGTCGATCTCCACGGTGACCGACTCGGCCGGCGCCCCCATCGCGTGGCTGTACGACCAGCAGCGCGTGCCGGTGCCCAGCGAGGAGATCTCGCAGCAGATGAAGCTGGCGATCATCGCCATCGAGGACCGTCGGTTCGCGGACCACAACGGCGTCGACTGGCGAGGCACCGTCCGCGCGGCCCTGACCAACGCCACCTCCGGCGAGGTCGAGCAGGGCGCGTCGACGATCGACCAGCAGCTGGTCAAGAACTACCAGTTCCTCGTCTCCGCCGAGAACGACGCGGAGCGTCGCGCCGCCGTCGAGACCACACCCGCCCGCAAGATCAAAGAGATCCGGATGGCGCTCACCCTCGACGGGGAGTTGAGCAAGGACGAGATCCTCACCAAGTACCTCAACCTGATCTCGTTCGGCAACGGCACGTTCGGCGTCCAGACCGCGGCACAGACCTACTTCGGCGTCGACGCCCGCGACCTCAGCGTCCCCCAGGCGGCGATGCTGGCGGGCATGGTGCAGTCCACCAGTCGGTTCGACCCGTACACCAACCCCGAGGGCACCACGCAGCGCCGCAACACCGTCATCGACACGATGGTCCAGACCGGCGCCATCACCCCGGCCGAGGGCGAGGCCTACGCGGCCGAACCGCTGGGCGTGCTCGAGCGACCGAACCCGCTGCCCCGGGGGTGCATCACCGCCGGTGACAGCGGATTCTTCTGCGACTACGTCCTCCAGTACCTCGAGGAGAACGGCCTGAGTCGGGACATGGTGGAGCAGGGCGGGTACACGATCCGCACCACCCTCGACGAGACCGTCCAGTCGAACGTCCAGCGCTCGGTCGACACGTACGGCAACCCGACCGCCCAGGGCGTGGCAGAGGTCATGAGCGTCGTCCGGCCCGGCAAGGACGCCCACAAGGTCGTCGCGATGGCCTCCAGCCGCCAGTACGGACTCGAACTGGGTGACAGCCAGACCGTGCAACCGCAGCCGTTCTCGCTGGTCGGCGACGGCGGGGGCTCGGTATTCAAGGTCTTCACCGTCGCCGCCGCCATGGAGAAGGGCATGGGCACCAACACGAGCCTCCCGGTGCCGCGTCGCGTCCAGGTCTCCGGACTCGGCGCCGGGGGCGCCGCCGGGTGCCCGCCCGCACAGTACTGCGTGGAGAACGCCGGCTCGTACCCCTCCTCCCTGTCCGTGACCGACGCCCTCGCGCAGTCGCCCAACACGACGTTCGTGAATCTCATCAAGGACGTGGGCGTCTCGCCCACCGTCGACATGGCGGTCCGCCTCGGCATGCGTTCCTACGACCGCAAGGGCACCGCGCCCGGAGGCGACTCGATCAGCGAATTCGTCAAGAAGAACAACCTCGGCTCGTTCACCCTCGGGCCCACCGCCGTCAACGCGCTGGAACTGTCCAACGTCGGCGCCACCATCGCCTCCGGCGGCGTCTGGTGTCCCCCCAGTCCCATCGAGTCGATCACCGACCGCACCGGCGCACCCGTCGAGCTGAACGAGCCGGAGTGCGAGCAGGTGCTCGAGGAAGGGCTCGCCGACACCCTCGCCGTCGCCATGTCCAAGGACCACGTGAGCGGCGGCACGGCGGCCGGCGCCGCATCGGGCGCCGGGTGGAGCCTGCCGATGTCCGGCAAGACGGGAACATCCGAGGCCAACCGGTCCTCCGCGTTCCTGGGCTTCACCAACAACTACGCGGCGGCCGTCTACGCGTTCAACGACGGCACCACCACCACCGAGCTGTGCACCAGCCCCCTGCGCCAGTGCTCGTACGGCAACCTCTTCGGTGGCCTCGAGCCGGCACAGACCTGGTTCTCGGCCTTCTCCCCGATCGCCGACATCTACGGCCCGCTCCGACTGCCCGCACCCGATCCCGCCTACCAGGCCGGGACCAGCGGGGCCGCCGCCCCGGACGTCGCGGGCATGAGCCAGTCCGCCGCGACGTCGCTGCTCACCAACGCCGGGTTCGTCGTCAACACGCAGTTCGTCTCCGGCACGGGCCGCCCGTACGGCACCGTCATCGGCGTCGACGGCAGCACCGGCATCCCCGGGTCCCAGCTCACCCTCCGCGTCTCCGACGGATCGGGCGGCGGCGGGGGCGGGGGCGGGGGCACCGGCGCGCAGGGGCAGGGCGCCTCCGGCCCGGGGGCGCCGGTCGGGGACGAACCCATCGTGCTCAACGTGCCGGGCCTGGCCCCCATCACCATCTCGCCGCCGCGGTGACCCCGCCCGGCGTCGGTAGTCTGGACTGATGTCACGCCCTTCACGCAAGACCCGGGTTTCGACGACCTCCCCCGCCCGCGCGGCGGCCGTCCTCGCCGGGGCGGTCGTGGCGGGAACCGTGTACGCCACGGGCTGGGAGCGCAACGCCTTCACGCTGCGCCGCCACTCCCTGCCGCTGCTCGCGCCCGGCTCGCGGCCCCTGACGATCCTCCACGTCTCGGACCTGCACATGATGCCCGGCCAGAAGCGTAAGCAGCAGTTCGTCAACTCGCTGGCGGAGTTGGAGCCCGACCTGGTCGTCAACACCGGCGACAACCTCTCCGACGCCCGGGCGGTGCCCTCCGTGGTCCAGGCCCTCGGGCCACTGCTCGACCGGCCCGGGGCGTTCGTGTTCGGCTCCAACGACTACTACGCCCCGGTCCCCAAGAGCCCGCTGCCGTACATCGGGATAGGCCGCCAGAAGCACTCGGCCGTCCCGTTGCCGTGGCGGGATCTCAGGGCCGCCTTCACCGAGCGGGGCTGGGTCGACGCCACCCACCAGCGCGCGGAGATCGCGGTCGACGGCCGTAGCGTGCTGGTCGCCGGTGTCGACGACCCCCACATCGGACGGGACCACTACAACGAGATCGCCGGACCCGCCGGGCCCGCCTTCGACCTGCGGATCGGGTTGCTGCACTCGCCGGAGCCACGCGTGCTGGACCGGTTCGACGCCGACGGGTACGACCTCGCGCTCGCGGGGCACACCCACGGTGGTCAGCTCTGCCTCCCCACCGGCGCGATCGTCACCAACTGCGGCATCGATCGCTCGCGGGCCCAGGGCCTGTCCGCGTGGGGGCGGAACCTGGTGCTGCACGTCTCCGCCGGCCTGGGCACCTCTCCGTACGTGCCGGTTCGGACGTTCTGCCGCCCGGAGGCGACCCTGCTGGAACTGGTCGCCGCCCCCGGTGGTGGCGGAGAGGGATCCGAGGTCCCGGTGACCCCGCAACGGGTGAAGGTGCCCCTGCCGGTCTGACCCGGTTTCGCGATTCCGGCGGCGGGGCGCTAGAGTATCCCTCGTTGTCGACCGGGGTGTGGCGCAGCTTGGTAGCGCGCTTCGTTCGGGACGAAGAGGCCGTGGGTTCAAATCCCGCCACCCCGACAATGCGAGGGCCCGGATCACGTCGGTGATCCGGGCCCTCGGTCTTTTCGTGCCCTCGGTCATTTCGCGCCGTGCCCTCGGGTTCCCCCTGCCGTGGTGCCGCCGACGTGGGGCCGCTCTTCCGGTGCACAGCGGCGCGGACTCTCCGTAGAATCGTGTCATGACCTCCGAGACCGACGTCCAGAACGCCGCCGCCGCAGGGGACAGTGCACCCGGGACCGGCCCGGCCGTGCACCCGAACTACGGCCGCATCACCACCACCGGGGCGGGGGACGCGGTCCTCGCGGCCTCGCTGCAGAAGGTCCTCGACGGGACCTGGGCCGATGCCCGCGAGTTCACGCGCGAGGCCATGACCCCGGACATGCTCAACCCGATCGGGCTGGGCATGGAGGAGCATCGCGACCATGTACTGGCGCAGCTCCAGCGCCTGGCCGACTCCGGGATGCCCAAGCTGGGGTTCCGCGAGGAGGACGGTGGGACCGGCGACACCGGCGGGGCGTTGACGTCCTTCGAGATGCTCGGCCACCTCGACCTGTCCCTCATGGTCAAGGCCGGCGTCCAGTGGGGCCTGTTCGGCGGCGCGATCGCCAACCTCGGCGACTCCGAGACCCGTAAGAAGTACCTGCCGGACGTCATCTCCCTGGATCTGCTCGGCTGCTTCGCCATGACCGAGGTCGGCGGCGGCTCGGACGTGCAGAACCTCGAGACGACCGCGACGTTCGATCGTGAGACCGGCGAGTTCGTCGTCAACACCCCCACGCCCAGCGCGGAGAAGGCCTACATCGGCAACGCCGCCCGCGACGGCCGGATGGCCGCCGTGTTCGCCCAGCTGATCACGACCGCGGACGACGGCGGGGAACTCCGCCACGGCGTCCACTGCCTGCTCGTGCCGATCCGCGACGAGGCCGGAAACGACCTGCCGGGCGTCCGCACCACCGACCACGGCCCCAAGGGTGGGCTTGCGGGCGTCGACAATGGCAAGATCTGGTTCGACGACGTGCGGGTTCCGCGCGAGGCACTGCTCGACCGCTTCGGCGCCGTCGACGCCGACGGGGAGTACTCCTCCCCCATCGATTCGGTCGGCGCCCGATTCTTCACCATGCTCGGCACGCTCATCCGCGGCCGGGTGTCCGTGGGCGCGGCGGCCGGGGCGTCCGCGCGCACGGCGCTGGCGCTGGCCGTGCGGTACTCGCTGGTCCGCCGGCAGTTCGACCACCCGGAGACCGGCAAGGGCATCCCGCTACTGGAGTACCGCGAGCACCAGCGCCGGCTCATGCCGCGGGTCGCCCGCGCTTACGCGTTCGCGTGCGCCCAGAACGCGATCATCCTCGAACTGGACGAGTTCGAGAAGAACCCGGAGGCCTTCGACGAGGTCCGTCGCCGCGAGATGGAGACCCACGCCGCGGGCATCAAGGCCTCGGTCACGGCGTTCGCCAACGACACGATCATCGAGGCCCGCCTGGCCTGCGGCGGCGCCGGCTACATGGCGGAGAACCTGCTCACGGAGATGCGCAAGGACTGCGACGTCTTCTCGACCTTCGAGGGCGACAACGTGGTGCTCACCCAGTTGGTGGGCAAGGAGCTCCTGAGCTCCTACGCCGCGGACTTCGGCGACATGGACCAGCGCGAGACCGTCGCGTTCGCCCTGAGCACGGCCGTCGACGTGGTGCAGGAGAAGGCCCGCGCCTCCACCCTGTGGCAGAAGCTCGTCGACGCCGTGACGGACCGTGAGCACACCGACCTGCTCGACCGCGGCAACCAGCTCCAGCTCCTCGTCGACCGCGAGGAGCACCTGCTGGAGACGGTCGCGCGCCGGCTGCGCAAGGCGCAGGGCCAGGACGGTTCGGCGGCGTTCAAGGTCTTCAACTCGGCGCAGGATCATCTCCTGCAGGCCGGTCGCGCCCACATGGACAGCTGGGTGTTCGCCCGCTTCGCCGAGGCCGTGGAGGCCTGCGAGGACCCGGAGGCCAGGGAGGTCCTCGGGATGTTGTGCGACCTGTACGTGCTCGACATCGTGGACGGCGACAAGGGCTGGTTCCTCGAGCACAACCGCCTGACGACCGAGCGGACGAAGGCGGCCACCGCGGCCCGCAACCGCCTCTGCACCAAGTTGGCCGGCCGGGCGCGCACGCTGGTCGACGCCTTCGCGATCCCCGAGTTCGTCTTCAGCGTCCCCATGCTCACCGACGGCGGCGTGGACGCGATCACCGACGAGCCCTCCGACGAACACGAGGTCGTCGGCCTGGCCGACTGACCTCGCGCGACCCCTTCATCCCGAAGAGCGTTCCGCACACGTTTCCCGAGAGGGAGGCGTGCGGAACGCTCTTCTCGTTGCGGCGGGAGCGGGTCCGCCTCGGCGCGACGTCTACCGGCGGGCGCGGGGCCGACCGGAGACGATCACCGCCAGGAGCGAGAACACCGCGACCGCGATCAGGACCGCCGCACCGGTCCAGGCGACGGAGGCGGGCCCGGACAGGAGCACGGCGTCGAGCGCCGCGGTGGCCTGCCCGGTCGTGGTCGCCGACGTGACGGTGACGATCGCCGAGGGCGCGCCGCCGGCGACCCACACCCACCACGCCGCGCCGGCCGACGCGGCGGCGAGGATCACCGCCGTGATCCGGCCGGGCCACGGGCCGAGCACCGCGACGAGGGCGCGCCACAGGGCGGAGGAGGCGACGACGACGAGGGCGACGAGAGCCACGGCGGCGGTCGCCCCGCCCGCGGTGGGGCCGTCGGCGGTGGCCAACGCCCACGCGGACAGGCCAGCGGTGAGCAGGGCGAGCGCGAGAACCGACTCGGCGATCGACGAGCCGGGCCGGCGGACGAGCTGGACGAGCAGTGCTCCGAGCATCGCTGCGGCGGCCACGCCGAGGATTCCGGCGGAGGTGCGGCGCTCGGAGTCGTCGGCGGCCGCGGCGGCCTCCAGCCCGGCGTCGCCCTGCTCGACGGCCAGGGCCCGCCCGGTCTTGCCGATGGACTCCTGGGTGCGGCCGGCGGAGTCGGCGACGCTGGCCGCGCCGTCGCGGAGCGTGTCGGCTCCGGTGGCGAGCTCGCCCGCGCCCCCGGCGAGTTCGCGGGCACCGCGGGTCGCGGAGTAGACGCCGTCACGCAGCTCGGCGCCCGGGGCGGAGAGCTGGCGGGCGAGTTCCGCCGCGCCGGAGTCGAGCTGATCGAGGTTGCTCAGCGTGTTCTGGTCGAGGCCCTGGGTCGCCAGCTGGTCGCGGAGCCCGGTCAGGGCGTTGCGCGCCTGGACGACCTCGGGGGCGTCGCCCTGCAGCCGCGACAGGGCGTCCTCGATCGCGGTGGAGACCTGCCCCTGGATCACTGCGACCCCGCGGACCGCACCCACGACCTGACGGACGCCGCCCGCGACCTCCTCGGCCCCGGATCCGGCCTGCCCCATCCCCGCCTGCAACTGCTCCATGCCCGTGGCCAGCTCCGCGGAGCCGTCGCGCAGCTGCCCGGCGCCGTCGGCGAGGTCGGCCGTCCCGGAGCGCAACTGCTCCGCTCCGGCGACCGTGAACGACGAGTTGGCCGACGCCTCCGCCAGCGCCGAACGCAGCGGCCCGCCGGCGCCGGGGGCGGCGTCCTCCTGCTGGGGGGTCGGCCCGACGACCGCCCACAGCGCGGCCAGGACGAGGGGCAGGACGATCAGCGCCAGGCCCAGTAGTCGCCGTGCGGGTCCCCCGCGGGCAGCGCCCCGATCGGCCCCCGGGGGCGAGGAGTCCTCGTCCGCTCGGGGCGCGGCGCCCGAACCGGCTTCCGTCACTGGCAGGACGTCCGTGTCGGGACTGTTCTCCGAGGTCTCCGAGGGGGTCACAGAGGGGCTCATGTGCGGAGCGTAACCGCTGATCGGCCCTGTTCCCGCAGGTCACTCGGCATGCCCCCGCATCGGCGTCCGAGGCTGTTGATAAACTTCCGTGGAAACCTTCGCACCCCTCGCCACCCGCTGCCGCGCAGGAAGGAGCCATGAGCCCCGTCCTCGCGATCGCTGCTGCAGGTCTGGCCACCCTGCTCGCGTGGCCGCTCACACGGTGGTTGGGCCGGGGCGCGGGATGGCCGCTCGCGGCGCTCTACCTACTGGGGGCGTTCGCGCTGCTGGGGCCGCTCTCGCTGGCCCTGTCGGGGAGGCCCACCGAGGTCGTACGCATCCCCTGGGTGCCCGCCCGAGACTGGACCCTGGATCTGTTCGCGGACCCCACGGGCCTGCTCTTCGCGATGCTCGCGTTGGTGATCGGCGCGATCGTGTTGATCTATTCGTCGTCGTATCTCTCCGGCGGCGGTGACCACGGGCACGGGCGCCGACACGGTCGCGAGCGGCGCCCACAGCACTACGGCTTCTACCAGCTCATGACCCTGTTCACGGTCTCCATGCTGGGGCTCGTCCTCACGGACTCGATGGTGCTGCTGTACGTGTGCTGGGAGCTCACGTCCTTGGCGTCGTTCGCGTTGATCGCCAACTCGGGCCGCCCCGCCTACGCCGCCGCGCTGCGCACCCTCACGGTGACCGTCGTCGGTGGCCTCGTGCTGCTGGGCGCGCTCGTGGCCATGTGGTTGCGCACCGACACCACCTCCATCTCGGAGGCCCTCGCGCACGACGTGTGGTCCACCGACCCCGGCTTCACCGCAGCGATCGCGGTCGCCGTGGCGGTGGCCGCGTTCACCAAGTCGGCGCAGTTCCCGTTCCACTTCTGGCTACCCGACGCGATGGCGGCGGCGACCCCGGTGAGCGCGTACCTGCACGCCGCGGCCGTGGTCAAGGCCGGGATCTTCCTGTTCATGCGGTTCTCCCCAGCTTTCCACGACGTGCCGGTGTGGAACGCGCTGCTCGTGTCCGTGGGCATGGGAACCGCCGTGATGGCGGCCGTGTTCGCCCTGCAGAAGACCGACCTCAAGCAGCTCATGGCCTATTCCACCGTGAGCCAGCTGGGGTGGATCACCGCGGCGATCGGCGTGGGGACGCAGGAGGCGCT
Organism: Dietzia sp. IBK-p2-15D; assembly: GCF_057773105.1. NCBI lineage: Bacteria > Bacillati > Actinomycetota > Actinomycetes > Mycobacteriales > Dietziaceae > Dietzia > Dietzia sp. IBK-p2-15D. The sequence continues at coordinate 257,481 of NZ_JBYMTK010000002.1, forward strand.
CGCCGCCGCCGCACTGCACACCGTCGCCCACGCCCTGTTCAAGTCCGGGCTGTTCATGCTGGTCGGCGTGGTCGACCACGAGGCGGGGGCCCGCGACATCCGCGACCTCGGCCCGCTGTGGCGCCGCATGCCGTGGACGTTCGGCGCCACCGTGCTCGGCGCGGGCGCCATGGCCGCCGTGCCGCCCACCCTGGGCTTCGTGTCCAAGGAGTCCATGCTCATCGCGTTCGGCGACGTCGCCGGCGGGAACACGGTGGCGGTGACCGCCCTGCTGACCGCCGCCGTGATCGGGGCGATCCTCACCTTCCTCTACTGCGCCCGGATCGTGCTGGGCGGCTTCCTCGGCGTCTACCGCGACCCGGCCCGGACGGCGGCCGACCCGGACGAGGTCCACGAGGCACCGGTCCGGCTCTGGCTGCCCGCGGCCCTGCCCGCCGCGATCGGGTTGCCGCTGGCGCTCGTGGTCTGGGTCTTCGACGTGCCGATGTCCGCGGTCGCCGAGGCCGCGGCCGGGCCGTTCGGCTGGCCCCCGAACGAGCCGGGCACCGCCGTCGTCTACGGCACCGCTCCCGCCGGGACGATCGACGACCTGACCTACGAGGCCCACTTCGTCCTGTGGCACGGGCTGACCCTGGAGGTCGGGCTCACCGCCCTGATCCTCGTCGTCGGTGCCCTGCTGGCCTGGAAGCGCACGCCGATCGACCGCGCGCTCGACCGGGAGCTGCTCCCCTTCACGGGCGCCTCCGTCCTCGAGGGTCTGACGTCGGCGGCGACGCGCGCCGGCCGCGTGCTGGTCCGTCCCACCGCGTCGGACTCCCCCGCCCGGCACGCCGGCGCCCTGCTGGCGGTCCTGAGCGTCTACGCGGTCGGGATCGGCGGATGGGCCCTGGCGACGGGCAGTTCGATTCCCCCGCGCGTCGGCGGGCTCGAGAGCGCGATCGACGTCGTGTTGCTCCTCGTGGTCGCGGTGGGCGTGCTGGGACTGTGCATCACGCGCTCGCGCCTCTCGGCCGCGGTGCTGCTGTCGGCCGTCGGGATCGCCGTGACCATCCAGATCTTCGGCCTCGGCGCGCCCGACGTCGGACTGACCCAGCTGCTGGTCGAGGCGCTCACGATCATCATGTTCGTGCTCGTCCTGAGGCGGTTGCCCCGCGACTTCATCGCCGCCTCCCGCCCGAGGAACACCGCCGCCATCGTGCTGGCCGTCCTCACCGGCATCACGACCACCATCGGGGTCCTGGTCTTCACCGGGCGCCGGGAACGCTCCCCGATCGGCGTGTACCTGCTGGAGAACGGCCCCGAGATCACCGGCGGGAGCAACATCGTCAACACGATCCTCGTGGAGTTCCGCGCTCTCGACACCTTCGGCGAGGTGGCCGTGCTCGGTGTGGCCGGCATCGCGATCCTCGGCGTCCTCGGCTCGGTCCGGGCCACCGCCCAGACCATGGATCCCGGGTCCGTCCGCGAGACCCTGCCCGGTTCCGCGAAGAGCACCGGCACGGCCGCGGAGGCGTTGGAGGACGCCGCCCGCAACACCGTGCCGTTGAAGCTGCTCGCACGGGGCGTGACCCCGGTCCTCGCCGTGGTCTCCGTGATGCTGCTGTGGCGTGGCCACAACGAGCCCGGCGGCGGTTTCATCGCCGCCCTGGTGGCGGCGTGCGCGTTCGCGCTGGTCTACCTGGCCCGCGAGTCGGATCGCCCCGTGAGCCGGCCCTCCACCCCGGTCGCGCTCATCGGCGGGGGGCTGGTGGTCGCCGGACTCACCGGGATCGGCGGCTACGCGCTCGGGCAGTTCCTCCAGCCCGCCCACGGGTACTTCCTGGGCCAGCATTTCTCCAGTGCCCTTATCTTCGACCTCGGGGTCTACGCCGGCGTCCTCGGACTGGTCATGACCGCGTTCAACACGCTCGGCGCGGGCCGCGCCCCCGCAGAGGTCGTCTCCGGCCCCGACGCGCCGGACACCGGCCGACGCAGGTCAGCGCCGCGGAAAACCGGTGGTGGGGCCGACACCGGCGTAACCGGGGGCACCCCGGGGACTCGTCGCGGAACCGACGAGGAGGTCGCCCGGTGACCATCGCGATCATGATCGGCGTCCTCACCGCGGGCGGCGTCTACCTGATGATGCAGCGCGGCATGGTCCGTGTCGTGTTCGGTCTCGCGCTCATCAGCCACGCGGTCAACCTCACGTTGCTCAGCGCCGGCGTGGCGGCCTGGCGGGCCGAGCCACTCGCCGACGTCAACGCAGTCGACGTGTCCGCCGACCCGCTCCCCCAGGCGTTCGTCCTCACCGCGATCGTCATCACGCTCGCGGTGACCGTGTTCATGCTCTCGCTCGCCGTGGTGAGCCGCGACGACGACACCCACAACGTCCCGCCCACCGGTGAGGAGTACGCGTCGTGACCGCCCTGCTCCTGCCCCTACTGGCGGCCATTCCCGTGATGGCGGCCGCCGTCACGGCGATCCTGCCGTCCCGGCAGGCCGGCCGTCTCGTGGCGCTGGCGGTCCCGGCGGCCACCGCGGTCGCCGGGGTCGTGCTCCTCGTACTGCACCGGTCCGAACCGGTGATCGCCGCGTCGGTGGGCGGCTTCGTGCCGGGCGTTGCGATCCCCTTCGTCTCCGACTCGTTCGCCGCGCTCATGCTGGTCACCACCGGTGTGGTGGCGTTGATGTCCCTGGTGTTCTGTGACCAGACCGGCGAGTTCGGCCGGAGCCGCTACTTCGCCCCGCTGGCCCTGCTGCTGCTCGCCGGCGCCAACGGCGCCCTGCTCACCGGCGACCTGTTCAACCTCTTCGTCTTTGTCGAGGTCATGCTGCTGCCCTCGTACGCCCTCATCGCCATGACGGGCACGTGGCGCCGCCTCGGCGTGGGCCGGTTGTTCGTCGTGATCAACCTCCTCACCTCCACGCTGCTGCTCGCGGGCGTCGGCTTCGTGTACGGCACCGCCGGGAGCGTCAACCTCGCCGTGCTCGCGGGAGCGGCACAGGAGGACGGCCGGGTCGCCGCCGCCCTGGGCGTGGTGCTCATGGCCCTGTGCATCAAGGCCGGCGCCGTACCCGTCCACGGGTGGCTGCCCCGCGCCTACCCCGGCACCTCCGCCGGGGTCATGGCGCTGTTCTCCGCGCTGCACACCAAGGTGGCTCTCTACGCGGTCATCCGGATCTGGGCCACCGCCTTCGACCTCGATCCGGCATGGGGCCGCGTCCTGTTGGTCGTGGCGCTGGTGACCGCGCTGTGGGGTGCCGTCGCCTCGGCGTCCCCCGTCGGTGCCCGCGAGATCCTCGCCTGGCAGATGGTCTCCGGGGTCGGCGTCATCCTCGCCGCGCTGGCGGTCGCGCAGGCCCCCGGCGGTGCGATCGTCTACATGATCCACCACATGGTCACCATCGGGGCGCTCGTGATGCTGATCGGTGCCGCCGAGCACGTCTACCGCAGCGGACAGCTGGGTGGGCTGTCGGGCCTCTGGTACCGCGAACGCTCGCTGGGGGTGCTGCTGGTGCTCGCCATCGCCGCCCTCGTCGGACTGCCGCCCACCTCGGGGCTGATCGGCAAACTCGAGGTCGTGACCGCCGCCCTGGGGACGGGCGACGCGTGGGGAGTCGCCACCGTCGTCGTCGTCCTGGTCTCCTCCCTCATCGGGCTCGTGGCCATGCTCCGGCTGTGGCGCGGCGTCATGTGGGGCGGACCCGCGCCCCGTCCCGGCGATGACGACGGTGACAGCGACGAGCGCCAGCGGGAGGTCGACGAGCACGGCGACGATGACGACGACGACGACGACAACGTTCGCCCGTCTCCGCGCGTGCCGGCGCGCCTGCTCGTGCCCGGGGGCGTGCTCGCGGCCCTGTCGGTGGCCATCTTCCTGGGGTACGGGGCGATCGCCCCGGAGGTGGACCGGGCGGTGGCCGGGCTCGTCGACACCGACGCGTACGTCTCGGCCGTGCTCGACGGCCCCGATGCGATGACCGACTCGACGATCGGGGGACGCTCGTGATCCGCCGGGTACTCCGCGCCCCGATCGTCCTGGGGTGGTTGCTGTGGAACGTCGTGCTGTCGTCGGTGGCCCTGGCCAAGGAGGCCGTCACCCCCGGTCCGATCGGCACCCCGGTGCTGGTGCGCTACCCCATGCGCTGCCGCACCGACGTGGAGATCACGGCCCTGGCCTGGGCGATCACCGTCACGCCGGGAACACTGGTGACGGTCATCGGTGACGACGAGATGTGGGTCCACGTCGTGCTCGGCGGGCCCCGTCAGGAGATGATCGAGTTGCTCGGTCAGACCGAGGACCGGGTGCTGTCCGTTCTGCGAGGTGAAGACGAATGAGCCCGCTGTTGACGGTGCTGCTGGCCGTGTCGACTGTGATCGTCGTCGCGAGCATGGTGGTGGCGGCGGTCCGCGCGGTACGCGGACCGGGCGATGCCAACCGTGCCGTCATGGCCGATCTCAGCTATTTCTGCGCGGTGGCACTGTTCGTGCTGTTCGTGATCCGTCAGGGATCTGCGGTGGCACTGGACGTGGTGATGCTCGGATCGCTCATCGGTGTGCTCTCGACCGTCGCCCTCGCACGGTTGCTCTCCCGAGGACAGCGGTGACGGGGATGGGGGGCTCGATGATCGCGGACCTGGTGATCGGTGTACTGGCGCTGCTCGGGTCGCTGTGCTTCCTGGTGGCCGCGGTGACCATGTCCCGGGCCGGCGACGCGCTGACCCGGATCAACATCCTTTCCGTGGCGACCGGCCTGGGGATGATGCTGTTCATCTTCTCGGCCTACGGGCACGAGCTGAGATCCGGGTTCTCCTGGGCGCAGCTGCTCATGGCGCTGGTGGCCCTGGGAGCGACGGTGGTGGTGACGACGGTCGCCTCCATGACGCTGGCCCGCGCCGCCTACCGGGCCGACGGCAGACTCGACCCGCTGACGGCCTACGACGACATCGCCGAGGAGACCGGGACATGACCGGGCCGGGTGACGCACGCGACGGCCGGGACCAGACCCTGCGTGATCCGGCCGACGCCGCCCGACGGATCGACTCCTTGATCGACAGTGGTGACCTGCGCACGGCCTCCGACATGGTCGAGGAGATGCCGCCCTGGCTGATCGTCGACGTCCTCGAGCGCAGCGGCGCCAAGGACCGGGCCGTGCTGTTCCGGTTGCTGTCCAAGGGCACCGCGCTGGTGGTCTTCGAGGCCCTCGACCCGCCGCTGCAGTCCGAGCTGATCCGCGCGCTGCACACGGACCGCGTCAACCAGATCTTCACCGACCTCGACCCCGACGACCGGGCCGGGCTGATCGACGAACTCCCGGCGCGCGTGGCCACCCGGCTCATGCGGGAACTCGACCACGACGAGCAGGCCCTCACCGCAGCGGTGCTCGACTACCCGATCGGCTCGGTCGGTCGGCGGATGAGCCCGGAGTTCATCTCCACTCACCCCGAGGTCACCGCCGGCGAGACCCTCGACCGTGTGCGCCAGCGGATCGACGAGGCCGAGACGATCTACGGCATCCCGGTGACCGACGACCAGCGTCGCCTGGTGGGGATCGTGGGCCTGCGCGCGATCATGCGCGCCGAGCCGGGGACACCGGTCCGCGACCTGATGAACGACGCGATCACCGCGCGGGCACGCGAGTCCGCCGAGACCGCCGCGCGCAGGTCCGCGGAGGAGCGCCTCATCGTGATGCCGGTCGTCGACGACGAGGGCCGGCTGGTCGGGATCCTCACCTTCGACGACGCCCTGCGGGTCCTCGAGGACGCCGAGACCGAGGACACCGCGCGTGCCGGTGGTTCGGAACCGCTGCGCGCGCCCTACCTCGCGACCCCGGTGCGATCGCTGGTGCGGTCGCGTGTGGTCTGGCTGCTGGTCCTCGCCCTCGGTGCCGCGCTCACAGTCCAGGTGCTCGAGGTGTTCGAGGGGACGATCGAGCAGGTGGTGGCGCTGTCGCTGTTCGTGCCGCTCATCATCGGCACCGGCGGCAACACCGGCAACCAGGCGGCCACCACCGTGACCCGCGCGCTCGCACTGGGCGACGTGCGTCCCCGCGACGGGTTGCGCGTATTGGCCCAGGAGGTGCGGACCGGGTTCACGCTGGGGCTGGTCCTGGGCGCTGTCGGGGCGCTGGCGGCGGGCCTGATCTACGGCACCGATCTGGGACTCGTGATCGGGTTGACCCTGCTCGTGTTGTGCACCGTCGCGGCGACCGTGGGCGGTCTGATGCCGCTCCTCGCGCAGGCCGTCCGCGCCGACCCGGCCGTGTTCTCCAACCCGTTCATCACGACGTTCGTCGACGCCACCGGGTTGATCGTCTACTTCCTCATCGCGCGGGCGGTCCTGGGCCTGTAGGCGGAACTCCCCGGTGCGCTGCGGTGCGCTGCGCTGCGTCGCCGACCCGCGACACCGTAGGGCGACCAAGCCGACGGAGCGCGGGAACCGCCGCTGACGGGCACCACGTGGCGCTAGGGTGACACATGTCACATCCGGCTCGTCCGGAGTCCCCACCGCCCTGAAGGTGTCCATGGCCGACGAAGCCACAGCACAACCGCCTGCCGTTCCCCCGGCCCTCATGCCCGAGCTCGCCTGCTACGGGCTGGCCGGACACAGCCCCTCCCCGGCGGATCTCATCGTCGAGGCCGCGCGGGCCGAGGAGCTGGGCCTGGGGTCCATCCTGCTGTCCGAGAGGTTCGCGCTCAAGGACGCCGCGGTGATGGCGGGCGCGGCGGTGGCGGCGACCACCCGGATCGGAGTGGGCACCGCCGCGACCAATCACAACACCCGCCACCCGCTGGTGACCGCGACCATGGCGACGACCCTGCACCGGATGTCCGGCGGGCGCTACGCCTTCGGACTGGGCCGGGGCATCTCCCTGCTCTTCGACATCATGGGCCTGCCGCACGTGACGTCGGCGCAGCTCGAGGACGCGATCGGTATCTACCGCACGCTGTGGGGCGGCGGGGCGGTGGTCGGTCACGACGGCCCGGCCGGCAGCTACCCGTACCTGATGCAGGACGCGTCGTTCGACGAGGACATCCCGGTGCTGATGATGGCGATGGGCGACAACCAGCTGCGGCTGGCCGGGCGGATCGCCGACGGCGTCGTACTCCACACCTTCATGTCGGATGCGGCGGTGCAGCGCTGCGTCCGCCTGGTCCGGGAGTCCGCGGAGCAGGCCGGCCGCGACCCCGCGGGCGTGCGGATCTGGTCGGTGATGGCGACCATCGAGGACTCGCTCGACGAGACGGCGAGGTTGCGCAAGCTCGTCGGGCGATTGGCCACCTACCTCACCGGCTACGGCGATGTCCTGGTGCGGGTGAACGGGTGGGACCCGGCGGGGCTCGAGGCGTTCCGCGCGGACGAGCGACTGTCCTCCCATTCCGGCGCGCTCGACGCCACCGACGATCTCGACCTCCTGCGCCACGCCCGCGAGGTCCTGCCCGACGCGTGGCTCGCCACGGCCGCCGTCGGCAACGCCGCGCAGTGCGCCGACCGGATCGAGGGCCAGCTCGCGCTCGGCGCCGACTCGGTGGTCCTGCACGGTGCCACTCCCGACGAGCTCGCCCCGGTGCTCACCGAGTGGCGCGGGCGCCGGGACCCCGACCGCTTCGCCCACCTCGAGCCCAATCCCGGAAGGATCTCCCGTCATGACTAGTGTCGCGTCGAACCCGCAGGTGGTCTGCACGCCGGAGGAGGTCACCGCGCCGTGGCTGTCGCAGGCCCTGGGCACCGAGGTCCGGTCGGTGCGCACTGAGCTGGTGGGCACCGGCCAGATCGGATGCTGCCTGCTCGCTCACGTCGACGGCGACGGGCTCCCGCCGACGCTGTTCGTGAAACTGCCGAACCCCGACGAGGGCATGCGGCCGCTGTTGCACGGCGTGTACCGGACCGAGGTGCTGTTCTATCGTGACCTCGCGCCGACCGTGGCCGTGCGGGTCCCGCGGGCCCGGTTCGCGGAGCTCGGCGAGCGGGAGGGCGAGTTCACGCTCATCCTCGACGACGTCACCCCGCTCGTCCAGGGCGACCAACTCGCGGGATTGAGCATCGACCAGGCCCGCGACTGTGCCGTCAACCTCGCGGGACTCCACGGCCCGCGCTGGTGCGACCCCACGCTTCACGGCATCGAGGGCCTCTCGGTACCGTCCGTCGAGGACAACGTCACACTCCAGGAGCTCGGCGGGCCGGCGCTGGAGGCGTTCCTCTCCGAACTCGGGGGAAGACTCGACGACGACGAGCGCCGCATCATGGCGGAGATCGCCCCGCTGATCGCGCAGTGGTCCAACGGGCGGGCCGAGCGGTTCGCACTGCTGCACGCCGACTACCGGGCCGACAACATGCTGGTGGACCCGGCCGGGAACCGTCCCTCGCTGGCCTGCGACTGGCAGACGCTCGCGGTGGGCCTGCCCGGCCGTGACCTGGGCGGGTTCCTCGGTTCGAGCCTCACCGTGGACGACCGGCGGGCCGCCGAGCGCGACATCGTGGCGGACTACCACCGGGCCCTGCTGGGTCACGGTGTCACCGACTATTCCGCCGACGCCTGTTGGGACGACTACGTCTACGGCCTGCTGCAGACGCCGGTGCTGGGGATCTTCGGCTGGATGTACGGCACCCGGACGGATCGGGGTGACGAGATGTTCGCCCTTCTCATGCGGCGGGCGTGTCGCGCCATCGACGATCATGACGCGCTGGCGGTGGCGCGGGCCGGCTGACCGACGACGAAAGACCGAAATCCGCTACCCCGCCCTCGGATTCGCTAGTCCAATCGGAGTAGCGGATCCGTAGGGGGAGTAGCGGATTTCGGCCGACTACTGGGGTGTCACTCCTGCAGCGTGTGGTTGCCGCGGGGGCTCGCCTCGACGCCGGCCTTGACGGCCTCGCAGAGGCCCTGGTCGACGGCGGCCCAGTAGGCGTAGACGCGGTCGAGCAGCTCGGTCTCCGACGGGTCGATCGCCGAGACGTGACCGGCGATGTTGGCCGCCAGCCGCTCGCGGGCGGCGTCGTCGAGGACCTCGCGGTACAGGATGGAGGCCTGGACCGAGTCGGTGTCCTCGGCGTGCGGGCTCACGTCGCCGCGGTGGATGTCCGAGCCCTTGGTGTCCCAGGCGCCGATGTCGAACGCCTTGGACGCGTCGGCGGTCGGACCACCCAGCGAGTTGGGGTGGTACTCGGCCTGCGCGGGGTGCGGGTACTCGTACTGCATGGCGCCCTCCTTGGAGTAGGAGTTCACCGGAGACAGCGGACGGTTGACCGGCACCTGCTGGTAGTTGGCGCCGATGCGGTAGCGCTGGATGTCCGGGTAGGCGAAGACGCGGCCGAGCAGCATCTTGTCGGGCGAGAAGCCGATGCCCTTGACGATGTTGGTCGGCGCGAACGCGGCCTGCTCGATCTGCGCGTGGTGGTTCTGCGGGTTGCGGTTCAGCGTCATGGTGCCGACCTTGCGCAGCGGGTAGTCCTTCTGCGACCACGTCTTGGTGAGGTCGAACGGGTTGTACTTGTACCCGTCCGCCTCGTCGACCGGCATGACCTGGACGTGCAGGTCCCAGGACGGGAAGTCGCCGTTCTTGATGGACTCGAACAGGTCCTGACGGTGGTAGTCGGCGTTCTCGCCGGCCAGCTTGTCGGCCTCGGCCTGCGTGAGGAAGTCGATGCCCTGGTTGGTCTTGAAGTGGAACTTGACCCAGTGGCGGACGCCGGCGGCGTTGATGAACTGGTAGGTGTGCGAGCCGAACCCGTCCATGTGGCGCCAGGTCTTGGGGATGCCGCGGTCGCCCATGAGCCAGGTGACCTGGTGGGTGGACTCGGGGCTCAGGGTCCAGAAGTCCCACTGCATGGCGTGGTTGCGCAGGCCGGAGGCGTTCTTGCGGCGCTGCGAGTGGATGAAGTCCGGGAACTTCATCGCATCGCGGATGAAGAAGATCGGCGTGTTGTTGCCGACCATGTCGTAGTTGCCCTCTTCGGTGTAGAACTTCAGGGCGAAGCCGCGCGGGTCGCGCCAGGTGTCCGGGCTGCCCTTCTCACCGGCGACGGTGGAGAAGCGGGCGAGCATCGGGGTCTTGACGCCCTTCTGGAACAGGCCGGCGCAGGTGATGTCCGAGATGTCCTCGGTGGTCTCGAACTCGCCGAAGGCGCCCGAGCCCTTGGCGTGCGGCAGGCGCTCCGGGACGTTCTCCCGGTTGAAGTGGGCGAGCTTCTCGATGAGGTGGAAGTCGTGGATCGGCTGCGGACCCTGCGGGCCGACCTGGGCGCTGAACTCGTCATGTGGGACGGGCTGGCCGCTGTCGGTGGTGGTGTGGGAGTTCGGCTGGAAGTCGCGCACGCCGCGGTCTGCGGGATGAATGGTCACGTCAGTTGCTCCTCGAGATGGGTGTGGAGTGGAAGGTGCGGAGTAGTGGTGTGGTCCAGGTCTCAGTATCAGACAAGCGAGGCCTGCTCTGCCCGGCATTCGGGGCAAGTGCCCCAGTAGTTGACCTCTGCTTCATCGATCTCGAAGCCGTGTTCCCGGTCGGCGGTGAGGCAGGGGGCGTGTCCGACCGCGCATTCGACGTCCTCGATGCGCCCGCACTTCCGGCACACGAGGTGGTGGTGGTTGTCCCCCGTCCGTCGCTCGTACAGCGCCGGTGAGCCGGCGGGTTCGATGCGGCGCATGAGGCCGACGTCGGTGCACACGCGCAGCGCGTCGTAGACGGTCTGCGTGGACACCGCGCCCAGCCGTTCCCTGACGAGAGTCGCGACGTCCTCCGCCGCGATGTGGGGACGACCGGCGACGACGGCGAGGACCGCCAGCCGCGGCGAGGTGACCCTCAACCCGGCATCGCGGAGCACTGCCCCCTGGTCCTCGGTTGCTGTCGTCATGCGCATCACCCTAGCCCACTTTCTGGAACAGGTCCAGAAAAAGACGGGTTCTGATCTAGGAATCCCTCCGGCCGACCCGGCACGCCTCCGGGGTCCGCGGAGCACGGGCGACCGTCGACGGGCTGCGACTAGGCTGGACCCTGCACCAGGACCCCCGACCCCGGATCGCCGTCACCGCACCGCGGCGGCCCTGACGCCGTGCCCCCGAACCTCCAGGAGGAACCCATGTCGGAGACCACCACCGGACCGGTCGTGTGCGGGTACGACGGTTCGCGTGACGCCCGCAGAGCCGTGGCCTGGGCGGCCGCCTGGGCGCGCGACCACGGCACGTCACTCGAGGTGATCTCCGCCGACCGGGCGGTGGGCCGCGTCGTGGCGTTCGACGAGACCGCCCGCGCGAACGTCGAGGGCGCGATGCGCGACCAGCTCGCCGACCTCACCGCCGACGTGCCGACCACCCACCGGGTGATCGCGGACAGTCCCGTCAGTGCGCTGGTCGGGGCCGGCGGCGACGCCTCGGCGATCGTCGTGGGCAGCCGCGGCCTCACCGCGCGCGAGGACTTCGCGATGGGGTCGACCTCCGCCGGCGTCGTCGAGCACGCGACCTGCCCGGTCCTCGTCATCACCCCGCGGACGCCCGAGAGCCCCACCGGGGGCCCGGTCGTCCTGGCCGCCGACGGTTCGGCGGCGAGTGACCCCGCCGTGGCGTTCGCGTTCGCCGAGGCCGAGCGCCGGGGTGTCACCCTGCGCGCCGTGCACTCGGTGGAGGTGCCCAGGTTGCCGGGCACGTCCCTGTTCGACCTCGACCAGTTGGCCGAGAGCGTGCTCGCCGAGGACGAGAAGGAAATCCTCGACTCCCTCGCCCCGCACGAGGCCCGCCACCCGGAGGTCAGCGTCGAGCTCATCCTCGTCGTCGGCGAGCCCGCCGTCACGGTCGCTGACGAGGCCGCGGGGGCGTCACTGCTGGTCACCGGCTCGCGTGGCCACGGCGGATTCGCCGGATTGCTGCTCGGGTCCGTCAGCCGCCGCCTGCTCCAGACGGCGCCGTGCGTGGTCGCGGTCGTCCGCCCCGCCGACTGACCCCCGCCGACTGACCCACCCACCACCTGACCCACGCACCGCCTGACCCGCGCGCCTGACCCACGCAACGCCTGCCCCCACCCGCCGACAAGAGGATTTCGCGTGTATCGCCCGAGAGCGGCCGCGCGTTTTCCTCTTGTCGGCGGCAGGGTCGGCTTGTCGGCGGGAGGGTCGGTGCGCGGGTGCGCGGGTGGGCGGGAAGACAGTTCGGCGCGAGTGGGCGGGCGTGCGCCGCCGCGGTCGTGCAGTCCGCGTCAGGCCGGGCCGATGCGGAGCATGCGGGTGAGGGTGGGTTGCCACATCACGCCGGGCGCGTCGCCGCGGGAGGCGATGGTGCCGGTGAGCTCCATCGGCTCGTCCAGCGGGGCGTGGCCGAGGAAGCTGCGGGCCACCTCGCGGCCGGTCTCCACGTCGGTCGAGGTCACGTCGACGGGCCCGAACTTCTGCGCGAGCCCCTGATCGAGCGCCGAGGCGAGCCCCGGGTCGGTCGCGGAGCCGGGCGCGGACAACACGCGGGGCGGGCCGTAGGCCAGCGCGTGGATCTGCCCGTCGCCGGTCGTGAGCTTGGGCAGGGACGCCGTCCGGGCCAGCGAGGTCCACGCACGCGAGCACGCGTCGTCTCCGGCGCCGACGCCGACGCTGACGCCGTCCGGTCCCCCTGCCCCGTCGGCCCGCACGTCGATTCGGGTCATCCCGCCCGTGTACGGCGCCGACGGGGGCACCGCGGGACCGTCGACGGCGAACGGCGGGTACTCGAACCCGTACGTGTTGACCAGCACCAGCGCGTTCCCGGAAGCGATGATCGAGTTCTCGGTGGCCGCGGGCCCGTCGATGAGGGCCCCGTCGGCGGCGGCCGAGTCGGGCCGCAGGGTCGTGGCGAACGCGGGCATCCGGCACACCTGCGACCCGTCGTCGCGGCGCAGGACGATCAGCTCGGGGTGCTCGGCGTCGTCGGTGATCGCCACGAGCGAGTCACCGGGCCCGAAGTAGGTGGGCGTGGTCCCCGACCCGTGCGCGAGCAGGCCCGGTTTCCGCGCCTGCCCCACCTCGTAGCCGCGCCGCCAGCGCACGCTCGGCGTCCCGTCCTCGGAGCTGTCGATCTCGTAGAGGGCGCGGGTGGTGATCACCGATGCGCCGCCGGGCCGGACCGTCAGTCCGTTGGTGATCTTCTCCCCTGCCGGCAGGGCGAGACTGCGGAGCTCGTCGTCGTCATCACTGTCATCGTCGCCCCCGGGCCGCACGGTCCCCACCACCCCGCCGGAGGTGGCGAACCACACCCGCCCGTCGAAGGCGGGCATGAGGCCGGTGACCGCGTCACCGGCCGGGACGGCCCGGGAGAGATCGGCCAGGACGTCGACCGTCATGCGCCACGGGCCGGCGTCGGTGCGTTCGTGCCCGACGGCCGACAGCCTGCGGTTGCCGTCCGCGACCACCACCCGGTCCTGCTCGTCGAGGTATCCGTAGACCCCGCCGAGCAGCGCTCCCTTGGCCAACTGCACCTCCGCCAGCACTGCCGCGGTGTCGGGGTGGAACAACTTGACCGTCGGCGCGAGCGGGGTGGGCGGGGTGAGTCCGACGTACGAGGTGCACAGCGCGACCGGGAGGCCGTCGGTGCCGACGAAGACGGTCGAGCAGGTGGCTCCGGTGAGCGCTGACGCCACCGCCGGGGTCGTGCCGGGACCGCGGCCGGGCAGGGTGTCGGTCGAGGCCGCATCGCCGTGGACGGTGGCCGTGCCCGCGGGGCCGAGCCCGGGCGGGGAGGCCGCCTGCGGCGCGGCGACGGCGGGCGCCGACGGTGCTTGCGCGGTGGCAGAGGCGGGCAGCAGGACCGCGCCGGTGCCGAGGCCGACGATCAACGCCGCAGCCGTGACCGCCCCGGCGGCCGAGACCCTCCGGGCAACCCGGACCGTCCCCGCCGGGGGCTTCCGTCTCATCGAGCGCATGGGGTTGATTCCATCACCGCCGGCACCGCGGTGTCCCCGGATCCGGTCGTGAGACGATTCCAGCGTGGCGCCGAGGAACGGGCATGCACCGGGGTGGTCGAGCAGATGAGCCGGCCCCCCGACCCATCGCGCATACCGGCCCCGTCGCGCACACCGGCCCGCAGCGCAGCCGGCGACTCCCGCCGCGAGCCCGGCGAGCCCCGCCGCTCGCCCGGCAAGCCCCGCCGCGCACCGGGCGTCGGCCAGATCCTCGGCGAACTGCTGCTCACCGTGGGTGCGGTCCTGCTGCTGTACGGGTTCTACGAGGCGTTCTGGACAAACCTCGCCTCCGGGCGACTGCAGGCCGAGGCCGCCGCCGGCCTCGAGGAGCAGTGGGGCGACGGTCCCGGCCCCGACGCGAGTGGCCCCGGCGCAGCCGGTCGGCCCGCCCGCGAACCGATCCCGCCGCCTGTGCCGACGCTCGGCGACCCCTTCGCCCGGATCCACCTGCCGACGCTCGGACAGGACGCGGTCTACGCGGTGGTGGAGGGGACGCGCGCCGAGGACCTGCGCACCGGGCCGGGCCACTACCCCGGAACCCAGCTGCCCGGCGAGCCGGGCAACGCCGCGCTCGCGGGCCACCGCAACGGCTCCGGCGCCGTCTTCGAGCACCTCGACCGGCTGGACTCGTGCGATGCGATCGTCATCGAGACCGAGACGCAGTGGCAGACCTACCGGCTCCTGCCGGTGGAGCCCGGCGGCGCGGATCGGCTCGCGGCCGCCCGCGACTGCCTCACCCCGCGGCAGGCCGACCGCGTCGCCGTCGGCGACTACGCCCACGTCCCGGGCCGGCACATTACGACCCCCGACGCGGTCGAGGTGATCGCCCCGGTGCCCGGTGCGGCAGGCACGGCAGGCGAGGCAGGCGCAGCGGGCGAGGCGGGCGCGGCGGGCGCGGGCGCGCCCACTGACGACGCGGCCGAGGCCCCCGAGCGCCTGCTCACCCTGACCACCTGCCACCCGATGTACTCCAACGCCGAGCGGCTCATCGTGCACGCCGCCCTCGTGGAGACCACCGCGAAGACCGACGGCCGCCCGGCCGCCCTGGAGGAGTGAGCCGATGTACGCCTACCTGTGGCGATCCCTGCCCGGCCCGCGCCCGGTGAAGGTCGTGCTCGTCCTCCTCGTACTGGCGGCCGTGTTCGTGCTGCTCATGGAGGTCGTGTTCCCGTGGGTGGCGCAGCAGCTGCCGCACACCGACGTCACCGTGTAGGCACGATCACCGCGCAGGCGCCGTGACCGTGGCGGCGACGTCACCGCGGCGGGCCCCCTAGATGTGGACGGTCACGTCCGCATCCGCGCGGAGCTTCTGCGACAGCTCCTCCATCGCGCCGGCCTCCTGCTCGGCCCGCACCTGCTCCTCGACCTGGCCGCGGACCTGCTCCAGCGGCGGCAGCCCGCCACCGCCGGCCGCACCGCCGCCGGACATCGCCTGCTGCTGCGCGACCTGCTCGTAGGCGGCCTGCACCTCGGCCTCGGTCACCTCGAACTCCCCGTACTCGTCGGTGATCAGCTTCTGGACGCGCAACTGCTTGTCGATCTGGTCCAGCACGGCCGCGCGGTCCAGGCCCTGCCCGCCCATCGCCTCGACGAACTCGTCGGTGCTGACCTGGTTGCGCTCGGCGAACACGGCCAACTCGGCCTGGATCTCCTCATCGGAAACCTCGATCCCCCGAGTGCCGGCCTCCTGCGTGAGCAGTTCGGTGCCGATCAACCCGTCGGTGGTCAGCTCCTTGAGCTGGGCCTCGTCGACGGGCTGGCCGGACATCTGGGCCTGCATGCTCATCTGCTGGTACTGGTTCTCGAACACCGACAGGAACTCGTCGCGTGAGATCTCGGTGCCGTTCACCTCGGCCACCGGGTCGGGGATGTCGGAGGTGTCGGGCCCGTCCGCGGACTGCTCGCCCTCCTGCCCGGGCTCGGTCGCCTGTTCGGACTGTCCGGCCGCTGCCTGCGTCTGGGCGGCGCCGCCCTCGTCGTCGTCGCCCCCGGCGCCGCAACCCGCGACCACCAGAACGAGTCCTGCGGCGGCGACCGCCGACCTCCATGTTCGTGAGCGCACTCGATCTCCTGACGTTGACGTGTGCGTGAAGCCGCGACGCTACACATCCGAGTTGAGCGGGAGCTGTGCACGAGACGCCAGCGGGTGCGGGCAGCGCGCCGTCACGCGCCGCCCGCACCCGCGTCGTCGTCGGGGGTCAGGGGTCAGGGGTCAGAACCGGAGGATCGCGCCCTCCGCCACGTCCTTCGGCAGGGAGTCCACCACGACCACCGATCCGGACGTGGCCAGGACCTGACCGACCGCGGTGTCGAGATCGTCGGGGCCGTGCTCGGCGGTGCAGCGGCGGCGGGTGAGCAGCAGTGTCTCGACGCGTCCCTCGCGGGCGGCGTGCAGGATGTCCGACCCGCCACCGGCCAGTGCGCGACCGGCGCCGATCGCGTCACCGAAGCGTTCCGCGACCGCGTCGGACTGCCGTTGCATCGCCGGCCGGACCACCGCCCACGCACGCTCGTGCAATTCGGCGGGCGACAGGGCGTCCGGGTTGCCGGCGGCCACCTCGTCCACCAGGTGTTCGTAGTTCAGGTACCCGCGGAACTGCGGGAGATGCTCGGTCACCGCCGCCAGGACGACGGGCCGCCGATCGTTGGGGCGCAGCGCCTCCTGCAGCCCTTTAGCGATCTGCCGCAGGAACTTCTCCCGCTGCACGTCCCCGACCTCGGCGCCCGTGCCGTGACTGTGCACCATCCCCCCGCCGGCTCTGTTCGCCCCGGGGCCGGCGCCGGCCCCCGCGCTGAACCGCTGCTGCTGGTGCGAGGGCGGCTGGGTGTCGCCGGCCATGTCGTCGATCGAGGACGGGATCGAACCCAGGTCGAGCTCGCGGATCGTCGAGGCGGTGCCCTCGAGGAGGCGGACCTTGTTCTGACTGCCCGCGAGGACCAGGAACTCGCCGTCGCCGACCGCGGCCGGCACGATCGGCCGGACGGCGAACCGGTCGCTCACGTGAACCGCCTCGGCGACGTCCGTGGCCAGGCGGTACGCGCGCCAGAACCCCTTCGACGCGAACAGCGCGAGACCGTCGGACAGGCGCTGCCAGTACGCGTCGTCCTCCAACAGGGCTACCAGCGGGCCGAGGATCTCGTCGGACTCCTCCTGGGCCACGCCGTGCGCCTTGAGCCGGGTCTCGGCGTCTTTGATGAGCGACTTGGCGCGGATGGGGTTCTCGCGGACCTCTGCCCCGGCCCGGGCCGTGGGCAGGAAGATCGACACGGCCCGGCCGCTGGCGGTGCCCAGCTCGGCGAGGTCGGTCAAGGGGATCGGATCGACTTCTGCGGTGCGGGTGACATCAGCCATGACCTGACGCTACTGATCGCGACGGCGCACGGGTAGGTCGTGACAGGGTTGTTGCGCGCCCGTGACCTTCGGGCCCGGGGCGTCCGCCGTGGATACCATCGCGGAAGTGACCGATGCGCCCGTGACCCCCGCGACGACCCGGCCGGTCAGCACCGCCCGGGTCCTCACCACCCTGATGGTCCCCATGTTCATGGCGCTGCTCGCGCTGTCGGTGATCAACGTGGCGCTGCCGGTGATCGGCACCGCCCTGGACTCGGACTCGCGGGGACTGCAGTGGGTGGTGTCCGGGTACGCGTTGGCGTTCGGGCTGCTGCTCGTGCCGTCGGGGCGACTGGGCGACGCGACCGGACGCAAGCGCCTGTTCCTGGCGGGCGTGGCGGTGTTCGTGGGCGGTGCGGTGGTCGCCGGGTTCGCCCAGTCGATCGAGATGCTCAACCTGGCGCGCCTCATCCAGGGCGTGGGGTCGGGGATGCTCAACCCGCAGACGTTCGGCCTCATCCAGAAGTACTTCCGCGGTGGGGCGCGGGCGCGCGCGTTCGCCACTCTGGCCACGACGGTCTCCATCGCCACCGCGTCGGGTCCGCTGGTCGGGGGGTTGCTCATCGAGGTCCTCGGCGATGACCTCGGGTGGCGCGCGATGTTCCTGGTCAACGTGCCGCTCGGCGCGTTGGCGCTGGTGCTGGGCTGGCGCTGGTTGCCCGACGACCGCCGCCTCCCGCCGGGCGAGGCGGGGCCCGACGTGGGTGGGTCCGCCGCGCGTGCCGGCGACATGGCGCGCCTGTCCGCGGAGCGCGGCGGCGACGCCGGAGCTGGGGACGAGCGTGGGGACGACGACGACCACGACGACGAGGCCGGCCGCGCCTCCAGGATCGCCGCCGCCGTGAACGCAGGCCTGCCGAGGCCCCGGCACCGGGGCCGGCGGACGCGCCTGGACCTCGATCCGGTCGGCATCGTCCTCCTCGGCGTCGCGGTGCTGTCCCTGATGCTGCCCTTCCTGACCCGTGGCGGCAGCCCCGCCCTGTGGGCGCTGGTGCCGGTCGGGCTGGGCCTCATGGCAGCCTTCGCGTGGTGGGAGCGGCGCTACGAGCGGATCGGGCGGCCGCCGCTGGTCAACCCCGACATCTTCCGCGACCCGGCGTTCCGCAACGGCATGATCATCGTGTCGATCTACTTCGTGGGCGGCACGAGCCTGTGGATCGTCATGCCGATGTACCTGCAGTTCCACCTGGGCTACGCGCCCATCGACTCGGCGTTCATCAGCCTGCCCGCCTCGGTCCTCGCCGCCATCTCGGCGCAGGTCGCGGGACGGTTCGTGCTCCGACTCGGGCGGCGGATGGTCATCGGCGGTTTCTGCCTGACCATCACCGCGCTGCTGACGTTCATCCTGCTCGCGGGCGTCGTGGAGTCCGGGACGGTGAGCTACCTGATCTTCATGGTCCCCGCCGCGATGATGGGCACCGCGCAGGGCATGACCATCTCCCCCAACCAAACCCTCACCCTGCGCGCGGTGGATCCCGAGTACGGCGGGGTCGCCGGCAGCATCATCTCGCTGGGCCAGCGCATGGGCACCGCGGTGGGCACGGCGATGGTGCCGGGCGTGTTGTTCTGGATCGTCGAGACCCAGGACGACTGGCTGCTCGCGTTCCGGGTGGCGCTCGGGCTGATCGCGGCGCTGGCCGCGGGTGCGTTGGCGTTCAGCATCGTCGACCGTCGCCGCGAGGTGCGCTGCGGGTCCTAGAGGGCTGCCGCGAGCTCCACTCCCTGCTTGATCGCGCGCTTGGCGTCGAGCTCGGCGGCCACGTCCGCGCCGCCGATCACGTGGACCCGCCCGTTCACCCCGTCGCCCAGCTGATCGGCCGCCCCCACCAGGTCGCGCACCGATTCCTGGCCCGCGCACACCACGACCGAGTCCACGGGCACGAGCTGCGGACGGCCGTCCGCGTCGAGGATGTGCAGCCCGTCGTCGTCGACCTTCACGTAGGTCACCCCGGTGTATTTCCGCACGCCGCCGGCCTCGAGCTCGGCGCGGTGCACCCAGCCGGTGGTCTTGCCCAGGCCCCGGCCGATGCGGGAGGTCTTGCGCTGGAGCAGGTGCACCTCGTGGGCCGGCTCGGCGTGCACGGCCGTACCCAGTCCCGCGCGCTCGAGCGCCGGATCGGTCACGCCCCAGTGGCGCCGCCACGCCTCGACATCCGTAGAGTGGCGGCTCGGTTCGCGGCCGTCGACGGCGATCCCGGGCCCGCCGGCCAGCAGGAACTGCGAGACGTCCACGCCGATGCCGCCGGCGCCGATCACCGCGACCCGGCGGCCGGGGGTACGCGCGCCGGTGAGCAGCTCGGGATAGGTCATGACCGTGGGGTGGTCGGCGCCGGGGATCGTGATCTCGCGCGGCCGCACCCCGGTGGCGATCACCACGTGGTCGAAGCCCGCGAGATCACCCGGGTGGGCGCGGCGGCCGAGGTGCACCGGCACGCCGAGGACGTCCAGGCGTCGGCTGAAGTAGGCGATCGACGCCGCGAACTCCTCCTTGCCCGGCACGCGCATCGCGTAGCGGAACTGCCCGCCGAGCTCGTCCTCCGTCTCGAATACCTCCACCGCGAGCCCGCGGGACGCGGCGGCCTCGGCGCACGCCAGCCCCGCGGGTCCCGCGCCGACCACCGCCACCCGACGCCGGGTGGGGGCCACGGTGAGCAGGAGCTCGGTTTCGCGGCCGGCGCGCGGATTGACCAGGCAGGAGGCACGTTTGTTGGCGAAGGTGTGGTCGAGACAGGCCTGGTTGCAGGCGATGCAGATGTTGATCTCGTCGGCCCGCCCCTCGGCGACCTTGGCGGCGAACGCCGGGTCCGCCAGCAGCGGCCGCGCCATGGACACCAGGTCGGCCTGACCGCCGGCGATGATCTGCTCCGCGATGTCCGGGGTGTTGATGCGGTTGGACGCGATCACCGGGACACCGACGGTCTGCTTGAGCCGGGCCGTGAGGTCGACGAACGCGGCCCGCGGCACGGAGGTGACGATGGTGGGGATGCGGGCCTCGTGCCAGCCGATGCCGGTGTTGAACACGTCGACACCCGCGGCCTCGAGGCGCTGCGCGAGCTCGGCGGTCTCCTCCCACGACTGGCCGCCGTCGACCAGGTCGAGCAGGCTGATCCGGTACTGCAGCAGGAAGTCGCGGCCCACCTCGGCGCGGACGCGGCGCACGATCTCCTCTGGCAGCCGCATCCGTTTGCTCGCGTCGCCGCCCCAGGAGTCGGTGCGGTCATTGGTCCGGGCGGCGAGGAACTGGTTGATGAGGTAGCCCTCGGAGCCCATGATCTCGATGCCGTCGTACCCCGCGCGCCGGGCCAGGCGGGCGGCGCGGACCCAGTCGTCGATCGTCCGCTCGACACCCCGGGCGCTCAGGGCGCGGGCTCTGAACATGCTGATCGGCGATTTGGTCGACGCGGCCGAGCGGACGAACGGCTGGTAGCCGTAGCGGCCGGCGTGGAGGACCTGCAGGAGGATGTGGGCACCCTCGGCGTGGACCGCCTCGGTGAGTCCGCGGTGCTTGTCGGCCATCCGGCGCGAGGCCATCATCGACCCGGCCGGCAGCAGCCACCCCTCCACGTTGGGCGAGTACCCGCCGGTGACCATGAGGGCGGCCCCGCCGCGCGCCCTCTCGGCGAAGTAGGCGGTGAGCTCGGGCAGGTGCTTCGAGCGGTCCTCCAACCCGGTGTGCATGGACCCCATGACCACGCGGTTGCGCAGGGTGAGATGCCCGACGGCGAGGGGACTGAGGAGGTGAGAGTGACTGTGGCCCATGGGGGCTGATTCTGCCCGGTATCCGGTCGCCCGACCCCGCCGTAGAGGAATTTTCGCTCACCGGGGCGTCCGGACCGGCGTGGCGATGCGGGCCGATCAGGGGCACGCCCGAACATCGATCCGGAGGCGTCGCACGCCTTGCTGGACGAACGTCTGTGTGACGAGTCAGCAACTTGGGCGCCTGACCTGCAGTTTTGAGGGTGCACAAAATTGTGTCGCGGGGGTCGATAATGCGGCGATCTCGAAGAACTGACCTTATCCTCAGATTCGTGGCTTCCCTCGGTCACATGTCCTCCCCCGACGTTCCCCCAACCCCTCAGGAATCCCCTCAATGCGAACCATCGTCAGGCGGCGCATCGGCGCCGTCGCCGCCGCTGCCGCCACCTTCCTCGCCTTGGCCGCCCCGGTCACCGCCGCCCAGTCGCTCCAGTTCACGGTGGGCGCCCCCGCCCCCTGTGAGCAGGCGACCCCGGCCGAGACCGAGCAGGTGATCGCGGACATCCACGAGTACACCAACCGCGAGCGTGTCGCGGCCGGAGCCAAGCCCGTCCAGCGCCTCGAGAGCCTCGAGCAGATCGCCCAGAACTGGAGCGAGCAGATGGCGGCCGAGGACCGGATGTACCACAACCCGCAGATCAAGGCCCTGGTGGCCGACGCCTACACCGGGCAGTGGCGCAGCTACGGCGAGAACGTGCTGCAGAACTGGTGTGGCGCCTCCGGTGAAGCGCTCGTCCAGCAGTGGATGAACTCGTTGCCGCACCGCCTCAACCTGCTCAACCCGTTGCACACCCACCTCGGCGTGGGTGTGGAGGTCGCCGACAGCCGGAAGCTGTACTCCACCCAGAACTTCGTCCGACTGGCCTGATCCGCCGCGGCCACCTCGGCCGCCACGCCTTCCTCGACGCCCCCGCCCCGGTCCACGCCGGCAGCGGGGGCGTCGTCGTGTCGGCGCCGTCTCGCGCGCGGGCCCACGACTGGGAATCGCATCGGTGTAACGCATGTGACTAGAGTGACGACAGAGGCAGGAGTGGACCAGATCGGGCGGCACCGTCCGGTCCGGAACACGCTCCACACGCAGGCCGCGGCGCGAGCTGCGGCCCGAGGAAAGGACCATCGCGTGCGTCATCCCCTTCGTTCCGCCGTCGCCACCGGCGCGGCCGCCCTCCTGCTCGCCTCCGGCACGGGCACGGCGGCCGCGCAGGGCTCACTGGAGCTCGCGTTGCCGTTCTTCGCCACCATCCCCGGCTTGGCCTCGCTCGCCGCGGACGCCCCCGGGGCACCCACCGCCCCGGTGGCCGACCCGGCCGCCGCAGCCGCGGACGATCTGCTGCCGGAGGAGATCAGGCTGATGGCGTTCGAGGGCAGCGTGGTGGCCGCCGTCAACGAGGCCCGCCTCGTGGTGGGCGCCGCCCGGCTCATCACCGACCCCCGGCTCGAGGCGTCAGCCCGCGACCGGGCCGCCCAGCTCGCCGCGGGCGACCCCACGACCGGCGAGGTGACCGTCCCCGCCGATGCACGGGTCGACGCCGACACCGACACCCCTGACGCCGCTGCCCCCGGCGAGGCCGCGGAGGTCGATCAGTCCGGCGACCGCACCGTTCTCGCGCTGCCCGCCGGCGCGACCCCTCAGAAGGCGCTCTCGGCCCTGCTCTCCGACACCGGCACGCGCGAGCGGATGCTGGACGGCCGGTTCGTCCGGGTGGGCGTGGGCGTGGCCACCGCCGAGGACGGCACCGTGCACGTGGTGCAGGACTTCGCTCGCGACTGACTGCCGGACGATCGTCCAGCGGGGGTGGGGTGGGTAGCGCCCCTCCCCTGCTCACGGTGGTTACGGGGTGATGACGGCTGGCTTAGGGCTCGAGCCGGTTCCTACCGTTGCGCTCGGCGACCCGACAGTCGGGTCCCAGCACGCGAAAGGTACCGACACTCGTGACCCGAGCTCTCCAGCACCTGCGTCGTGGCCTGATCCTGGCCGCCGCCGCTTCCGCCGCACTCGCCCTGAACGCGGCCCCGCAGGCCTCGGCCCAGGCGCCGCAGATCCAGCTGCCCCAGATCCACCTCCCGGGCCTGACGATCGGTTTCGCCAACCCCGCCCCCGCCGGCACCGTGCCGACGATCGACCCCGCCTCCGCCGAGTACCGGGCCCAACTCGAGGGCGCCACCAACGCCGCCCGCGCCGCACACGGCCTCGCCCCCCTCGCCGTCAACGGCGGCCTCACCGCGGTGGCCACCAACTGGAGCGGCACGCAGGCCGCGCAGAACCGGATGTACCACAACCCGGCCGTGGGGGCCCAGATCCCCGGCGGATGGGCACACTACGGCGAGAACGTGCTGCAGAACTACGCGCACGCCACGCCGCAGCAACTGGTGGACCAGTGGATGGCCTCCCCCGGCCACCGCGTGAACCTGCTCAACCCGGGCCACACCTCGATGGGCGTCGGCGCCGCGGTGGCCGCGGACGGCAAGCTCTACGCCACCCAGGTCTTCGCCCGGTACTGACGCGCCCACCCCCCGCCCCGGGCGGTCAGCGTCATCGACAAGAGCGTTCGGCCCACGTCTACTCGCCAGACGTGGGCCGGACGCTCTTCTCGATGGGAGTCGTCAGGCCTGGACGCCGGCGAGCATCGCGTCGAGCCCCTGCCGGAAGCGCGGATCGAAATCGACCGTCGGCGTCGCGGGGTCGGCGACCGTGAGGTTGTGGTGGGTCTGTTCTTCCAGGCTCAGGCCCACCACGTAGCCCGTCAGGGCCGTGGTCAACCCCGGCGCCCGGCCCTCGAGTCCGTGGCGGGAGCACGCCGCCTCGACCACCTCGGCGACCGGATTCACCGCCCCCGCGGCCAGACCCAGCGCCACGATCTCGGCGCCGTCCGGAACGCCGGTGACGGCCGCGCGCAGCGCGTGCCCCACCGCCCGCAGTTCGTCGGCGGCCGAGCTCCCCGCCCCGACGGGCCCCATCGTCGCCAGGATGCGTTCCGCGACGACCGTGAGCAGCGCCTGCTTGGACGGAACGTGCCAGTACAGCGCGCTCGGCTGGACCCCCAGCCGGGTCGCCAACGTGCGCATCGACATGCCGGGCAGCCCCGACTCGCGGAGCAGTTCCAGGGCGGTATCGACGACCGCCGTCTTTGTCAGGGCCACGGGCGCCGATCCTACCGGCCGCCACCACCCTCTCCTGAACGCTGTACAAGTCGACGACCGTGCGCTAGCTTGAACGGCGTTCAATGAACGGCGTTCAGGAGGAACCATGGCCATCACGACCCCCCGCTGGCACGAGCTCGCGGATCACGTACTCGACGGCGGAGTCGTCACCGCGGCGGACGCCCTCGCCGTTCTCCGGTCCCCGGACTCCGAGCTCATGGAGGTGGTCGCGGCCGCGTCCCGGCTGCGGTACGAGCACTTCGGCAACAAGGTCAAGGTCAACTACCTGGTCAACCTCAAGAGCGGCCTGTGCCCGGAGGACTGCTTCTACTGCTCCCAGCGGCTCAACTCCACCGCCGGCATCCTGCGCTACACCTGGCTCGACACCGAGGAGGCCGTCACCGCGGCCAAGGCGGGCATCGCGGCCGGTGCCTCCCGCGTGTGCCTGGTCGCCAGCGGCACCGGCCCCAGCAACCGCGAGGTCGGCAAGGTCTCCGACATCATCGAGGCCATCAAGTCCGACACCCCGGGCGTCGAGGTGTGCGCCTGCCTGGGTGCACTGAAGGATGGCCAGGCGGAGAAGCTGTGCTCCAGCGGCGCCGACGCCTACAACCACAACCTCAACACGGCCGAGAGCCACTACGAGGACATCTGCACCACCCACACCTACGCCGACCGGGAGCACACGGTCGCCCAGGCCCACGGCGCCGGACTCTCGGCGTGCTCGGGCTTCATCGCGGGCATGGGTGAGACGCACGACCAGCTCGTCGAGCTCGCCTTCGACCTGCGCGCCAAGGACGTCGACTCGATCCCGGTCAACTTCCTGCTGCCCTTCGACGGCACCCCGCTCGAGGGCGTGGACACCCTCAACCCGCGCGACTGCCTGCGCATCCTCGCGATGGTCCGCTTCGTCGCCCCCGACACCGAGATCCGGATGGCCGCCGGCCGCGAACGACACCTCGGCTACCTCCAGGGCATGGGCCTCTACGTGGCCAACTCACTCTTCCTGGGCGACTACCTCACCAGCGAGGGCCAGCCCGGCGGCGAGGACCTGCAGATGATCGCCGACGCCGGCCTCGAGGTCCTCCAGATGGACCACCCGGCCTGGGACACCGGGGACGGGACCGTGGAGGCCGCCACCGCGAACGCGCCCGCGAATGCCGCCGGGCCGGCCACACCCGCCGCCGCCCCCGGGCGGGACCAGAAGGTGGCCATCCGCACCCGCGGGGCCGGCACCAGCGAGCCCGCGAACGCCTGACATGTCCGCCTCGGTCCACTCTCCCGGTGCCCGGGACCTCGTCGTCGTCGACACTCCCTCCTCCCCCTCCACCCCGGACGACGCCGCGGCGATGCTGGCCGCCGACGCCGGGCAGGCCGCCACCACCGCGCTGCTCGCCGCCGACGCCGAGCACGTCTGGCACCCCTACGGCGGGTTCCCCGCGAGCACCCCGCCGCTGCCGGTCGTCTCCGCCTCGGGGGTCCGGCTGCGGCTGGCGGACGGGCGCGAGCTCATCGACGGTATGAGCTCGTGGTGGGCGGCCATCCACGGCTACCGGCACCCGCACCTCGATGCGGCCGCGCACCGGCAGGTCGACACGATGAGTCACGTGATGTTCGGCGGGCTCACGCACGCGCCGGCCGTCGAACTGGCGACCCGACTCGCCCGCATGGCGCCGGGCGGGCTGAACAAGGTGTTTCTCGCGGACTCGGGCTCTGTATCCGTAGAGGTGGCCGCGAAGATGGCGATCCAGTACCAGCGCTCGCTCGGCCGCCCCGAACGCACCCGGCTGGCGACGTGGCGCGGCGGCTACCACGGCGACACGCTGGCGCCCATGAGCGTGTGCGACCCCGACGGCGGCATGCACTCGATGTGGCGCGGCGTCGTGGCCGAGCAGGTGTTCGCGCCCGCGCCGCCCGCCAACTACTGCGCTGACTACGTCGCCGAGCTCGAGCGGGTGATCCGTGGGAGCGCCGACGAGCTGGCGGGGATCGTCGTCGAGCCGGTGGTCCAGGGCGCGGGCGGGATGCGCTTCCACCACCCCGGCTACCTTCGCGACCTGCGCCGGTTGGCCGACGAGACGGGCACGCTGCTCATCTTCGACGAGATCGCCACCGGCTTCGGCCGCACCGGCGAGCTGTGGGCGGCCGACCACGCCGGCGTCGCCCCGGACGTGATGTGTGTGGGCAAGGCCCTGACCGGCGGGTATCTCACCCTCGCCGCGACGCTCACCACCGACCGGGTGGCCGAGGTCATCAGCGCCGGCGAGGCGGGGGGCCTGGCGCACGGGCCGACGTTCATGGGCAATCCGCTGGCGTGCGCGGTGGCGTGCGCGTCGCTGGATCTGGTGGAGGCGGGCGGGTGGCTGCGCGATGTGCCGCGCATCGAGGCGCGCCTTCGCCACGGGCTGGCGCCCGCGCTCGACGTGCCCGGTGTGGTGGACGTGCGGGTGCTCGGGGCGATCGGGGTGATCCAGCTGGCCGAGCCGGTGGAGATGACGACGACGACAACGGCGATCACCTCGCACGGCGTCTGGCTACGCCCCTTCCGGGATCTCATCTACACGATGCCGCCACTGGTCTCTACGAATGAGGAGATCGACCAGATCTGTGCTGCCGCCGTCCGCGGCGCTGCTGTGTCGGCAGGCGCTGCGGGGGCGACGGGCGCTGCGGGGGCGGTACGGTGACCGGGAAGCACTCCCCCGCCCTGGACTGGCTCGACGCCGCCGCCGCGGACCGCGCCGCCAGGGGCCTGCATCGTGTCCTGCGCCCACGGCCAGCCGACGACCGCGTGATCGACCTCGCCTCCAACGACTATCTCGGGCTCGGCACCCACCCCGAGGTGGTCGCCGGCGCCGTCGCGTCCACCCGCCGGTGGGGCGCGGGCTCGACGGGGTCGCGCCTGGTCACAGGCACAACAGACGAGCACACGGAGCTCGAGCGCGAGCTCGCCGAGTTCTGCGGCAAGCCCTCCGCGCTGGTGTTCTCTTCCGGGTACACGGCCAACCTCGGGGCGGTGGTCGCGCTGTCCGGGCGGGGATCGCTCATCGTCTCCGACGGCGGATCGCACGCCTCACTCGTGGACGCGTGTCGCCTGTCGAGGGCCCGCGTCGTCGTCGTCGACCGGGGTGACGTCGCGGCGGTCGCACGCGCCCTGGCGCGGCGCACCGAGGAGCGCGCGCTCGTGGTGACCGACTCGGTGTACAGCGCCGACGGCGAGCTCGCCCCCCTGCTCGCGCTGCACGGCGCGTGCCAGGCGCACGGCGCGGTGCTGCTGGTCGACGAGGCCCACGGCCTCGGCGTGCGCGGCAGCGGCGAGGGAGGCCGCGGTGACGGAGGCAGCGACGGGCGGGGGCTCGTGGACGAACTGGGGTTGAGCAGGCACGAGGACGTGGTGGTCACGGCGACGCTGTCCAAGGCGCTCGGGTCGCAGGGCGGGGTGGTCCTGGCGTCCGAGCGGGTGCGCGAGCACCTCATCAGCAGCGCGCGCTCCTTCATCTTCGACACCGGCCTCGCCCCCGCCGCGGTGGGCGCGGCCCGCGCAGCGCTCGGCGTCCTGCGCCGCGACCCCGCGCTCGCCTCGCGCGTGGTGGAGGTGGCCGAGCACCTGGCCGCGGTCACCGGCGCCGAGCAGCCACGCTCGGCGGTGGTGTCGGTGATCCTCGGCGACCCCGCCCGCGCGGTCGCCGCCGCCGGCAGGTGCCTCGAGCTGGGCGTCCGGGTGGGGTGCTTCCGCCCGCCGTCGGTTCCCGAGGGCACCGCTCGACTGCGTCTCACCGCCCGGGCGGACCTCTCCGACGCCGACCTCGCGCGGGCGAGCGACGTGCTGGCGCAGGTGTTGGCCGAGCACGGTCACCCGGTTGACGCGGCCGCGCGGCTCGAGGGGGCCCGCGCATGACCGCGTCTTCCGGCTCCGCATCCCCGCCCGCCCCGGCGCCGATCGTCATCACCGGCACCGGCACGGACGTGGGCAAGACTGTCGCCACCGCCGCGCTGGCCGCCCACGGCCTGTCGGAGGGCCTGGACGTGGGGATCTGCAAGCCGATCCAGACGGGGCTGGGCCCGGGCGAACCGGGCGACGCCCACGAGGCCGCGCGCCTGTCCGGGGTGCGGCGGGTGTTGGAGGTCCGCCGGCTGCCCGATCCGCTGGCACCCGAGACCGCCGCGCGCGTCGCCGGCCTCCCGCAGTCCACTCTGCCGGCGCTGCTCGACCCGATCCGCGCGTGGCTCCGCGCGCCCGGCGGGTCGGCGTCCGACTCCCCGGCGACCTCCGGACCTGCACGCGGGCGCCTGGATCTGGTCGAGGGCGCCGGCGGCGTGCTCGTGCGACTCGGCACCGACCTCACCGTCCTCGACCTCGCCCGGTCGCTCGACGCCCCGGTGGTCGTGGTCGCGAGGGCCGGACTGGGCACGCTGTCGGACACCGAGCTCACCGTCCGCGCGATCGAGGCCGCGGGCCTGCGCTGCGCGGGGATCGTCATCGGGTCCTGGCCGGCCGACCCGGACCTCGCCGAGCGCTGCAACCTTGAGGACCTGCCCCGCCTGACCGGGGTTCCGGTGCTCGGCCGGGTGCCCGCGGGGGCCGGGGCGCTGGAGCCGGACGAGTTCGGGCGGCGCGCACCGGGATGGTTCGTCACCGACCTGCCCGACGTCCTTCGAAGCGGAGATCGGCGGGCGCACTACGGTGAGAAGTCGACGGTTCTCGGATCTCCGGCTTGTCAGGCTGCGGGATGACGTCCGAGGTACTCGTCGATCGCTGACCGGATAACCGCACTCATCGGCTGCCCGGTCCGCTCGGCATAGTCCGCAAGCCTTCGACGGTCCGACTCGGTCAAACGGACAGCCAACGGCCGGGTCTCTTCTGCGACATCACCGGTCCGCGGCCGGCCGGGCCGGTAGTCCGGACGTATTTCGACAGCTCCGGCGTCGATCTCGTACTCGCCGGCCTCCACCGCGTCGGCAAGACGCTCGTAGCGGGCTTCACGTTCACTGGCAGCACTCATCATTCCTCCAATCGCGCTCTCTGCCGGGCACTGACCTCATCGGTCAGATCAACCGCCCCTCCGGTTGCCACGAGGACTTCGCGAGCCACAGCCGCCGTCAGTAGCGGACTATCGGATGCGCCAGCACCGCTCTGATCTCCGCATCCGCAACTCCATGTCGGCGTGCGGACGCGTAGATCACCGCTTTCACATTCAAAACTGTATCACGGTTTGAGGCGACGAGAACGACCGAGGCGGGGCGGGGCGGTCCACTTGCCGGTCGCGGTCCCCGCCCTGCTGAGCAGGTAGAATCGGCTGCACGTCGACGCAAGGAGACTGTGTGGCCACCCGCATCCGCCCGACCACCGACCAGGCACTCGCAGGAGCCGCCGCCGGCCACCGTATGGCCGGCATGGAGCCCTCACCCGAGGCCCTCGAGATCACCCGCCGGTTCGCCGACGGGCTCCTCACCCGCGACCGGGCTCTCGCCGAGATCCGCGCCGCGGTGCGTGAGCGCACCGCTCCCTGACGCTGCCCTCACGCCAATGAACCCCCGAGATCCGTACAAGGAACCCTCGGGGGTTCTGCGTAACCGGCTGGGCATCTCCGACCCCGCCGAGCTGGCGGAATACGAGCGCGACCTGGCCTTCTTCCGGGTCGTGGAACTGGAACTCAGCCCGCTGGAGGGTCGATTCGATTTCGAGCACTTCCGCGCGATCCACCGCTACATCCTCCAGGACATCTTCGACTGGGCCGGCGAGCTCCGCACCGTCGACACCCGCGCCCTCGGCATCCCTCATGCCCGCCCGCAGTTCCTGCCCGACGAACTCGACCGGGTCCTCCGGCAGATCGCCACCCGACCGCCCAGCACCACCGACCCCGACGCGGCCACCGACACCATCGCCGAGCACTGGTCCGAGCTCACCCTCGTCCACCCGTTCCGCGACGGGAACAGCCGCACGCAGCGAGTCTTCTTCGACCAGATGTTCCGCCACGCCGGGTGGGCCGTCAACTGGGCCGGCATCGACGCCTCAGCGGCCCACGCCGCCCGTCACATGTCGGTGTACGGGCGGCCGGACTACCTCGCCGACCAGCTCAGACACGCCGTCCACCCGGCCACCGAGCTCGCCGAAGGCCGCCTGGCCACCACCCTGGGCAACCGATCGCTGCTCGACTCCTCCGCGCACTTCCGCGCCATGCGCGAGCACCACAGGGCCGCGGTCATGACGCCCTACGGCCGCACCGGGTGACCGACGACCGGGCTACCCACCGGGCTCCCCACCGCGTCGTCGCGCCCGGTCAGGACAGGTCGAGGAAGCTGCGCAGGTCGTCGAAGGATTCGCGCACCACCGAGTAGTGCGCCCACTTGCCGCGCTGCTCGCGGACCAGCAACCCGGCCTCGACGAGCTTCTTGAGATGGTGGCTGATCGTGGGCTGGCTGATGTCGACCACCTCGAGGAGGTCGCACGCGCACACCGAGTCACACCCCTGCGCCGCGATGTGCGACAACAGGCGCAGCCGCATCGGGTCCGCGAGCGCCTTGAGTCGCGCCGACATCCGCTCGGCGGTGGGAGCGTCCACCGGCCCCGCCGACATCGAACAACACGCGTCCTGCTCCGGCGCCGACAGGCCGGGTTCCACTGTTGTCATCGTCCACCTCACCTGCCCCCGAAGATACATTGACACTCACCGATATGTCAGCCTAGCCTCCCCCATAGACAATCATCGATCTAAGGACGTTCCCCCGGATGAGCACCATGATGACCGGTCCCGGCGTGGCACCGGTCGCCAAGAAGATGTCGTTCCTCGACCGCTGGCTGGCCCTCTGGATCCTCACGGCGATGGCCGTCGGGCTACTACTCGGACGGTTCATCCCCGGCCTCGACCGGGCGCTGGACTCGGTGAAGATCGGCGGGATCTCCGTCCCGATCGCCATCGGCCTGTTGGTGATGATGTACCCGGTCCTCGCGAAGGTCCGTTACGACGAGACCCACCGGGTCACCGGCGACCGGAAACTGCTCACACTGTCCCTGTTCCTCAACTGGATCGCCGGTCCGGCGTTCATGTTCACGC
Source organism: Dietzia sp. IBK-p2-15D (assembly GCF_057773105.1). NCBI lineage: Bacteria > Bacillati > Actinomycetota > Actinomycetes > Mycobacteriales > Dietziaceae > Dietzia > Dietzia sp. IBK-p2-15D. The sequence goes on from NZ_JBYMTK010000002.1 coordinate 288,714, forward strand.
TCGCGTGGGTCTTCTTGCCCGACCTGCCGGAGTTCCGTACCGGGCTGATCATCGTGGGCCTGGCCCGCTGCATCGCCATGGTGTTCATCTGGAACGACCTGGCCTGCGGCGACAGGGAGGCCGCGGCGGTGCTGGTGGCGATCAACTCGGTGTTCCAGGTCGTGGCGTTCGGCGCCCTGGGCTGGTTCTACCTGCAGCTGCTGCCCTCCTGGCTGGGGCTGGAGACCACGACGGCCGAGTTCTCGGTGTGGGCGATCGTGCTCTCGGTGTTGGTGTTCCTCGGCATCCCGCTACTGGCCGGCTTCCTCACCCGAGTGTTCGGCGAGCGGGCCAAGGGCCGGGAGTGGTACGAGGAGACGTTCCTCCCCCGGATCGGCCCGTGGGCCCTCTACGGGCTGCTGTTCACGATCGTGTTGCTGTTCGCCATGCAGGGCGATGCCATCACGTCCCAGCCGCTCGACGTGGCGCGGATGGCCGTGCCCCTCCTGCTGTACTTCGTCCTCATGTTCCTCGTCAGCCTGTTCGCCTCGCGGGCGGTGGGGCTGAACTACGCCAAGTCGACCAGCGTGGCCTTCACCGCGTCGGGCAACAACTTCGAACTGGCGATCGCGGTGTCGATCGGCACCTTCGGCATCGCCTCCGGCCAGGCCCTCGCAGGCGTGGTCGGGCCGCTCATCGAGGTCCCGGTCCTCATCGGGCTCGTCTACGTGGCCCTGTGGGCCGGACCGAAACTCTTCCCCGGCGACCCGACCCTGCCCGATCGTTCGGTGACCGGGACCCGCTCATGACCGGGGAGCAGCAGGCGCACCACGTCCCTAGCGTTCTGTTCGTGTGCGTGAAGAACGGCGGCAAGTCCCAGATGGCGGCGGCGCTCATGCGCCTGCACGCCGGCGACGCCGTCGCCGTCCATTCGGCGGGCACCGCGCCCGGCTCGGCGGTCAACGCGCTCGCCGCGGAGGCGGTCGCTGAGGTCGGCGCCGACATGTCCGGCGAAACACCCACGGCCATCGACCCCGACCTGCTGCGACAGGTGGACCGGGTGATCGTCCTGGGCGACGAGGCCGCCGGGGAGATCGACGACGACGACGAGGTCAGCGCGCTCGAAATCTGGCGCACCGACGAGCCGTCGCACCGGGGCATCGAGGGCATGGAGCGGATGCGTCTGGTCCGCGACGACATCGATCGCCGCGTCCGCACCCTGCTCGCAGAGCTGACCGATTTCAGGCCCCGCGTGCTGTTCGTCTGCGTCCACAACGCCGGGCGTTCCCAGATGGCCGCCGGTTACCTGTCCCACCTGGCCGGAGGACGCATCGACGTCCTGTCGGCCGGGTCGGCACCCAAGGATCAGATCAACCCGGTCGCCGTCGAGGCGATGGCCGAGGATGGCGTCGACATCACCTCGGCGACCCCGAAGATCCTCACCACCGACGCCGTCCGCGCGTCCGACGTGGTCATCACCATGGGCTGCGGCGACGCGTGCCCGATCTTCCCCGGCAAGCGCTACGAGGACTGGGAGCTCGCGGACCCGGCAGGCCAGGGACTCGAGGCCGTCCGCCCCATCCGCGACGAGATCAAGCGGCGGGTCAGCGCGCTGATCTCCGAACTGCTCGAGACCGGGTCGTAGCGGGCGGGCAGGGGGCTGGCCCGCTCCCCCGGACCACCTCGCCGACCGGGCAGGTTCAGCCGACGTGCCAGTGACGGCGGATGAGCTCATCCCGGTCGGCCTCACCGCTTCCGGAGTCGCCCACCTCGTCGTCGTCGTCGTTGCCGTCGTCATCGTCGTCGTCATCACCGCGTAGCCCCGCGAGCACCGAGTCGATGAGCGCGGCGGGGAACACACCGTCGGCCTCGAATATCTCGCGCTCGGCCTCCAGCACGTCGGCCGACTCCGCGCACGAGGTGGGCAGGGTCCCGAAGTCCTCGCCGTCGGCGGCGTTGAGGCGCTCGGCCTGCTCCAGGCTGCCCGGGTCGTCGAGCCCGCGCCTGGCCGCCACTGCCATGCCCGCCAGGAGCAGGTGCACGTCGGCTGAGCCGTCGCCGAGCCGGAACTCGACGGTCTGGGGGTGCGTGGCGGGCTCGGGGATCGGCTCGGAGCTGCCGGGGTTGGCGTGGGCGACCATGTCGGCCAGGACGTCGCCGCCCCAGGCCAGCGGGACCCGGACCAGGCCGGTACGGTCCTGCATCCCCCAGCAGATGTCCTCGGGCGACTCGTCGCCCTCGGCGAACCGCAGGTAGGAGGTGGGGACGGTGTTGCCGAACGCGGACAGTGCCCGGGCGGCCGAGAGGTAGCCGGCGATCAGTCTGCGCGCGGTGTCGGTGATGCCGGCGTCGTCGACGATGACGTTGGTGCCGTCGCGCACCAGGCGGCTGTGGATGTGCAGTCCGTTGCCCGCGCCGTCGCCGCTCACCAGCGGGGCGAAGGTCGCCTCGAGGCCGTGAGCGTAGGCGACCTGACGCACCACCCACTTGGTCAGGACGATGGCGTCGGCGGCCTGCTCCAGCGGGACGGGCTGGAGTTCGATCTCGTGCTGGACCAGCTGTCGCTCGTCCTCCAAGATGTTGCCGACCTCGCCGTGCACGTACTTCATCGCGACCCCCATCTCGCGGAGGTGCCCCAGCACCTGCTCGCGGACCCGCTCGTGCTTGGAGAAGGGCGCCGACTCCTGGTAGCCGCGTTCGGACTCGACGGGGTAGATCGGCTCGGGATCGGCGGCGAGGTAGTACTCCAGCTCACCGAAGGCCTCGAGCGTCATGCCGGTCTCCCGCGTGAGCACCTCGGCGGCGCGGCGCATGATCTGCTCGCGCGCGTAGGTCAGCGGCGTTCCGTCGGGTGCGTAGAACGAGCAGAGCACGTCGAGGGAGGTCCGCTCGCCGAAGGGGTTGAGGAAGGCGGTGCGGTGCCGGGGGACGATGTAGACGTCGCTGGCCTCGGTGTCGGTGCCGGGAAAGACGCTCGAGCCGTCCACCCGCTCGCCGCGGGTGAGCACCTCGTGGAGGTGCTCGCGCGAGTTGATGGGGAAGGCGAGGGTCTTGAGCCGGCCGTCGCCGCCGACATAGCGCAGGTTGACCTGGCTCAGCTCCAGCTGCTCGACCGCCCGCACGAGGTCGGCGGCGGTGAAGGCGGCGGGCGGCTTGCCCAGCAGTCGGACGAGCGGGTGGGGTTCCAGTGCGTCGATGGCCATGCCCCGTTCTACCAGCGGCGGGGCCGGCCCGCTTCCGGTCCACCGGGCGTCCGCGCGGCCGAGGACGCGCTGCAGTTGACGAGCACGTTGTGTCAGTCCACGTCCTTTGACCAGCCCCGGATACTCCAGCGATGACGCCGACGTCCACGCGAACGGTGCTCGGGCTGCTCGCGCTCCTGGTAGTAGTCGAATACCGGTAGACCGAGCTTGAAGCGGATCGCGGCCACTCGAAGGCTGAACCCCACGACCAGGGTGATCGCCGCGCCCCAGTTCTCCGGGACGCCCGCGGCCGTGAGGCCCACAAAGACGAGCGCGGCCAGGATGGCGACGCTGGCGTACAGCTCCTGCCGGAACACGAGTGGTACCCGGTCGCACAGCAGGTCACGCATGACTCCCCCGAACACGCCGGTGATGACCGCGGCGGCGACGGCGATGATGACGCCGTGGCCCATCTCGAGAGCGATCCGGGCACCGATGATCGCAAAGACCGCCAGTCCGAGTGCGTCGAGCCCCAGGAAGAGCACCCTGAAGTGCCGCATGATCGGGGCGACGACCACGGTGACGACAGCGGCCAGCGCGACCAGTGCGAGGTACGACGGATGCGCCACCCAGATGAGCGGGTAGTGGCCCAGCAGGACGTCCCGGATCGAGCCACCGCCGATCGCGGTGACGCACGCGACGATCACCACCCCGAACAGGTCCATGCGCTCGCGACCGGCGGCCAGCGCGCCGGTCATCGCCTCGGCGGTGATACCGATGAGGAACAGTATGGTGAGGAACTCCACGGGTTCGACGCGCTACTAGAACCAGAGGTCGGCGAGCAGCTCGATCGACCGGTTCCGCACGGCCGGGTCGTAGGCGTAGGTGACGGTGATGAGCTCGTCGGCGTCGGTGCGCTGGACGAACTCCTCGAGCTGCGCCTTGACCGTCGCGGGCGAGCCGACGGCGCTGATCTCGAGCATCGCGGGCGTGCTGCCGGCGAACTCGGACGGGTCGACGGGCGGCTGGATCTTGCGGCTGCGCCCGGCCCGCAGGTCGAGGAACATCTGCTGCAGCGTGGTGAACTGCCGCTGCGCCTCCTCGTCGGTGTCGGCCACGACCACGTTGATGCCGGCCATCACCTGCGGCTTGTCGATGCGCGCGGTGGGCGCCTCGGTGCTGAACGAGTCGCGGTAGACGCGGATGGCGTCATCGATCTGGTCGGGCGCGAAGTGGGAGGCCAGCGAGAACGGCAGTCCCAGCTGCCCGGCGATGGAGGCGCCGTTGACGGTGGAGCCGAGCACCCAGATCGGCACCTCCGTGTTCTGCGAGACCGACGACAGGATCGGGGTGCTGCGCGCCGTGCCCTCCTCGCCGAACCAACCCTGCAGGTCGTAGATGTGCCGAGCGAAGGCCTGCGGCTCCGCGGACGAGCGGCTCAACGCCTGGGCGGTCATGCCGTCGGTGCCGGGCGCGCGGCCCAGGCCCAGATCGATGCGGTCGCCGTGGATGTTGGCCAGCGTGCCGTACTGCTCGGCCACCATGAGCGGCGCGTGGTTGGGCAGCATGACCCCGCCGGAGCCCACGCGGATCCGCTCGGTCACCGACGCGGCCTGGGAGATGAGCAACGCCGTGGCGCTGGAGGCGAGGTTGGGGGTGTTGTGGTGCTCGGCGAACCACAGGCGCGAGTAGCCCAGCCGGTCGGCGAGCTGCGCGGACTCCATCGAGGCGGCGATGCCCTCACGCGCAGTGGAGCCTTCCGAGATGGAGACCAGGTCGAGGATGCTCAAGGGGACCGACACAACACACCTTTTTCTACGTTCACCGTTGCATAAGGGCCGTGCTGGCCCACGCCCAGAGGCTACCGATCCGCCCATGTCGGTGACGGATCACCGATCTCCCCACCCCCTGTCGGTCCAGGGAACTACCGCGAAGCACTGCGACGAAGTACGACGACGACGAGGTCCGCCGCCCCAGACCGCGTGGGCGACTGCGAGGATGCGCATTTCGGATCCCCTGGATTGTGCGCTGGGTCACACTGTGCTCATCGCGGGTCCCGCCCGCGCATCAGGTCCGTACGAAGGGTCCGAACCACATGACGACGATCGCATGACCACCGCACGCTCCGACGAACCGCTCCACCAACGGGTGACCTCGGGCGAGGCGGACCTGGACGAGTTCCGCGACCGCCTCACCGCCTGGCTCGCGGCCCGCGACGAGGTCGACGCCTCCGCAGGTGTCGAGGTCTCCGCCGTGAGCAGGCCGGAGAGTTCGGGGATGTCGAACATCTCGGTCCTCTTCGACGCCACCTGGACCCCGGCCGGCCCGGCCTCGACAGGGGGCGCAGCCGAGCCGCAGTCCGCGCAGCTGGTGGCCCGGATGTGTCCGCAGGACGACGCGTTCCCGGTGTTCCCCGACTACGACCTGGCCAAGCAGTTCGACGTGATGCGGGTGGTAGGAGAGAACACCGACCTGCCGGTCCCCCGTGTCCGCTGGCTCGAGCAGGATCCGGCCATCCTCGGCACGCCCTTCCTGGTGATGGATCGCGCCACCGGCCGCGCGCCGGTCGATAACCCCCCGTACGTCTTCGACGGCTGGTTGCTGGAGATGGACCCCGAGCAGCGCCGAGAGTTCCAGCGCGAGTCCGTGGCGGTGTTGGCATCGATCCACCAGATCCCGCGGCCTGCCGAGTTGGTGTCGTCGCTCGCCCCCGCCCCGGGCATGAGTGCCCTTCGCGCCCACGTCGACGAGCAGCGCGCCTACTACGAGTGGACGACCCGCGAGGACGGGCTCACGATCCCGGTGATCGAGCGGGCCTTCGACTGGATCGAGTCCCACTGGCCCGACGAGACCGGGCCCGATGTACTGAGCTGGGGCGACGCCCGCATCGGCAACATCCTCTACGAGGGCACCACCCCCACGGCCGTGCTGGACTGGGAGATGGCGGCCATCGCTCCGGCCGAGGTCGACCTCGGGTGGTTTCTGTACTTCCACGACCTGTTCCAGGAGCTCGCGGTCGCCTTCGACTTCCCCGGCATCCCGGACCTCTTCGACCACGGCGAGGTCGTCGAGCAGTACGAGCAGCTCACCGGCTCCACGGTCCGGGACCTGCCGTTCTACTACGTCTACGCGGGGCTGCGGCAGGCCATCATCCTGTCGCGGATCACTCGTCGTCGTATCCACTTCGGCGAGCAGGAGGCGCCCGCGAGTCCGGACGAGTACGTCCTCCACCACGCCATGCTCGCCCGGCTGATCGCTGATTGAACACCACCCTGGAGGCGTTCCACCGGCTTGCACCCGACACAATTCGATGGGGTTCGGCCAGTAATTCGGTACGGCTAAGCGTGCTCCTGCGGATAATGTCTACTCCCGGATGTGAGGCGCGATGACAAGGGAGAGCAAGTGCCGCGAATCGAAGTGGTGGCGGCAGTTTTTATTCGGGATGGCAAAGTGCTCGCCTGCCGACGGGCTCCTGGGAAGTCCGCGGAGGGCCAGTGGGAATTTCCTGGTGGAAAGATCGACGACGACGAGACTCCCGAACTCGCACTAGTTCGCGAGATTCGGGAGGAACTCGGTATATCGATCTCGGTTAACGCTCTCGTCGACAGGACCGTTACCCCGGTCGGCAACCTCGAGATTGACCTGGCCTGCTACCTCGTCTCGTCGTCAGAAGCACCCACCCGCAGCTCCGACCACGACGAACTACGCTGGCTACCTGCGACATCGCTGACATCACTTGATTGGGCGGCTCCGGACCTTCCCGCGGTAGCCATTCTTTCCTCTCCCTCCTACATGCGAGGGGCGGAGCGGCCGTGAGTTTGCCTTTGCCCGACGGGCTCTATGAATCGGTCATAACTCCCCGCCTTCAGCGGCGTCTCGACGCGACTACCGGGTCCCGAGCTATCGCCGAATTGGACCCGACTCTCGCTCCCGAGGTACTTGGTCGGCACGTTGGAGACGCGGTACGCAGACACCTTGAGTCCGTGGACCCGACCGAGCGATTAGAAGTCGCTAAGCGGCTTCTTGACGTTCTCGACTCTGAGGGCGACGACCTCGCAGGTGGGTCGCTACTTCAGGCGGTATACCCCACAGGGAAGGCAGCACCGCGTCGCCCGTCGACCCCACTCTCGGAAGGCGCCCTTCTCACTAACGCTCGAGACGAGCCCGGCCTCGGCAACGAACTCGCACTCGAGATGGAATCAGCTGATGAGGTCGACTTGCTGTGCGCATTTGTGAAGTTCACTGGCGTAACGGTCTTGGCTCCGCAGTTCGAACTGCTCGCCGATCGCGGAATAACCCCTCGGGTGCTCACGACGACGTACATGGGCGCGACTGACCGACGAGCGCTCGACGTCCTGGTCAAGGACTACGGCGCGCGGGTCAAGGTGCGGTTCGAGAAAGCGTCAACTCGCTTGCACGCTAAGGCCTGGCTCTTCCGACGTCAGTCTGGATTCGATACCGCCTACGTCGGGAGTTCGAACCTCTCCCGCGCTGCGCTCGTGGATGGACTCGAGTGGAACGTGCGATTGTCCTCGGTCGCGCACGCGGCTCAGATTGCCAAGTTCCGGACGGTCTTCGATTCGTACTGGAACCTGGCGGATTTCGAACTCTACAACCCGGACACAGACGCCGAGAAACTCGATAGAGCGCTCGAGGAGGCGGGTGGAAGGAAATCGAGTTCGGTCTTAGTCACGCTTTCCGGCTTGGAGGTACGGCCGTTCGGCCATCAACAGTTGATGCTCGATGCACTTGCGACTGAACGGGAAGTGTTTGACCACCACCGCAACCTTCTGATCGCGGCCACGGGAACCGGAAAGACTGTCGTGGCAGCGCTCGACTACCGAGCGCTTTCCGAGCAAGCCGACGGCAGGTTGCCCACGCTGCTTTTTGTCGCCCACCGCGAAGAGATCCTTGTTCAAGCATTGCGGACCTATCGCGCAGTGCTTGGGGACGGCTCGTTCGGCGAGCTATTCGTAGGTGGCGAACGGCCGCGCCACTGGAAGCATGTCTTCGCCAGCGTGCAATCACTTAACCGGGACAAGCAGGCATCTGAGGAGTGGGGTGTCCTCGTCATTGACGAGTTCCACCACGCCGAGGCGGCCAGCTACAGACGGTTGCTTTCCAGCATTACAGCGCGGGAAGTGCTCGGGTTGACTGCCACTCCTGAGCGCGCAGACGGCGTCGACGTGCGAGAACTTTTTGACGGGCGCACGGCGTATGAACTGAGACTGTGGGACGCCCTTGAGCAGGACTTGCTGTGCCCGTTTCACTACTACGGCATCTCCGACAACACCGACCTGCGTGACGTGGAGTGGACTGCCGGCCAATACAGTCCCGGCGCACTTTCGGATCTATACACGGGAAACGATGCTCGCACCCTGCTCGTCATTAAGGCGCTCCGAGAGAAGGTGCTAGATCCGACTCGGATGCGGGCGCTTGGGTTCTGCGTCACGGTGGACCACGCAAAGTACATGGCCGAAGCGTTCACCGCGCGCGGACTTCCATCCGCCGTCATTGTCGGTACCACCGACGCGGACGAACGCCGGGCTCTCGTCGAGCGCCTACGGTCCGGCGAACTCCGGTGCATCTTTACCGTTGACGTTTTTAACGAGGGCGTCGACATCCCCTCGGTTGATGTTGTCCTCATGCTTCGGCCAACCGCGAGTTCCACGGTGTTCATTCAGCAACTCGGCAGAGGCTTGCGTCGGTCACCGGGCAAGGCCGTGCTAATTGTCCTGGACTTTGTCGGCCAGCATCGCGCTGACTTCGATCTTGCTGGGCGGTTCCACGCCATGACCGGCCTCTCACGACGACGGCTTGAGTCCGACTTAGACGTGGGTTTCCCATCTCTTCCCGGCGCCTCTCGCATTGTCCTCGACGAGGTGTCACAAGAGGAAGTGCTCCGGTCTATTAAAGCGGCGGTGAAGGCTAACTCGAAGAACGCTCTGGCGAAGGACCTGCGGTCTCTCGGTGCAGTCCCCAGGCTCACCGAGTTCCTTAACGAGACCAACCGACAACTGGACGACATCTATCGCACTGATCGTTCCTGGACGACGATCGTGTCAATCGCGGCCGGAAAACCCGAGCCCGACGGCCAGGAGAAGAAGCTCCTCAAGAGACTTCAGCGGTTGAGGACGGTCGACGATCTCGATCGGATTCGGGAATACACCCGCGTGAGCGAAGGCATCTTGAGCGGCCAGCCCTTCTCCCGGGATGACGTATGGGCGTCGATGCTCATCGACTACCTCCTGCCCTCGCAATCGACGCCCGACTTCGAGCACACGATCGCGGAACTCGCTACGTATCCCCGCTTGTTCGAGGAGATTGTTCAGCTGATGGAGGCGTCTACGAGGAACATTCACCACGTTCCCCTCCCGCTGGATGGCAACCTCGCAGATCTGCCCTTGCGCTCCCACGCGAGCTATAGCCGCGAAGAGTTGCTGTCAGCGCTGGATTGGCGCGGAAAGGACGGGAGGCCGCAGGGTTCTCGGGAAGGTGTCGCCTGGTCAGAGATTCATCAGACGGACATCTTCTTCATCAACCTCCACAAGGACGAGAAAATCTTCAGCCCGTCTACGATGTACCGCGACGTCCCGGTCTCGTCCACTCTGTTCGACTGGGAGTCGCAGTCGAACACCTCCCAGGAATCTAAGGCCGGACGCCGCTACCTCGCCCAACGCGAAGCAGGGACTAACGTGTTGCTCGCGGTCCGCAATTCGCCAAAGGACGACGTTTCGACCGCGCCTTTCGTGCTTCTAGGCAACGCGGACTACGTGTCCCACTCCGGCGAGCGGCCGATTCAGATCCGCTGGAGACTCCGGCGCCCGATGCCGACCGACATCCTGGCCCGAGCCTCCGCCTTAGGAGTCTGAAGACGCGCAATCACTCACTTGCCGGCTTCCGACGGCTGCTCGTGCGTTAGCTGGTCTTTGACTTCTCGGCCCGGCCACTCCCCTAAAGTCGAGACTTAGAGGATCAAAACACGCCACTTCGAGAAATGCGGACACGTCTCCTAACGCATTGATTTCCTCACTTCTACCCACGATGCAGTTTCGAAATCGACTGCCCACTAGATTTGACTGACATATACTTCTGCGCATGCCTATTTGCGCCACCAAGAATGCCCACTTCGAACCCAGCAAGGCTATCGCAGGACGACTTGCACTGAGTCTCGCTTCAACGTCAGCCCTTCTCCTACTGGCAGCGTGTGGCGGGTCCGATGGCGCAGACGAACCAATCGGCGCAACAACTGGAAGCTATTCAGCACAGCCCGAATCGCTGCAAGTCGATGCGCCGATTGGCAGCAATTCGGCACCGTCTGAATCGGCTTTAACGCCCGCCATTGCCGGTCCTGGCATTTATACTTTCGAGTACGAAGGTGCGACCGGAAATATCCTGGTCCCAACACCGACCACCGACCCGCGACTAGCAGAATTCGAGTCCTATCGCAAACTCGCTGACGGGGCGCCTGCCACCTACTTCGTTGTCGAAGTCGACAATATGAATGGTTCGGAGAACCTTAACCTGTACCATGCCGCGATTACGACTGACACAGGCGCGCAATTTGAAGCGGAAAACATCGGAGACCTAATTGACGAATGGCGAAACGCCTTTTCTACCGATACCGAAGAAGGACGCGAAAACTACAATATCGGCGTCAACCTTAGCAACGAAAACATGTTTTACCTTAGGCCTGGCGCAAAGGGTACGGCGGTTCTGGCATTCAGCGGAGAGCTGGAAGGGACGCCAGCTCGGGTCTACGTCTCACCAGCAGGTGCAATGTCAGAGGTTGAAGCGACGAAAAAGGAAGGATAGCGACGCGTCTCTGACTACCGATTTCTACGCTGCGCCGAAAACACTTCTACCAACTCGTGGCACACCCCCGCTCACGACGTGCTGGACCTGGGGGGTGTGCGCCGAAAGGCCCCTGCCGGCTCGCCGCGCTCGGCGCACACCCCGTCGATGTACTGCACCACCGGGGCGACGAGGCCGGCCGGGAGGTCGGGCAGCTCGTCGTCGTCACACTCCCACGTCAGCACGTGGAACCGGTCCCCCAGCCGCGCCGCGACACCCGCCCACAGCTCCCGCGCCGGCACGCCGGGGCCCGGCCCGCACACGAGCAGCGGCAGGTCCGGGGTGCCAGCGAGGGTCTCGCCGGTGATGCGCAGCGGTCATGGTCGTCCTCCTCGGGTGCGGTCCGCGCGCTGCAGGACCACGTCGATGATCAGGTCGGTGGCGCCGACTTACCTGCAGACACGTTTGAGGATGTGCAATGCGGTAACGGGTGACTGTCCTGAGCTCGGGAGACTGCGCACCTCGTCGTCGTCGCCATAACACCCACCCCCCAACACCCCTTTTCCCACCCAGCGGAATCGTTTGGTGACGCGCACCACACCCGCGCCACAGTGTCCTCATCCCCACCCGGGCGCGCGTGCGAAGCTCCCCCGCGGTGACTCCCCGGCGCGCCGGGACCACTTCTCGAAAGGACACCCCATGGGCGACATCCGGGCCCTCGGCTACCTCACCATCGACACCACCGACCTCGACCGCTGGCGCACCCTCGCCCACGATGTGCTGGACCTGGGCGTGGGCGCCGGCGGCGACGACGACACCCTCCACTTGCGCCTCGACGAGCGCGCCCGCCGCATCACGCTGCGCCGCGCGGAGAAGGACAACCTCGCCGCCGTGGGCTGGGAGGTGCGCGACGAGATCGCCCTGGACCGCGTCCGGGCCACCCTCACCGAGCACGGCATCGCCTACCGCGACCTCACCCACGACGAGACACAGGCCATCAAGGTCGACGGCGCCATCACCCTGGACGACCCCTGCGGCCAGCGCCTGGAGATTTTCCACGGCGCCGAGCTCGACCACTCCAAGGTCTCCACCAAGTACCGCACCGAGTTCGTCACCGACGAGCTGGGCCTGGGCCACCTCGTGGTCCCCACCACCGACTACGACGCCACCATCGGCTTCTACCGCGACGTGCTGGGCTTCCACACCCGCGGCGCCTTCCCGTTCCCCTCGGCGCCCGGCATGCCGCCGCTGCGCATCCAGTTCATGGGCGTCAACCCGCGCCACCACAGTTTCGCCGTGATGCCCGCCCCGCACATGGGCCCCGGAATCGTCCACATCATGCTCGAGGTGGCCGAGATGGACATGGTCGCCCAGGCCATGGAGCGCACCACCGAGCACGGGTTCGGCATCTCCTCCACCCTCGGCCGCCACACCAACGACAAGATGGTGTCCTACTACCTGCGCGCGCCCGGCGGCTGGGACATCGAGTTCGGCTACGACGGCCTCATGGTGGACGAGGACCAGTACCTGCCCCAGAACATCACCGCCGACAGCTACTGGGGCCATGACTGGTCCGGCAGCGAGCCCCTGGCCTGCACCATCCCGCTCGAGGAGCCCGCCGCCGAGGCCGTGGCCGAATCCCTGTCCGAGCCCGTGGTGGAGACCGCCTGACGCACTGACGCTTCCTACGCGCCCCTGACCTCGATCAGCTCCCACCACCGCGCGGGCATGCTGCTGGGCGCTCTGCACCGCCGCCGAGTGGCTGCTGCGTCCGCGCAGGTACCGCTCGTCGACGCGACCCTCGGTGTAGCGGGTGACGATGTCTGCCGGGTCCTCCGCCTGGTCGACGCGGCCGTAGAAGAGACCGTGCGGCAGGACGAGCATCGTCGCGGCGAAGCGGTCGCCGCCCGGCTACTGAGCCGGATGCGTGGTCCTCGGCCGGTGCTCACGGACCGGGAGTCCGAGGTCCTGCGCGCCGTGGCCGAGGGGGCTCGAGCAACCGGCAGCCCGCCGAGTCGCTGCACCTGTCCGAAGGCACGGTCAAGACCCATCTCGTGCATGTCTTGAGAGAGGGCGCTGTGAGACCGGCGCCGTCATCGTCCGGCGCAAGAACTCGGCCGTGATCCTGCCGGCGTGGCGGCTGTGCGGGGTCAGGCCGGCGAGCACCGGGAACGCGTGGACTGCCGAGTACCACCGATGGGTCTCGACGGGCCGCCCGGCCGCGTGGAGGCGTTCGGTCAGCTGGAGCGCGGCCGATTCCACGAGTTCGCCCGCAGCCAGGGTGATCAGCGTCGGCGGGAACACCTCCGGATCGCAGGTGAGCATCGAACGGCTGCTCTCCAGCCCGTCGGCGTGGTGCTGCCACAGCCTCTGGAACCGCTGCACCGTGACGGCCGGTTGGTAGGAGTCGCGCGTGGCCCACGGCCCCTCACGCACCTCGCCATCGACGTCGAGCAGGGGCGAGTAGCCCACCATCGCGGCGGGCTGGCGGACGCCATCGCGGGCGGCCAACTCGCAGATCGCGGCGGCCAAGTACCCGCCCGCCGAGTCCCCGGCCACCACGATCCGGTGATCCGCGGGCAGTTGCTCGGACAGAGCGCGATACCCGGCGTAGGCATCCGCGACCACGGTCGCCAGGTCGACCTCCGGCAGCATCCGGTAGTCCAGCGAGTGCACGGTCACGCCGAGGTCTATCGCCAGCCGGCCGCAGAGCCCACGGTGGGTGCCGGGGCCGCAGAAGACGAACGCGCCGCCGTGGAGGTAGAGCAGGGTCACGTCGGCCAATGCGTCCGGGCCGACGGAATCGGGGGTCGACGTCTCGGCCGCGGTGCCGCCGAGCACGGTCCGTTCCACACGCACCCCGGCGGGGCCCGCCAGTCGCGAGAACCCGCGCTCGACTTCGGCCAGCCCCCGGATCCCGGCGCCGGTCATGGGCCAGAAGCGGTACACCTGACGGAGCGTCGCCCGCCCGGCCCAGTAGAGCAACCGGGACTGCAGGTCGACCTCACGATGGATGGTGACGGAGGGGTCTGTCCGAGTGGTCAAGAGCGGGACGATCCTTGCGTTCGTAGGAGAGTGCGCTGCTTCCGGCGACCCTTGGCGGCCATCAGCGGCAGGAGGGCGGACGCCAGGCGGGGGAACGCGGCACCCAGCCTGGCCAGCGCCCCGCGCCTAGCCGGGACGGCCGTAACCGGGCGCCGCGACTCCAGCACCCTGCCCACCGCGCGCACCACGTCCTCCGACTGCAGGAGGACACCCGAGAACGACAGCGCCGCCTGCGGGTCCTCGAGTTTGTCGAAGAGCATCGGGGTCCAGATGCCGTCCGGGCAGATGCACGAGATGTCGATATCGTCCACCCCGGCCAGCCGCAGGTCGGCGGCCGTGCTGGAACTGAAGCCCATCACCGCGTGTTTGGACGCCGCGTAGACGGCCTCGCCCGGGACCGCGGAGATCCCCGCCAGCGAGACGATGTTGACGATGTGCCCGCCACTGCCGGTCGCGCCGGTGCCCGGGATACCAGCGCTGCGGGCGCGCATGGCCTCGATCGCGGCGACCGTGCCGTTGATCGTCCCCAGCGCGTTGACTTCCAGCATGAGCCGCCGCTGGTCGTCGGTCTGCTCCCACGCCGGGCCGGTGAGCAGGACGCCGGCGTTGTTGACCCACACGTCCACGCCCCCGGTCTCCGCGACCAGCCGGTCCCGGGCCTCGTCGACCTGCCCGCGATCGCGGACGTCGACAGCGGCCCAGAGCGCACCCCGCCCGATCTCCGCGGCCGCCGTCCGGGACGACTGCTCGTCCAGATCGGTGATCATGACGCGATACCCGCGGTCGGCCAGCAGGCCCGCGATATCTCGGCCCAGGCCGCGACCGGCCCCGGTCACGAGCGCGCTGCGGATCCTCGTCGTCGTCGTCACTTCCCGTCCCTCAGTCCGGCGCGGATCTCGCCGTAGGAGATCCCACCGTGGCAGTACGTCGGCACCACCGGCCAGAAACGCTTCCACGGCGCCAGTTCGGTGGAGGGCAGGATCTGCAGCCAGCGCGGGTCGGTCGGGCACGGGTCGGCGAGCGTCTTCTCCTTGATCATGGAGTCGTACTGGTCCAGCGCGTCCTCGAGGGTGTTGGCGTTGGGGCAGATCTCGCGGCCGTACTCGCGGTGGTAGCGGCGCACGCCGGGGATCTTCGACAGCTCCGGCTGCCAGTTGTCCAGGGAGATGCCGTTCTCGGAGGACACCCACACGCCGTCCGGGGTGTTGATGACCAGCGAGTGGTTGCCGTCCGTGTGGCCGGGCGTCCACAGCAGGGCGATGCCGGGGCCGAGCTCGATGTCGCCGTCGAACACGGCGAACCTGTCCCGGTGGACGCCGTCGAGTCCGTCCTCGACGTACCAGGCCCATTGCATGGGGTGCAGGTCCTCCAGGGTGGCCAGTTCGCGGCGGTGCACGAGCAGCTGCGCGTCGCCGAACAGGGCGGTGCGCGGCGTCGGCTCGCCCGCGATCACCTCGCTCGAGCCGAGAATCATCCGGGGGTCCTGCACGTGCAGGTGGTCGAACGTGAGGAAGTCCACGTGCTCCGGCCGCAGCCCCACCTTCGCCAGGGCCTCGCCGGGCTCGTTGAAGTACTTGAGAATCGCCTTGCTGGCCAGGCGGCCGCCGGGGACGGCGTCGACCAGCCTCTCCAGACTGGCGTAGAACGGCGCCTTGGCGGAACCGGCGGGGACGGTCGGCTCGAACACCAGGGTGCGGGGCCGACCGTTCCAGTCGTCGTACTGGACCACCACCATGCGGTTGATCATGGTGACCAACGGCAGGCTGGGCACCGACACCGCGTTGTCGAAGGCGTACTTGACCGGGTACGGCGCCCCGGCCACGTCGACTGACCGCACCGCCCGCACCTGCCCCTGCTGCACGAACCGCTTCTTGTACTCGGCGGCCGCCGAGCGCACCGCCCTCAGCCGCTCGCCCCGCGGCCACACGTCGTGGACGCCGTCGAATTCGGGGATCGGCCGCGCGCCGATCTGCTCGAGCATGGGTCCGGACACCTGGTCCGAACGCGGTGGATCTTCGCGCAGCATCGTTCGCTCCTCCTCGCCGATGGGGTGGCCGCCCGGGGGGCGCCGGTCGTTCCCGCGGTCGACACCAGCATCCGGTGTCCGGCGGCGGGAAACTTGTGTCAGGGCGACAGGTTGGTGGTCCGCCTCAGCTCCCCGGGGGACATACCGAACCACCGGCGCGCCGCGTGGCTGAGCGTGGCCTGCTCGGCGAAACCGACCAGGTCGGCGATCTGGGTGAAGGACAGGTCGCTGGTCGTGATGAACCGGTGCGCGCGATCCCGACGCAGGTCGTCGACGACCCGGCCGTAGGTGGTGTCGACGGCGGCGAGGCGACGTTGCAGCGTCCGCGGGTGGAGCAGGAGCGCCCCGGCCACCTCGACGAGGGTGGGGACGCGGCCGGGAAGGCGCTCCCCCACGAGGCGGCGCACCTGGTGAGCCACCGAGTCCGACGGGTCGGAGTACGAGCCCGTCAGGTGATCGAGGGCCGCGCGACGGAGATCCTCATCCGCGGAGGCGAACGTGGCATCCAACATCCGACGGTCGACGCACAGCGCGGCCGCGGGCCGGTCGAACTTCACGTCGACGCCGAAGAAGCCCAGATACCGGCCGACCGGCGAGAGTGGTCCGTGCGGCACCTCCACCGACCGCAACCCGGTGGACTGCCCGACCAGATGCACGGCCACCCGGTAGAACACCCCCAGCCCCAACTCGGCGGCCTGCGGCGAGTACGGCGACTCGGTCAGTTCCTTGCGGTACGTCAGGGCGATCACGCCGCGCCGGCCCCACGGGTCGTCGGCGACCTCGATCCTCAGCGCGGGGCTGTGCACGAACATGAACCGAGCCGCGCACTCCAGTGCCTCCGCGGGGGTCTGCGACGATCCGATCGCGCGCGCGATGGGGCCGAGAATCGTCACGTCCTGCCGTTCGGCCAGCCGCAGACCGAGGTCCGGGCAGCGCAGGTGGGCTGCCGCCACATCGAGCATCCGGTCGTGGTCGGTGATCGACAGCAACCCGTCCTCGTCCGCCAACGTCTCTGGCTCGATGCCGAACCGCGCGAGCAGCCGATCCGGATCCCCGCCGAGTTCGGTGACGAGCTCAGCGAATCCGCGCAGGCTCGCGGCGCGGATCAACGGCTGCATCGACGTCGCCTGTCCTTTCGCGTGCGGAGTCCCCGAGGAGCCGCGGTCGAGGACGTCTCCGCGGAGCCACACGTGGTTCGACCATCCTCGCTCCACCTCGCCCCGACGTCCGGCCCTACCCGCCGCCCCTGACCTCGATCAGCTCCCACTGCCGGACCGGCCCGGGGGCGTGGGCCCGGCACATCGTGAAGATCGGCTCCGAGTAGGTTTCGCGCAGCCACACCTCGATCGGACCGTGCGGGCCCTCGAGCGTCACCTCGACGTGCTCGTCTCGTTCGACCACGCGCACGGGGGCGAAGGCGTCGATGCGGTCGTCGGGCACCACCGCACGGGCGTGATGCTGCGCGCTCTGCACGGCCGCCGAATGACTACTGCGCCCGCGCAGGTACCGCTCGTCGACCCGGCCCTCGGTGTAGCGGGTGACGATATCTGCCGGGTCCTCCGCCTGGTCGACGCGGCCGTAGAAGAGGCCGTGGGGCAGGACGAGCATCGTCGCGGCGAAGCGGTCGCCGCCCAGGTGGGAGCACTCCCAGGTCGCCTCCGGATACCGATCTGCGATCCGCGCCGCGGCGCTGCGCCCCCGCACGGCGCAGCACTGATCGTGCTTCCCGTGCGCGCACACGGCGACCAGCGGCTCCGCTGACGGGGTGCCGGCGGAACCGTCGAGGGGGATCTCGGCGTACCCGACCGGGCCGTCGACCTCGCCCCACCGCAGCGACTCGTGCCCGGGCCGGGCGTCGGCGAGCGCCCACCGCCAGCGTTGCTCCTCTGTATGACGACGACGACCCGGCCTGCGGATCGCGGCCACCCGGACGTCGGCCTCCTGGGCGCGCCCCGCGATCTCGCGACCCAGTTCCGGCGGAAGGAGACCCGGCGAGTCGAGCAGCGCCGAATACCCCCACGGGCCGGACAGCTCGACCATCAGCCACCGCAACCCCCGGGAGCCCGACCCGTCCAGGGGATCGCCGCGGCGCAACGACGAGTCGCTGCACGGCTCCCAGTCCGCAGGCCTGCTCATAGCGCCACCACCACGCCCTCCCGCAACAACCGCCGGAGAACCACCAGGCCATCGTCTGCATTAAGGCCGGGAAGCGTGCCGGCGCTGACGGGGTCGCCCTCAAGGACGGCGCGCAGGGCGGGCGCGCACACCGCCGGGAAGGTGACCGACTTGGTGGGCAGCCTCAACACCACCGCGCCGGAATTGGCGGCGTCGGCGTCGGGGTCGGAGTCGCAGTCGGTGCAGTCCACCCGTGCGTGGAGTCCCTCCCGCAGCCTCAGCTGAGTGTCGGCGTCGAGGGACGCGACGGCATCGAGTGTGGCCAGCGGGCGGATCGCGGCAGGCCTGGTGAGGTCGAGGTACTTCTCGGCGAGCGCCTCGCCGGCGAGAGCGCTGAGCTGCTCCTGCTTCTCGGCGATCAGCCGGGCCAGCACGTCGAGGACCTCGCGGGCGTGGGGCTCGGCGCTCGCGGACTCGGCCGGGGCGAGCCCGAACGGCAACGACGCGCGCAGCTCCTCCTCCGAGGCCAGTGCCTCGATCATCGCCGTGGCGACGTCGTGCCCGGTGAGTGGCGCCACGCCCACGGTGAGGTGGATGGACGTATCGCCCTGCGCCTCGGCCGAGTGGACCCAGCCGCGCGGCAAGTAGAGGCAGTCCCCCGGCTCGAGCACGGTGTCGATGACCGGAGCGTCCTTCGCCCGTTCGGCGATCGCCTCGCGGTGATCGGTCCACGGCTGATCCGCAAGCGGATGGTGGTGGACGGGCTCGTGCACCCGCCACCGCTTGGTGCCGGACACCTGGAGCACAAAGACGTCATGGACGTCGTAGTGCGGATCGAACCCGCGATTCGCGGGCGGGGTGATGTACGCGTTGGTCTGCACCGGATGCCCGATGTCCGAGGTCATGCCGCGGACGAAGTCGATGATCGGCGGCCAGAACCGGTGCAGACCCTGCAGGACGAGCGTCGCCCCGGCGGCGTACTGCGTGAGCACGCCGTCGGGGTCGAGCTGATCGGCGATCTGCGCCCCGAACCCCGCGGCGCGGGTGAAGCACGCCCGGTCGACGAGCGTGCCCTCCCGCGCCATCCGGACGAACGGCGTGCGCACCCCGCGCTCGGCGACGATCTCGTCGACCATCGCGGGCGAGAGCAGGTCGGAGTAGTCGCGTGGCAGCTCGGACGCCCGGGTCAGCAGGGGCCGCTGCCCCCACACCCGAGCCGCGAACTCATCCGAGCCGCACGCGACGCACCGATGAAGCGCCCGCAATTACTGCGTGCCGTCAGCGCCGCCGTCGGCACCATCCGGGTTGGAACCGCCGTCGGCCACCCCTTCGCCGGTGTTCGCGGAGCCATCGGCGGAACCGTCCGCGCCGCCGTCGTGACCGTCCGGGTTCGAACCGCCGTCAGCCAGGCCCTCACCCTCGCCCTTCATGTGGTGGGCGGACCCGTCGGCGCCACCGTCGTGGCCGCCCGGGTTGGAACCGCCGTCGGCGATGCCCTCGCCCTGAGCGCCGGACGTGGTGATGTCGTCGTCGTTGATAGCCATCTGCGTTCCTCTCGTCGGTGCAGGCGTGAACCTGCAGGGAGTCGTGCGAACTGGCCACGTGTTCCAGCAGCAGGCCGGGACACGAGGGGCGTGCAGTTCCACTATGGCACTGGACCGGCCTCTATACGACCGAAGCCGCCGCCGGTTCGGCGTGACCGGGCGACCGCATCGTTTCCGGGCGGCGGCGGTCCTCGTCGTCGTCGTCGAACGATCCCCGCGCCACCCCGAGCTCGCGGTCAAACCGGGGCGGGTGGGCATCAGAGGCTGACGCCGCCGGGGCCCCGGCCCAGCGACTCGGTGACGGAGGCGAACATCGTGGTCTTGATGGCGCCGAGAGTGGTGCGGTCCTTGCCGAGGATCGGCTGGAGACGCCCGAGCGCCGCGGTGACGATCTCGGCCTCCGCAGCGGTGTCGTCGACGAGGCCCGCGGCCTTCGCCTCGGCACCGGGGTAGCGGTGGCCCGTGCTCATCGCGGTCATGGCCGTCTGCGGGGTCGTCTTGGCCTGGATCAGCGCCGCCATGCCCGGTGTGAACGGGATGTTGATGTCCACCTCGGGGAAACAGAAGTAGCCGCGGTCGTCGCGCATCACCCGGTAGTCGTGGGCCATCGCGAGCATCGCACCGCCGCCGAAGGCGTGCCCGTTGACCGCGGCGGCCGTCGGCAGGGAGAACGTCAGGACCCGGGAGAACAGCTCCTGGATCCGGCCGACGTACCAGTCCAGGCGGTCGGAATTGGCCATGAGCCAGTCGAGGTCGAGACCGTTGGAATAGAACTTGCCCGACCC
The DNA here is from genome assembly GCF_057773105.1 of Dietzia sp. IBK-p2-15D. NCBI lineage: Bacteria > Bacillati > Actinomycetota > Actinomycetes > Mycobacteriales > Dietziaceae > Dietzia > Dietzia sp. IBK-p2-15D. Next base: position 309,184 of record NZ_JBYMTK010000002.1, read on the forward strand.
CACGGTGACGAGCCCCTTCGCGGACTGTTCGACCTCATCGAGGTGGGCGTTGATCGCGTCGAGCCGGTCCGGGGAGAAGCGGTTCTCGTCGCTGCCGAGCGTGAGGACGGCGATGTCCTCGTGGTGGGTCAGGGTCGGGATCATGGGTGGTCCTCTCAGGTTGTGGGTTGTGGGGTGTGGGTGGGTCGGGGTCGGGGTTCGGCGGTCGACGGCGGGCTGGCTGGCGGCGGGGCGGTGGGTGGTGGGCTGGCTGGCGGCGTCTCGGTCGGCGGCGGGCCGAGGGCGAGTACTGCGCGAACGGAGGCCGCGATGCGCTCGCGGGCGGCAGGGGTCGGGGTTCGGCGCCCGCGGAGCAGCAGGGCGTTCGGCACCTCGACCACGCAGTCCCGGATGACATCGACGGCGGCACGGTCAGCGCGGCTCCACAGGACCCGCGACAGCTTGACGAACAGGTCCGTGAGGCCGTGGTCGAGGTCCTGCAGCTCCGCTGCCACGTCGGCGGGGAGATCGGCCGAACCGAGGAGTTCGGATCGGCGCACCGTGAGCAGGAATCGCCCCGACGACGGGTGATCCAGGACGAACTGCGCGGGCGCGTCCGCGGCTGCGACCACGGCGTCAGCGGCCGCCTCCGAGGGGCCACCGCCGGCGAGGACGGCCTCCACCATGTCCCGCTGCAGGTCGAGGAATCGACGGGCGGCGCGGAGCCAGGCCCGCCCGACCAGCCCCGCGCGGGAGCCGAACGCGTGGTAGATCGCGCCGTTGGAGACGCCGGTCAGGTCCGACAGAGCGCGCACCGTGACCGCGGCGGCACCGGATTTCCACCGCCAGGCGCTCGGCTGCATCGAGCAGCTGACCAAGGTCGTGGACCCGCGGGCGAGGCATGCGCTGACAGTAACAGAGCGCCCGCTCTTGTATCTCGACTGGCGGCCCGGCCGCAGTTCCTGCCGCATTGAGATGCAACCGTTACGGACCCCTTCCCGTATCAAGTGTGACGCAGGTCGCAGTCTCGGACGCATGGTAATTCCGCCGCTCAGGCGCCTGTCGGGGTCGGTTCTCCGGTCGCTGTCGCCCGTGAAGTCTCTTAGCGTGACTAGACAGCACGATCCGACGACGTGAGGAGTCTGAAATGATCGGCAAGGATTCACTGGATCGACTCACCGGCGCGACCGCGTACGACAACGCCGGCGACAAGATCGGCAAGATCGGAACCATCTACCTCGACGACGACAGCGACGACCCCAAGTTCGCGACCGTCTCGACGGGGCTGTTCGGGATGTCCGAGAGCTTCGTCCCACTGCAGGGCGCACGCATGGAGGGCGACGACCTCCACGTCGCGTACGCCAAGGACCAGGTCAAGGACGCGCCCCGCGTGGACGCCGGCGGCCACCTCTCCCCGGACGAGGAGAACCGCCTGTACGAGCACTACCAACTCGACGACGGAGGTCGGCGTGGCGGGACGGGCACACGCACCGACCGAGGCGACCGCGATGATCGTGCTGCCGGCACCGCGGGGGCAGCGGGTGCCGCAGGAGCCGCGGGCACAGCTGGTGCCGCCGGCGCGGCAGGTGCAGTCGGAGACGACGATCGGCGCAGGGGCGATCGGGATCACGAAGGCACCGAGACCGTCACCGCCCACGAGGAACGCCTCAACGTGGGAACCCGCACGGAGGAGGCCGGGCGAGTCCGGCTCCGCAAGCACACGACCACCGAGAAGGAGACCGTCGAAGTCCCGGTCTCCAAGGAGAAGCTCGTGGTCGAGCGCGAGGACGTCGAGGGCAAGGTCCGCAAGGGCGGCCTCGACGAGACCGCCGACGGCGACCGTGATGAGGAGATCGTCCTCCGTGAGGAGCGGCCCGTGGTGGAGAAGGAGACCGTCGAGCGCGAGCGCGTCAACGTGGGCAAGGAGAAGGTCACCGACACCGAGACCGTGTCCGACGAGCTCCGCACCGAACACATCGACGTCGAGGGCGATGCGGCGGAGGACCGCCGGGGCCGCGACGGCGGGACGAACAAGCCGGGCGGTCGCTGACCCGGCGGGTCCGTCCGGAGAGACAGAAAGCCGCCGCCCGGTCCGCATGACCGGGCGGCGGCTCTCGTCTGTGTGCGCGCCTCACTATTCGCCGCACCGGGGCACCCGTGCGGTCGACCGCTACTCGTCGAGGAAATCCTGGATCCACCGGCGAATGTCTGCCAGGGTCCCCGCATCCACCTGGCCGGCATGGCCGACAACACGCTGGCGCGAAAGGGTGCGCACCTGCTCGGTCATCGCCCAGGAGTCGCGGTCGAACACGTCTCCGCGGAGCAGGACGTGGTTCGACCATCCGCGATCCACCGACGTCACCGGCACCACCATCACGAGAGTATCGGCGAGGGAGATGTGCGCGCGCGACGAGACCACCACCAGGGGCCGGCGACCACTCTGCTCACGACCCGCCACGGGATCGAGGACAACCCATATGACCTCCCCGGGAGTCGGGTCAGGCATCCTGCGCCCGCTCCCACCACTCGGATTCCTCGCGGTAGGATGCAAGATCCTCAGGCGATGTCGCGTCTATCTCCGCACGCAGGCGCTTGAGCCGCCGTTGCTTCTCGGCGAGTGAGGCGAGATACGCAAGATGGTCGCCCAGCGTGCGGTGCTCCTCGGCGGCCTGCCTCTTCAGAAGATCCCGGAGGTCGCGACTCACCTTGATCGTCGTGTGGGACATACCGAAAGTATGCCTTTGGTCATACCGCCGAGACGGCGAACTCCTCGCACGCCCGACGCACGAGAGCCGCCGCCCGGTCTGCGCGACCGGGCGGCGGCTCTCGCCTGTGTGCGACTGCGGGGCCTCGTCGTCGTCGTACTCCCGACCAGCTCAGCCCGCGACTGGCCACTCGACCAGCAGGTGCGCTACTTGACCAGCAGCTCCGCGATCTGGATGGTGTTGAGCGCCGCACCCTTGCGCAGGTTGTCGCCCGCCACCATGAGGTTGAGGCCCTTGTTGCCCTCGATCGACTGGTCCTGGCGGATGCGGCCCACCAGCGACTCGTCGATGCCCGCCGCGTCCAGCGGGGTCGGCACGTCGACGACCTTGACGCCCGGGGCGTTCGACAGCAGCTCGCGCGCCTGCTCCGGGGTGATGTCCTTGTCGAACTCCGCGTTGATGCTCAGCGTGTGACCGGTGAACACCGGCACACGCACGCACGTACCGGCGACCCGCAGCTCCGGCAGGTCGAGGATCTTGCGCGACTCGTTGCGCAGCTTCTGCTCCTCGTCCGTCTCCTCGGACCCGTCGTCGACGAGCCCACCCGCGAGCGGCAGCACGTTGAACGCGATCGGCGCGACGTACGGGCCGTGGTCGTCGACCTTCAGCGCCGAGCCGTCGTGCACCAACTCGTGGCCCGCGCCGACATTGCCGGTGATCTGATCGTTCAGCGTGTCCACGCCGGCGAGCCCGGAACCGGAGACCGCCTGGTACGTCGACACGACCAGGCGCTTGAGGCCGGCCGCGTCGTGCAGCGCCTTGAGCACCGGCATCGCGGCCATCGTGGTGCAGTTGGGGTTGGCGATGATGCCCTTGGGCGGGTTCTTCGCCGCGCCGGGGTTCACCTCGGAGACGACGAGCGGGACGTCGGGGTCCTTGCGCCACGCGCTGGAATTGTCGACGACGACGGCGCCGGCCGCGGCGAACCGCGGGGCCTGCTCCTTGGACATCGTGCCTCCGGCCGAGAACAGGGCGATATCGATCCCCTCCAGCTCCTCGTCGGGCGTGTTGGCGGTGTCCTCGACGACGATGTCCTCGCCGCGGAACGGCAGCGTGGTGCCGGCGGACCGGGCGGACGCGAAGAAACGGACCTTGTCAGCCGGGAAGTCCCGCTCCTCCAGCAGGGCACGCATGACGCGCCCCACCTGGCCCGTGGCTCCGACTACGGCGACAGTGGTCATCGAAAAGGTCAACTCCTGAAAGGTTGGTCCCGGCCCGCCGCGGACGGGTTCTCCGCCCTGCGCTCGACCGACCGGCAGTACCCCATCCTACCGGGGTCGCCCAGCTCGGACAGCGGCGTGCGTCACACCCGGCCGCGCTTCGGGCACAGACACCGCCCCGTCGCGTCGCGTCGCGAAGACAGTCCGGCACACATCGGCCGAGACGAGGGTGTGCGGAACGTCCTTCTCGACGGGGAGGGGGGATCTGGCCGGCGGCCGGCAGAGCGAGTCCAGGAATAACTGACCGCTCACCGACCGCGGGCCGGTCTCTCCACAGCCCCGCCCGCCTCCACAGGCGACGTCGCGATGGCGGGATCGACGGCCGAGGTGGCCCTCGTCGTCGTCGACGCTTGGACCATGCGCCCCGACCAGACCCCCCGCCGCACGCGCGACCTCGTCCCGGAACGCGGGCGGCGCCTGCACTCCAGCGGCCTCGTCCGGCACCACCGCGGACTGTGGTTGCCCCGGACCGCCGATCGCAGCCACCCGCTCACCCGGATCACGGCGATCTCCGCGCTGTACCCGGACGCCGTCGCGACCGGCTGGCTGGCGGCAGACGCACACGGCCACCCGTTCCCGCCACGCGACTACCTTGACGAGTTCGCCGCCGGATCGACCCGGGTGCGCCGGCCCGGGATGATCGGCCGCCAGTACCGGATTCCGCCGGAGCACGTCGTCCACCTGACCGGGACCGCGGGTGCCGGCCTGGCCGCGAGCCCCGCATGGGCACTGTTCGACATCGCGCGGCGAGGCACCCTGACCGACGCCGTCATCGCCCTGGATGCGGGTCCTTCCATCGGCGTCGACCCGGAGCGCGACGTCCGGCCACTCGCGATGGACCCCCGACGGATCCCCGGCAAACGGCAGGTGCTGGCCGCACTCGACCTCTGCGACACCGGAGCCGCGTCGCCGTGGGAGACCCGGACCCGACTATTCCTGCTGGACCACGGTCTGACGGGATTCGAGACGCAGGTGCCCGCACCCGGGCTGCCGTACGTCCTCGACCTGGCGCGCCGTGAGCTGAAGATCGGTGTCGAGTACGACGGCGAGCACCACCGCGACCCGGCGCAGCACGCCAAAGATCTCACCCGCTGGAACCGCCTGCGCCGCGCGGGCTGGCTGGTCTATCCCCTCACCACGACCATGGTCACCCGCGATGCGCACGCGACCGCCGCGGACATCCGGGCCGGGGTCCGAGAGCGTGGAGGGTGAGCGCCCGGGGCGCCGGGGCGCCGTCGAAAAGACAGTTCCGCACGCACCGCTTTCGGGCGATGGGTGCGGAACTGTCTTATCGATGTGGGCGCCGGGGCGGGCCGGGCGAGGGTCAGGTCAGCGGCCGGTGCCGGCGTAGACCTGCGCCTCCTCGTCGCCGCCCAGCTCGAACGCCTTGTGCAGCGCGCGGACGCTGTCGGGCAGCTCGTCCTCGCGGACCAGCGCCGAGATGCGGATCTCGGAGGTGGAGATGAGCTCGATGTTGATGCCGGCCTCGGACAGCGACTCGCAGAACGTCGCGGTGACGCCCGGGTGCGACTTCATGCCCGCGCCGACGAGGGAGACCTTGCCGACGTTGTCGTCGTAGAGGACCTGGTCGATGCCCAGCTCGTCCTTGGCCCTGGACAGGACCTCGGTCGCCTTGGCACCCACCTCGCGGGGGCAGGTGAAGGTGATGTCGGTCTTGCCCTCCGCCTTGGAGACGTTCTGCAGGACCATGTCGATGTTGATCTCGGCGTCGGCCACCACGCGGAAGATCTTGGCCGCGTACCCCGGCTGGTCGGGGATGCCCACGACCGTGATCTTGGCCTCCGAGGCGTCGTGAGCGACTCCGGTCAGGACTGCGTCTTCCACGGGGATGTCCTCCACTTTTCCGGCCACGAGCGTGCCCGGGTTGGTCGAATACGAAGAGCGGACGCGCAGCGGCACGTGGTAGCGGCGGGCGAACTCCACACTGCGCAGGTTGAGGATCTTGGACCCGACGGCCGCCATCTCCAGCATCTCCTCATACGAGATGGTGTCGAGCTTGCGGGCATCGGGCACGATCCGCGGGTCGGCGGTGTAGATGCCGTCCACGTCCGAGTAGATCTCGCACACGTCCGCACCCAGGGCCGAGGCCATAGCGACCGCGGTGGTGTCGGACCCGCCGCGACCCAGGGTCGTGACGTCGCGGGTCTCTCGGGACACCCCCTGGAAGCCCGCGACGAGGGCGATCTTGCCCTCGTCCAGCGCCTCACGGACGCGCCCCGGGGTGATGTCGATGATGCGGCTGTTGCCGTGCCTGGTCGTGGTGATGATCCCGGCCTGGGATCCGGTGAAGGAATAGGCCTCCATCCCGAACGAACTGATGGCCATCGCGAGCAGCGCGTTGGAGATGCGCTCCCCCGAGGTCAACAGCATGTCCATCTCGCGCTGCGGAGGCGAGGGACAGACCTGATCGGCCAGATCGAGTAGCTCGTCGGTCGTGTCGCCCATCGCCGAGGCCACGACCACGACGTCGTTGCCCGCCTTCTTGGTCTCCACGATCCGTTCGGCCACCCGACGGATTCGTTCTGCGGACTCCACGGAGGAGCCGCCGTACTTCTGCACTACGAGTGCCACGCGGTCACACCCTTCCGGTGTTGATCGGCTTACCGCAGACCTACTTTACGGGAGGTGTTTACTCATCAGGGATGAGTGAAATCTGGGCGGCAGTGATTCTCGCCCTCGCGTCCGCCCTCAGCCAGGCCTTCGGAACCGTCATGCGGCACCGATCCCCCCAGCGTGCGAAGGGTCGACACGAGGGTCACTTCAACGTGCTCGCGAGCCGGTACTGGTGGACCGGCATGGTCATCAGCCTCGCCGGATTCGCGTTCCAGGGCCTCGCGCTCGCGTTCGGATCGCTCATCCTCGTCCAGACGATCACCGTTCTCTCACTGACGTTCGCCCTCCCCCTCGGCGCCTGGGTCACCGGTCGGCGGGTCACCAAGACCGAACTCTTCTGGGGGTACGTCCTGACGGGATGCGTGATGGTGCTCGTCATCTACGGACGGCCCACCGGAGGAGACGCCCACCCGCCCTGGTGGCAGTGGGCACTCGCGTGCGCGGGCGGACTCCTCGTCGTCGTCGCCCTCCTCGGTGTCTCCCGCAACCGCCGCTCCAACGGCAACCGTGCCCTCCTGCTGGGCGTGGCCGGCGGCACCGCGTTCGCCTACGTCGCACTGCTGACGAAGGGCGTCACCGAGCGGTTCCACGACGGCGGACTGTTCACCGTGGCCACGACCGGCGAGGTGTACGGACTGGGGGTGGCCGCCGTCGCCGCGCTGACGCTGCAGCAGATGTCGTTCTCGGCCGGCGCGGTGCACCAGGCCGTGCCCGCCTCCACGGTCACCACCCCGGTCGTCTCGCTCGGCCTGGGCGTGGTGGTGCTGGGCGAGTGGTTCTCCGTCGACGGCGCCGCGCTGATGCTCCTGGGCGCCACCCTCACCGTGATGGTGCTCGCGACGGTGCGGCTCGCGCACAAGGAGGTCGACACGGCTCCGCCGATCCCCGACCACCGCGCGCAGAACCACCGCGACTCCGAGTAACGCGCCCGGTGCATGCCGCGACGTCCTCACCATGAGGACCCTCGCCAACCGGCCCGCGCCATCCCCCCGATCGCCTAGGCTTGGCCCCATGCGCCTCACACGTCACAGTGGCCCCACCCGGCCCCGTCGGTTGGCCGCAGCGGTGGCCGCCATTGTCGGGACGGTCGCCGCGTCGCTCGCGGTCGCGGCACCCACGGCCGGAGCCGTGGTGAACGGCGCCCCCTCCGGCCCCGCCCCGTGGGCCGTGCAGATCACCGTCTTCGGCGACGTGCTCGGCGCCCCGTGTACCGGCGTCGTCATCCACCCGCGCTGGGTGGCCACCGCCGCACACTGCGGACCGACGAACCCCGACTCGTACACCCTCGGATTCGGGAACTGGGCCACCGTGCCCGGGGGCTTCGGCTCGACCGCCCCACTGGCCAGCCCGAGCATCGTCGGCGCATTCGGCTCCCTCGACACGGGCAGCCTCGGTCGCCACACCCCGGCCGCCGCCTACAAGGCACCCGCCGGGGACTTCATGCTCCTCAAGCTCCGCCACCCCGCGCCGTCGCCGTCCGTGCGGCGCGCCGGCGTCGACCCCGCCCCCGGCGACGTCCTGCGTTTCCACGGTTTCGGCGAGACCGAACCCCTCGGGATGCGCTCACCCGTCCTGCGCACCGGCCTGACCCGCCTCGAGCGGATCGAGGCGCGACCCGGCTCCCGCGTCGGCCACTCCCACACCACCCAGGGCGGATTCTCGCCCGGCGACTCCGGCGGACCCGTGTTCCAGGGTGACCGACTGGTGGGCGTCCACAACGTCTCCGACCGCGCCCGCCGGCAGCCCGACGGCACCATCCCGGCCCGGTACGAATCGATCCCCGCCCAGAACGGCTGGATCGACTGGATGATCGCCAACCGATGACCCAGGTCACGTGGCAGTGCCGAACCCCCCGGGTTTTTGCCACACTGGACAAATGACCCCGCCGGAGCTCGTCATCCGCCGCGCCGCGCGTGCGGACGTGGACCTCGTGCTGTCCGCGGGCGACCTGCTCAGCACCCCGCCCACCGCGGAATGGACCACGGACTTCCTCGACCGCGGATCCAACCTGCTCGTGCTGGCGCTGCAGGACGAGGTGCCGGTCGCGATGCTCGTCGCGGTGGAGACCGGGCACCTCGGCGCCAGCCCCGACCTGTTCGTCTACGGGATCCGGGTCCGCGAGGACCTGCGCGGCCGCGGCATCGCCCACCGACTCGTCGAGAAGGCGGTGGAGGTGGCCGAGGAGGCCGGCTGCAGCAAGGTGTGGGGATCCATGGTGGTACCCGACGACCTCACGCAGAACCCGCCGGCGGCACCGCCCGAAGGGATCACGGCCGAGCCCTCTACGTTCGTGATTCCGATTCCGTGACGTCCCGCGGGGATGTGTATGATGGCCCGCATGCAGCGCGTGCTCCTTCTTGGGTGCCGCGGCGGGGCCCGCTGAGGCGGACCGGCTCCCCGTCGCGGGATCTCGTCGCGCCGGTCCGATCCCTGCCGATCGCCCCCCTAGGAAGTTGAGCCACTGCAATGAATCCCGCTGATGCCTTCGTCTCGTCGTCGTCGACCCTGACTCCCCCCTCCAAGCCCGGCCGCCCCGACCAGCCGTCGTGGAACAAGCAGCGCGGCTCCTCGATGCCGGCGCACCGGTACCGGCCGTTCGCCGAGGAGGTCGAGGACGTCTCCCTGCCCGACCGCACGTGGCCGGACAAGATCATCACCCACGCCCCCCAGTGGTGCGCCGTGGACCTGCGCGACGGCAACCAGGCCCTGATCGACCCCATGAGCCCCGCGCGCAAGCGCCGCATGTTCGACCTGCTCGTCCGCATGGGCTACAAGGAGATCGAGGTCGGATTCCCGTCCGCCTCGCAGACGGATTACGACTTCGTCCGCGAGATCATCGAGGACGACGCGATTCCCGAGGACGTCACCATCCAGGTGCTGGTCCAGTGCCGCGAGGACCTCATCCGCCGCACGTTCGAGGCGTGCGAGGGCGCGTCCGACGTGATCGTGCACTTCTACAACTCGACGTCGATCCTGCAGCGCAAGGTGGTCTTCCGCAAGGACCGCGAGGCCATCAAGAAGATCGCCACCGACGCCGCCGAGCTGGTCACCACGATCGCCAAGGACTACCCCGACACCAACTGGCGCTGGGAGTACTCGCCCGAGTCCTTCACCGGCACCGAGCTGGCGTTCTCCAAGGAGATCTGCGACGCCGTCACCGAGGTCGTCGGCGCCACCCCCGAGAACCCGATCATCCTCAACCTGCCGGCGACCGTCGAGATGGCCACGCCCAACGTGTACGCCGACCAGATCGAGTGGATGCACCGCAACCTGGCGAACCGCGAGTCGACCATCCTGTCGCTGCACCCGCACAACGACCGCGGCACCGGCGTGGCCGCCGCCGAGCTGGGCTACCAGGCCGGCGCCGACCGCATCGAGGGCTGCCTGTTCGGCAACGGCGAGCGCACCGGCAACGTCTGCCTGGTGACGCTGGGCATGAACATGCTCACCCGCGGCGTCGACCCGCAGATCAACTTCTCCGACATGGACGAGATCCGCCGCACCGTCGAGTACGCCAACCAGCTGCGCGTGCCCGAGCGCCACCCCTACGGCGGCGACCTGGTCTTCACCGCGTTCTCCGGCTCGCACCAGGACGCCATCAACAAGGGCTTCGACGCCCTGCAGGCCGAGGCCGACACCCGCGGCGAGGACATCACCGACATCACGTGGGAGGTCCCCTACCTGCCGGTCGACCCCAAGGACGAGGGCCGCACCTACGAGGCCGTCATCCGCGTGAACTCGCAGTCCGGCAAGGGCGGCGTCGCCTACATCATGAAGAGCGACTACGGCCTGCAGCTGCCGCGGCGCCTGCAGATGGAGTTCTCCGCCCTGGTCCAGTCGGTCACCGACTCCGAGGGCGGCGAGGTCACCCCCAAGGCGATGTGGGACATCTTCTCGCTGGAGTACCTGGACCGCGTCTCGCCCATGGAGCGCATGTCGCAGCACCTCGTCCCCGCCGAGACCGATGACGGCGAGGACGCCATCGAGGCCGTCATCAAGTGGAAGGGCGAGACCCGTGAGCTGGCGGGGTCCGGGAACGGACCCCTCGCCGCGTTCGTCGCCGCCCTGAACGAGATGTTCGACGACGAGGTACGCATCCTCGACTACTCGGAACACGCGATGACGTCCGGGGATGACGCCACCGCGGCCGCGTACGTCGAGGTGCAGTTCGGTAACCGGGTCTTCTGGGGTGTCGGACGGGCCGGTTCCATCACCACCGCCTCCCTGCGCGCCGTGGTCTCCGCCGTCAACCGCGCCTACGCCGACGAGGCCGAGGGCGCCGAGGCCGTCGGTTCGGTCGAGGGCGCCCGCACCTGGGCTCCCTGACCGGCTGACGTCGTCTGGGCCGGCGCGCCGGGTGGGCCCACCGCCCGGGTGGTGCCCGCCGCGCGGGTGGGCCCGCCGCGCGGGTGGGCCCGCCGCGCGGGTGGGCCCGCCGCGCGGGTGGGCCCGCCCTTCGGACATCGACAAGACCGTTCCGCGCACATCGCCCGAGAGGCTGTGTGCGGAACGGTCTTCTCGTCGCGCGTCGTGGCCGCCCGAATCGTGGGGCGGCACAAGCCGTTTGGTCTCATCGTCCGGGCGGACGCCGCCACATCAGTCACATCACCCTCAGATATCCCTCCGGTAACGAGGGTCTCGATTCGGTCACGTCAAGCGCGTAATGTAGCGGCGGGCCGCGCCGATAGGTATGGGTCGGCCCTTCGCAAACCTCAGTCTGGAGCCCGTATGTCCGTGACACGCCGTGGATTTCTCACAGCCGCATCCGTCGGCGTGGGCGCCGCCGTCGCCTCCACCGTCCGAGGTCCCGTCGCCGGGGCCAATCCCTTCACCACCGGCTCGCTCGGCGTGGCCCAGGACCTCATGCAGTCGGTCTCGACCGGCAGCGGGATGATCCAGCCCAACGGCCCTCTCGGCTACGTCGGCGTGACGTTCCCCAGTGCCGAGGAGATCGTCGGCCGGATCCGGTTCGCATTCCCCGACGGCTCGGTCGGTGACTGGCTCCCGCTCGAGGGGATGGACTCCGCCCCGGACGCCGGCAGCACGCCCGCCTCCGAACTCGTCGGCGCGCCCGATGGTGCCGTGGGGTACGAGGTCGATGCGCCCGCGGGCGCCGAGGCGACCGTGTTCGACGACGGCCGCGGAACCCCGCGCAACTACAGCCTCGGCAGCGTCGGTCTGGCGGGCCTACCGGTCATCCCGCGCGCGGCGTGGGGTGCGGGCGATGTCGCGGGCTTCCGCTGGGCGCCCTCCTACTTCCCCGCGCAGTCCATCACGATCCACCACACCGCATCCCCGGTCGGGCCGGACCGTGCGGCCAGCGTGCGGGCGATCTACAACTATCACGCCAACACCCTGGGCTGGGGCGACGTCGGGTACCACCTGCTCATCGACCCCGAGGGCCGGATCTACCAGGGCCGCGGCGGAACGCCCGTCGGAAACCCCGTCTTCCAGTTCCCGCCGGTCGCCGGGATCGCACCCCCGATCGTCACCGGTGGCCACGTGGGGGGCTTCAACAACGGCAACATCGGCATCAGCCTGCTCGGTGACTTCACCGGTGCACCGCCAACCTCACGCGCGGTGGGCGCGGCGATCGACTGCGTCCGGGCCCTGTGCAACGCCACCGGCATCAACCCGCGTGCGGGGATCAACTACCGCAACCCGCAGGGTGGGGCCACGCGACCGATGATGGCCGTGTCGGGCCACCGCGACTGGGGCGGGACCGCCTGCCCGGGCAACTCGTTCTACCCGCAGATGCAGTTCATCCGCGACCAGGCAGCGCGGGGTTGGGCCCCGACCGCCGTCTCCTCGGCGGTGTTCGGCTCCTGACCTGAACGGGGCCGCGCCGCACGCCCCTCGCGGCGTAGCCGTCGCCGCCGAGCAGAGGATCTCTACTGCATCGCCCGAGTAGCGGGTGCGCGAATTCCTCTGCTCGGCGGGCGGGTGCCCGCCCGGGCGGCGGACCCGCCCGGGCGGCGGGCCCGGCGCGGGCCGCCGCCGCTCAGTCGCGGGCGCGGCTGGGGACCAGCATGCCGAGCACCCAGTTGACCAGGCCGATCACGATCGCGCCGAAGAATGCAGCCCAGAACCCGCTGACCACGTACTCGGCCCCGAAGGGCTGCAGCGTGGTGGTGATCCAGCCGGTGAGCATGAGCATCAGCGCGTTGACCACCAGCAGGAACAGGCCCAGGGTGAGGATCGTCAGCGGCAGCGACAGCAACTGAACGATCGGTTTGATCACCGCGTTGACCAGCGTGAACACCACCGCGACCACGAGCAGCGCCGTGATGGTGGGGACGTTCACCTCGTTCTCGATGTCGCCGGCGCCAGAGGCTGCGGCCCCGGAGATCTCGTGCAGGGTGATGCCCGGCACGATCAGCGTCGCCACCCACAGGGCGACGGCGTTGACGATCAGCCGCAATATCAGCGCCATCGAATGGTCAGCTCCTCACGTACTCGTCGGCCACGTCGAGTGCGCGGTCGAAGATGTCGAGGCCCTCGTTGGCCTCGTCCGGGGTGATGATGCACGGCGGCACCACGTGGAATCGGTTGTAGTTCATGAACAGCAGCAGGCCGTCGGACTTTGCCTTACCGAACGTGCGGGCCATCGCCTCCGATGATCCACCGTAGGGCGCGAGGGGCTCGCGTGTCTCGCGGTCGGCCACCATCTCCACGGCCCAGAACACGCCGAGGCCGCGGACCTCGCCGATCGACGGGTGCTTCTCGGCGAGCTCGCGCAGGCGCGGGCCGATGACGTCCTCGCCGATCATCTTCGCGTTCTCGACGATCTTCTCGTCGCGCATGAGATTGATCGTCGCGACCACGGAGGCGCAGGCCAGCGGGTGTCCGGCGTAGGTCAGGCCACCGGTGTAGGGCGTGGTCTCGAAGGAGGCGGCGATGCGGTCGTGCAGGATGACGCCGCCGAGCGGGACGTAACCCGAGTTCGAGCCCTTGGCGAAGGTGATGAGATCGGGCGCCCAGTCGTCGTCGCCGGAGCGGAAGTGGTCCAGGGCGAGCCACTCGCCGGTGCGGCCGAAGCCGGACATGACCTCGTCGCAGATCATGACGATCCCGTACTTGTCGCAGATCTCGCGCACACCGCGCAGGTAGTCGGCCGGCGGCACCATGATGCCGACCGTGCCGGGCACCGACTCGATGATGAGGGCGGCGAAGTGGTCGGGGCCCTCGAGGCCGATGAGCGAGTCGAGGTGCTCGAGCGCCCGGTCGCATTCCTGCTTGTCGTTCTCGGCGTAGAACTGCGAGCGGTACAGGAACGGGGCGTGGAAGTGCACGGCGCCGGTGTTGCCCATGTCGTTGGCCCAGCGGCGGGTGTCACCGGTGAGGTTCATCGAGGTGGTGGTGGCGCCGTGGTAGCTGCGGAACGCCGACAGGGTCTTGTGGCGGCCGGTGTGGCGGCGGGCCATGCGGACGGCGTGCTCGACGGCCTCGGTGCCGGCGTTGGTGAAGAACACGCGGTTCATCCCGGCGGGCGCGACCTCGGCGACGAGGCGGGCGGCCTCGGCGCGGGCGGCGTTGGCGTGCGCCGGGTTGATGGTGCACAGCTCGGCGGCCTGGTCCTGGATGGCCTTGACGACCACCGGGTGCTGATGGCCGATGTTGGTGTTGACCAGCTGCGAGGTGAAGTCGAGCAGCCGGTTGCCGTCCCCGTCGGTGAGGTGGCAGCCCTCGGCCGCGGTGACGACCATCGGGTCGCTCGAGCCCCAGGCCGACCACGGGGTCAGGACGTGGGCGCGTTCCTTCTCGTAGACCTCACGGGCGGCGGCGTTCTGGGGTGCGGGCACTTGCGGTACTCCTGTGGTCGACGACGGTGGCCGTCGCCCATCATGTCAGTTCCGCCGCGCCGCCTCGGACCAGCGCCCCACGATGCGGAACGCGGGGGTCTGGAGGCGCGGAACGCGGGCGCCGAGCAGCGCGGAACGCGGGCGCCGAGCAGCGCGGAACGCGGGGGTCAGAAGAGCGCCCCCTGCGCACTGTCCACGGCCTGGGCCCCGGCGACGGGCCGCCCGGGGGCGACGCCGGCGAGCATCTCCTCGAAGCGCGCGTACGGCACCAGCTCGAGCCCCTTCTTGCGGGCGAACGCGGTCCGACCCCGCACGGCCCCCGGTGCGTCGCACACCGCGAGGGACGTGCGGGACGAGATGCGGTCGGCGACGTAGAGACCGGAGTCGACGACGAGGCCGGCGATCTCCTCCGGATCGCGGTCCACGTCCTGGGTGAAGACCACCTCCATACCCTGCACCAGCCCGCCGCCGCGCTTGAGCCGCCCGGCCGGCCGCCACAGCCTGGGGGCGGCGAGGGCCTCCGCCCACACCGTGGACACGAGGTAGCCGGTCTCGGGATGCGCCACCATCGCGTCGAGTTCGCGCACCTTCGGCTGCACGTCCTTGCCCCTGGCCACCTCGAGCAGTCCGGCGAACACCCCGGCCAACACGAGGGCGTCATCGTGGGCGTCGTGCGCGGCCCGCTGCTCCACCCCGAAGTGCGCGGCGAGCGTCGAGAGCTTGAGGTCGGCGGTGGACAGGTGCAGCCGACCGGCGAAGTCCAGGGTGCACAGGAACCGCTCGAGCGGGGCGGCGAGTCCTGCGCGGCGGGCCTCGGCCGCGAGGAACGACGCGTCGAAGGCGGCGTTGTGCGCGACCACTGTCCGCCCGTCGAGCACCCGGTCCAACTCGGCGGCCACGTCCGGGAAGCGTGGTTTGCCCGCCAGCAGCGCCGGGGTGAGACCGTGCACGTGGACCGGCCCCGGGTCCACCCCCGGATTGAGCAGGGTCGCGAACTCCTCGACCACCTCGCCGTCGTCGTCGATCACCACCGCCGCCACCGACAACACTCGGTCGACCGCCGGCGTCATCCCCGACGTCTCGACGTCCACAACCACCCACCCTGCCATGCCCACCATCGTCCCAGACCCCTCCGACAACCCGGCCGTCACCGTCGCAGGTCACGGTGTTCACACCGCCGATTCCTCCCACCCGGCCCGGAGGGTTAATGTCTACGCCGATCAACCAGTCCCGGCCGCGAGGTCCGGTCCGACCCAGGAGGCGACGTGCGGCGGTACCGGCCCGACACGCCTGCGGCGCGGCTGCGCGACGCCCCGGTCCGCGCGCGGCGCCGCACCCGCCGCCGGATCCGCGTGGCAGTCGGGTCCTACCTCGCGTTGTGCCTCGCCGCGCTGCTCGGGGTGGCCGTGACCGCGCCCGGCGCCACCGTCCGCCCCTCCGCCGCGGACGCGCCGGCACCCCGCGGCGCCACCGTGGCACCCACCACCGCCTCCGCACCGGACGGCCGGGTCGGGGACCCGGTGCGGCTCGTCCGGCCCCTCCCGCGGGGGTGGGTCGAGATCGGTCCCCTGCTGGCCACGGCGGTGGACGACGCCGCCGACGCCGGCCTCGAGCTCGGGGTCTGCGTGCGGGCGATCGACTCCCCCGACGAGCGCGAGGTGTGTGCGGGCGACGACGAGCCGCGCTACGCCGCGTCGGTGATCAAGATCGCCTACGCGGTGGGCGCGCTCGAGGCGTGGGAGGCGGACCCGTCGGCGCAGACCCCCTACGGCGAACTCGACGACCTGCTCGCCGCGGCGCTCACCGTCTCGGACAACGACGCGGCCAACCTCCTGTACGACCTGTCGGTGGACGGCCCCGCGGCGCCCGACACCACCGATCCCATCACCGCGCTCAACGACATCGCCGAGCGCGTGGGCCTGGCCGAACAGTTCCACACCGGCGGCGCGTTCCGTTGGGAGTGGACCGGCGACTGGAGCCGCGTCAGTGCCCGCGGCAGCGTCCGCTACCTGGCCGAACTCGTCCGCGCCGCCGACGGACGGGCACCCGAGGGCGAGGCGCTGACCTCGCCCGCCGTCGCCCGGATCGTGTTGGACACGCTGCTCGAGCAGGAACGGCAGTGGAAACTGCCCGACCGCCTGCCGTCGGGGACGGTCGCCAACAAGACCGGCGAGACCGACACCGAGTCGCACGACATCGCCGTGGTGAACACCGCCAGCGGCCGCTACGCGATCGCCGCGATCGGCACCTCGGCCGGGATGTTCAACGGCCCCGACGAGGTGCTGGCCGAGCTCGGGCACGACGTGGTGACCGCGCTCGGCGGTGCGGCGCGGTTCTGAGGAGGCCGCGCTGCCTAGACTCTGCGACATGAGTTCCCGCGCGATCACCGCACTCACCCCCCGCGGCCGGGCCGCCGTGGCCGTCTCCCGCCTGGCGACCTGGGCGTCGCGGGTCTCGGGACGCGGGTCGGGCGGGATGATCGGCGGCCTGGTGGCGCTGAAGCTCGATCCGGGTCTCATGCGCCAGCTCGCGGCGGGCCGCCGGACCGTGCTGGTCACGGGGACCAACGGGAAGTCGACGACGACGAGGATGGTCGCCTCCGCCCTGTCGACCGTGGGCCGGGTCGCCTCGAACACCGGTGGCGACAACATGGACGCCGGGATCGTCTCCGCACTCGGGGCCGACCGTGTGGCCGGGTTGGCCGCCATCGAGGTGGACGAGCTCCACACCCCGGCGGTCGCGGAGAACACGGACCCCGAGGCGATCGTGCTGCTCAACCTCAGCCGCGATCAGCTGGACCGGGTCGGGGAGATCAACGCGATCGAGCGTCGGCTGCGCGCCGGGGTGGCCGCGCAGCCGCAGGCCACGGTGATCGCGAACTGCGACGACGTGATGATCACCTCCGTCGCCTACGACAATCCGTCCGTGGTCTGGGTGGCCGCCGGGTCGGCGTGGGCGGGCGACTCGGTGAGCTGCCCGCGCACCGGCGAGCCCATCTCCCGGACGGTCGACTCCACCGGGGCCGTGCGGTGGCGGTCGGAGGGCACGCTGCCCGACGGCCGGACGTTCGAGCGCCCCGAGCCGGACTGGTGGGTCGACGACGAGGCCATCCACGGACCCGACGGGTTCACCGCCCCCATGCACCTGGCCATCCCGGGCCGGGCCAACCGGGGCAACGCCGCACAGGCCGTCGCCGCCGCCGTGGCGATGGGCGCCGACCCCGCCGCCGCCGCCCGGGCCGTCGAGCAGGTCGACGACGTGGCCGGCCGCTACTCGACCGTCGACGTGGA
The DNA here is from genome assembly GCF_057773105.1 of Dietzia sp. IBK-p2-15D. Classification (NCBI taxonomy): domain Bacteria; kingdom Bacillati; phylum Actinomycetota; class Actinomycetes; order Mycobacteriales; family Dietziaceae; genus Dietzia; species Dietzia sp. IBK-p2-15D. The sequence goes on from NZ_JBYMTK010000002.1 coordinate 326,874, forward strand.
CGGGCGGGCCGCGCATCTACTGCTGGCCAAGAACCCGGCGGGCTGGCAGGAGGCGCTGGGGATGATCGACACCTCCGCCGACGGCCTGGTGATCGCGGTGAACGGACAGGTCGCCGACGGCGTGGACCTGTCGTGGTTGTGGGACGTGCGCTTCGAGAGCTTCGAGGGGGTGCCCGTGTACGCCGCGGGCGAGCGCGCCGCCGATCTCTCGGTGCGGCTGAGCTACGCCGGGGTCGAGCACGAGCTGGAGCCGGACCCGCTGGCCGCGATCCGGCGCTGCCCACCCGGGCGCGTGGAGGTGCTGGCCAACTACACCGCGTTCCGTGACCTCGGGCGCGCGATCGCCGCGACTGGAAAGGCTCGGATGGGAGGGACCCGGTCATGACCACCCAGGATCCTCGCAACGCCGGGGGCCGCAATGCCGGCGCCTCGGCCTCCCCGCTGGACACCGTGGCCGCGGATTCGCCGCGGACGACCGAGTCGACGGTGCGGATCGGCCTCGTCCTGCCGGACGTCATGGGTACCTACGGCGACGACGGCAACTCGTTGGTCCTGCGTCAGCGCCTGAGGTGGCGCGGATACGACGCCGAGATCGTGCGGATCACCCTGGAGGACGAGGTCCCCGACTCGTGCGACCTCTACACCGTGGGCGGCGGCGAGGACGCGGCCCAGAAGTTGGCGTCCCGGCACCTGTCCGGGTCGCCGGGGCTGCAGCGCGCGGTGGAGCGCGGCGCTCCGGTGCTCGCGATCTGCGCCGGGATGCAGGTGTTCGGCGAGTGGTTCGTCGTCTCCGACGGATCCCGCGCGCCCGGCCTCGGCCTGCTGGACGTCACCACCACGCCGCAGGCCTCCCGCTCGATCGGCGAATTGGTGGTGTCACCGCAGGTACCGGGCCTGACGCAGCCGCTGACGGGCTTCGAGAACCACATGGGCGCCACCGTGCTGGGCCCGGACGCCGCCCCCCTGGGCCGCGTGACCTCCGGGGTCGGCAACGGCGTCCCGGCCGGTCAGCAGGTTCCGGCCGGTGGGCTGGTCGAGGGCGTGGTGCAGGGGTCGATCATCGCCACCTACATGCACGGGCCGGCGCTGGCCCGCAATCCCGAGCTGGCCGACCTCCTGCTGTGCCGTGCGCTCGGTGTGGACTCGCTGCCACCCGTCGACGTCCCGGCGGTCGAGCAGCTGCGCCGCGAGCGGATCGCGGCCGCCCGGCACTGAGCCGGCCCCTCTGCCCTCGCCGACCCCCCCGGCACTGAGCCGGCCCCTCGGATCGCGATCTGCCCTCGATCTGCTCACGGGCCGCCTCGACCTGCCCCGGTCAGATCCGATCCGCCCTCCGATTATTGATTCGCGCTGCGGGGCCCGCGGGCGGATCGCTTACCGAGGGGCCGGTCTGTGGCCGCGAGGTCATTGACCCCGGGGGTGGACGCGACCGGGGACGCCCGGATCGTCCGGCTGCCCGACCCCGCTGACATACCCTCGGTCACATGTGTGAACACCACGGCACCGCCACCCTCCCCGGGTCCGTGTCCCCTCCCGATCCCGCCGTCGAGGCCGCGCAGGTCCGTGCCCTCTGGGAGCCCCTTGGACTACCGGGGATCCTCGACGTCCACACCCACTTCATGCCCTCGCGAGTTCTGGACAAGGTGTGGAACTACTTCGACGCTGCCGGCCCCAAGATCGGGCGCCCCTGGCCCATCACGTACCGGGAGGCCGAGGACGAGCGGGTCGAGCGCCTGCGCTCGTACGGGGTGTTGGCATTCTCCTCGATGCTGTATCCGCACAAGCCCGAGATGGGCGCCTGGCTCAACGCGTGGGCCGCGGAGTTCGCCTCCCGGCATCCGGACTGCTTGCACACGGCGACGTTCTACCCCGAGCCGACGGCGAGCGACTACGTCCGGGATGCCGTCGACGCCGGGGCACGGGTGTTCAAGTCGCACATCCAGGTGGGCGAGTACGACCCCCGTGACCCGCTGTTGGAGCCGGTGTGGGGTGTGTTGTCCGAGGCGCAGGTGCCGACCGTCATCCACTGCGGGTCCGGGCCCGTGGCGGGCAAGTTCACCGGACCCGAGCCGGTGGCTGCGGTGCTCGAGCGGTTCCCGGAGCTGCCGCTGGTCGTCGCCCACATGGGCATGGGCGAGTACTCGGAGTTCCTCGACCTGGCCGAGCGGTTCGAGAACGTTTACCTCGACACCACGATGGCGTTCACGGACTTCGTCGAGGAGACCATGCCGTTTCCGGAGGCCGAGCGCGGTCGCCTGGCCGATCTGGGCCACAAGGTTCTTCTGGGGACCGATTTCCCGAACATCCCGTACCCGTACGCGCACCAGCTCGAGGCCCTGGCCGGGCTCGGGCTCGGCGACGACTGGCTACGGGCGGTGTGGCACGGAAACGCCGCGAGGCTGTTCGGGCTCTGACTCCGCGCCCGGGTAGCCGATCTCCGGGCTCTGCGCGGGGTCGGCCGGGGCCGGGGCCCACGCGTCCTGGGCGGGCGGGGTGTCCTGAGCGGGCGCGGAGGTCGGCGCGGCGGCCGCGGGCGGGGCGGGCGGGGTGTCCTGGGCGGGCGGGGTGTCCTGGGCGGGCGCCGAGTTCGGCGCGGGTACGGCGGGCTGCGCGGGGTCGATCTGCTCGGGGCGCAGCACGCCGCCCGACCGGGGGGCCTGGGCAGGCCCGCCCGAGAGGATGCGGCGCCCCGACAGTGCGCTGCCGAGGGTGAGCTCGTCGGCGAACTCCAGGTCGGCGCCCATAGGCAGCCCGGACGCCAGGCGGCTCACCACGAGATCGGGGAACGGCCGCAGCAGACGGGCCAGGTAAGTGCTGGTGGCCTCGCCCGTGGTGTTGGGATCGGTCGCGATGATGATCTCGGCGATCTCCTCGCCCTCGGCCTCCCCGCCGACCCGCCGCATCAGGCCGGCGATGCGCAGCTCGTTGGGTCCGATGCCGTTGATGGGGTCGAGCGCCCCGCCGAGCACGTGGTAGAGCCCGCGGAACTCCCGGGTGCGCTCGATGGCCTCGATGTCCTTGGGCTCCTCGACCACGCAGATGAGCGTGGGGTCGCGGCGCGGGTCCGAGCAGATACGGCAACGCTCGGCCGCCGCGACGGTCCCGCAGACCTCGCAGTAGGTGACGCCCTCGACCACGGCCTGTAGCGCGGAGCGGAGGCGTTCGACGGAGTCGGGCTCGGCCTGCAGCAGGTGGAAGGCCAGGCGTTGCGCAGACTTCGGACCGATGCCCGGCAGCTTGCCGAACTCGTCGATCAGGTTCTGGACCGGTCCCTCGTACATCGCGCTTTCCTGTGCTCTTGCTGTCCCGACGACGGCTGCGTCGCCGGGTGGCGGGTCCGATTACGGGTCGGAACCCGGTGGCGGGGCCCGGAACGTGCCGGGCCCCGCGGGCTCACATTCCCAGTCCGCCCATCATGTCGCCGAGGCCGCCACCGGAGGCCAGCGGGCCGAGACGGGACTCGGCGAGCTCCTGCACCTTGGTGTGGGCGTCGCCGAACGCGCCCACGAGGAGGTCCTGCAGCGTCTCGATGTCCTCGGGGTCGACGACCTTCGGGTCGATCGTGACGCCGGTGACCTCACCGGTGCCACGCATGGAGACGGTGACGAGTCCGCCGCCCGCCTGACCGTCGACGGTGCTCGCGGCGATCTCCTGCTGCGCCTCGGCGAGCTGGGCCTGCATCTGCTGTGCCTGCTGGAGCAGGGCGTTCATGTCGGGTCCGGGCTGCATGGCGGGGTCCTTTCGGCGGTGTGCGGGGCAGTGCTGAGTTCATGGCTGGTATTCAGGCCTGACCCTGCCGGGGCGGCCCCGGTCGGTCGGTTCCCAGCGTAACCGTCCGGTAGGACACCGTGCCCCGGCGCGCGGCGGGGCGGGTGGGTCAGCTCTCGAGCGGGCGGGCCCCGAGGTGCTCCTTGAGCAGGGCCAACGCGATGTCCTCGCCGGTCCGGTGGTCGAGGTTCTGGGGGCCGCTGCGGGCCTCGTCCACCATCTCCTCCTCGCTGACCGGCTGCGGGGGCGGGCTGTTGGGCTCGCCCGGTTCCGGCTCCGGTTCCTCGGGCGGCGGCGGGATGTCGTCGTACGCGCCGCCCGAGCGACCGCCGCCCTGGCCCTGCCCCGCGTCCGCCCCGCGCAGGCGACGCTCCCAGCCCCGCGGCTCGCCCTGCTGGGGCGCGCCGGGGGCGTCAGTAGGGCCCGCGGCGGATCCCCGTCCGGGTGCTGGAGGCGACGCGTCGGCGGGAGCCGCGGCGTCCCCGGCTGCCGCGGACGCGGAGCCCGACGTGCAGCGGATGGTCCAGTCGCCGCCCACGACCTCGGTGATCGAGTCGGTGATGGCGGTGGCGTTGTGCGGCTGCGAGAGGCGCTTGGCCAGCGGCGCGTAGTCGTGCACCAGGTGGATCACCCGGCCGTCCACCCCGGCGACCGTCGCGCCGGCGAGCATGACCTCCACGGTGCGGGTGCGGGTGCGGACGGCGTCGCGGATGGCGGGCCAGGCCCGGCGGATGTCCTCGGCCTCGATGCCGGGTGCGCCAGCCGCGGGCGCGGACGCCGCCTCGGGCTGCGGCTCCGGGTCCGGCCCGGACGACGCCTGCTCCGGAACCGATGCTGGCGGCACGGGTGCGGACTGCTCGGTCGCGGTCGCGGGCTGTTCGCGCCACGGATCGTCGGTCTGCGCCGGCGCGGGTGCGGGTGCGGGTGCGGGTGGGGCCGACGCGGCGGCAGGAGTCGAGTCGGCGCCGGCCGCGGTTGCCCGCGCAGGATCCGGAGCGCCCGCTCGGGCAGTTGGCGCCTCGGTACCCGCATCGGGACCTGCGGCGGGTGCTGCCGGTGCAGCGTTCGCGGCGTCGGGACGAGCGGCGGGCTCGGATGCCGGCCCGGGCAGGACGTCACCCACGGGCTGCTGCTCGGAGGTCGGCGGCTGGGCCGCTTGCGGGGACTGCGCCGACTGCCGCGACTGAGCGTGCTGCGAGGACTCCGACTCGGGAGTCCGGTTCGCCGCGATCTGCTCCGCGACGGACCCGGCGGGCACGGCCGGGGCGGCGGGGTCGTCTGCCACGGCGGGCTGGTTCGGCGCTTCGGTCCCAGTCGGCGCTTCGGTTCCAGCCGGCGCTGAGGGCTCAGTCGGCGCAGCGGTTCGACTCGGCGCGGACTCGGCGGCGGCGTGTGTCGGCGCTGGCGTCGGAGGCGGCGTCGGAGTCGATGCCGGCGGCGGAGTCGGTGCCGAAGTCGGTGCCGGCGTCGGAGTCGGAGGCGGAGGCGGAGTTGAAGGCGCAGCTGCCGCCGGAGCCGGGGTCGCACCCTGGCCCGCCGGCGCGGGAGTCTGCGGCGTCGGCTGCTCGGCAGCGGGCGCGGCCTGCTGCTGCGACCGGCGCACGAACTTGGGCCGCCCCTCGGCCTGGCCGGCAGCCTGCGGCCCCGGCCCGCCGGCGGAGTCGGGGCGGGACTCGTCGTCGTCGCCCCGAGGCGCCCCTCGCGGCGCGGATCCACCGCCACCGACGGCACCCGCCGCGGCGGCCGGCCGCACGGCGCCCGACTCGAGCGACTCGACACGCTGCAGCAGCGCGATCATGGAGTCGTCCGCCGAGGGCAGGAGCAGCTTGGCGCAGAGGATCTCCAACAACAGCCGGGGCGAGGTGGCCCCGCGCATCGACCCCATCCCCTCGTGCACCATGTCGGCGCAGCGTGCGAGGGTGGCGGGCCCGATGTTCTCGGCCTGACGCCGCATGGTCTCGGCCTGCTCGACCGGCGCGTCGACGAGCCCACGCTCGATCGCCTGCGGCACGGATTGCACCATGATGAGGTCGCGCAGCCGCTGCAGCAGATCGGCGGCGAACCGACGCGGGTCGTGCCCGGCCTCGACCACCTTGTCGACGGTCCGGAACAGCGTGGCCCCGTCGCCGGCGGCCAGCGAATCCACCGTGTCGTCGATGAGCGCGACCTCGGTCGCCCCCAGCAGGCTCACCGCGCGCGGGTAGGTGATGCCCTCGTCACCGGCGCCGGCCATCAGCTGGTCCAGGACGCTGAGCGTGTCGCGCGGCGATCCCCCACCGGACCGGATGACCAGCGGGAACACGGTCGGCTCGACCTGCACACCCTCCTGCTCGCAGATCCGCTCGAGCAACCCGCGCATCGACGTGGGCGTGAGCAGCCGGAAGGGGTAGTGGTGTGTGCGCGAGCGGATGGTGGGCAACACCTTCTCCGGCTCGGTGGTGGCGAAGATGAAGATGAGGTGCTCCGGCGGCTCCTCCACGATCTTCAGCAGCGCGTTGAAGCCCGCGTTGGTAACCATGTGGGCCTCGTCGATGATGAGCACCCGGTACCGCGAGGACGCCGGCGCGAAGAACGCCCGCTCGCGCAGATCACGCGTGTCATCGACGCCGCCGTGGCTGGCCGCGTCGAGCTCGGTGACGTCGAGGGTCCCGTGGCCGCCGGGCGCGAGCGCCACGCACGAGTCGCATTCGCCGCACGGGTCGGCGGTGGGCCCCTGCACGCAGTTGAGCGAGCGCGCGAGGATGCGGGCGGACGAGGTCTTGCCGCAGCCGCGCGGGCCGGAGAAGAGGTAGGCGTGGTTGATACGACCGGAGGACAACGCCACCGAGAGCGGTTCGGTGACGTGCTCCTGGCCCACGACCTCGGCGAAGGAGGCGGGGCGGTACTTCCGATAGAGAGCCACGCCTAGAGGGTACCCAGGGGGTACGACGACGAGGACTTCCGCTTCCGACGACGATCACGCGTGATCCGGGATGGACCGAAATGACCGGAGGGGCCGCGTCATACGCAGCCCCTCCCGACGTCCCTCGCGCGCGGATCGGGCCCCCTCAGACCCCCGCAGCACGGTTCCCGAACCGATATCGGACACCGGCCCCTCACAGCCCCTCAGCTGTCTCCGGTGTCCGCATCCCTCTAGCTCGGACGACTCCGATACAACCAGACGGCCCCGGCCCGGACAAGACCGCACTTGCATTGACACTTGCTCAACAGGCCCGGCGAATTACATTCATGCAGGTGACAGGGTTACCTAAGCTACGGATTTACACATTCACACTTTGGGAATGTGGCGGAGATCACGGACGGGCAGACGCGCTGGTCACCTGACGATTCCCGGGGACGAAGAGGCGGGATCGGGAGCGCGGTCCGTTAATGGCCGCCGTTAACGCAGATGACGCAGTTGTTACACGCCGCCCGAGCCGAGCGATCGCTCAGTCGGCGAGCGCCCCCCGGCAGGCCGCGAGAAGAGCGCACAGGCCCACGACATCCATGGCGGTCTCGACCTCGGCCAGCGGCGGGAGCGTGGGCGCCAGACGGATGTGACGATCCTCGGGATCCTTGCCGTACGGGTACGCGGACCCGGCCGGCGTGAGGGCCACCCCGGCCTCCTTGGCCAGGCGGACGGTCTCGGTGGCGGTGCCGTCGACCACCTCGAGGTCGATGAAGTACCCGCCCTCGGGCCGGGTCCAGCGGGCCACGTCGTACTCGCCGAGCCGGTGGGCCAGGGCCGCGGCGGCGGCCTCGAACTTCGGCGCGATGATCTCCCGGTGGCGGAGCATGTGGGCGCGTACCCCGTCGGCGTCGCCGAAGAATCGGGCGTGCGCGAGCTGGTTGACCTTGTTCGGCCCGATGGAGCGCACGGAGGTGTGGCCGAGGTACCAGTCGAGATTGGCCCGCGAGGCGGAGAAGAACGACACACCCGCGCCGGCGAAGGTGATCTTGGAGGTCGAGCACACCTGCCAGAAGCGGTTGGGGTGACCCGCCTCGGCGGCCAGCGTGTCGACGTCCGGGACCTTGGGGAAATCCTCGGTGAGCGTGTGGACGACGTAGGCGTTGTCCCAGACGATCCGGAAGTCCGGGGCGGCGGTCGCCATGCGCGCGAGCCGGGACACGGTGTGGTCGTCGTACACCGCGCCGGTCGGGTTGGCGAAGATCGGGACGCACCACATGCCCTTGATGGACGGGTCGTTTGACACGAGACGCTCGACCTCGTCCATGTCCGGACCGGTCGGCCCCAGCGGCACCGGGATCATCTCGATCCCCAGCGCCTCGGTGATGTTGAAGTGGCGGTCGTAACCGGGCACCGGGCACAGCCAGCGCAGGACCGGCTCGTCCTTCCACGCACGCTGGGAGTCGGGCGTGCCGAAGAGCATGGAGAACGTCAGCAGGTCGTACATGATCGACAGGCTCGCATTGTCCTGGGCGATCACGCGGTCGGTCTCGACCCCGAGCAGCTCGGCGATGATCGACCGCAGTTCGGGCAGTCCCGTCCCGCCGCCGTAGTTGCGGACGTCGGTCTTACCCGCTGTGTGGTCACCCTCCCCCGGCAGCGACAGCAGGCGCTCGGACAGGTCCAGCTGTTCGGGCGAGGGTTTTCCGCGGGTCAGGTCCAGGGCCAGGCCCTTGTCGGCCAGCGCGTCGTACTCGGCGGCCAGTTGCGACTCGAGTCGGGCGAGTTCGTCGGCGGGGAGATCGGACAGTGCCACTGTGGCCTCCGGCGGGATCGACAACTTCGGTGTTGGTGCCCTAAGACATGTCCCAAGACATAAGGGGACCCCGCGCACCCGCCAGAGCCCGCTGACCCTTGCTGCCTTCCGGCCCTGGGGGAGTTCACAGGATGGACGCCGCGCGGGGTCCACGGACGAGTCTAACCGCCCCGCCTCCCGGGCCGCACCCCACCCGTCCTACGGGCCCCGGCCCGAGCCCACTGGCCCCGCGGTTTGCCTCTGCTTGCGCGTCCTGGGTATTGTCCTCCCCGGAGGATTCGCCTAGTGGCCTATGGCGCTCGCCTGGAACGCGGGTTGGGGTTTATAGCCCCTCAGGGGTTCAAATCCCCTATCCTCCGCCGCAGACGCGGCCCGGAGCCCTCGAGCCCGGGCCGCGTCGCTCATTTCGGCCCCGGGCCGCCGCCGGGCCCGCAGGCTCCGGTTCCTCCCCCGCAGGCCCCGCAGGCCCCGCCACCTCCAGCTACGCGCCCTCAATGCTCGGTTTCCACCCACGTGCGCGTCCCCCTGGGACCATTCCGGACGCACACCTCAGAGTCACACCTCAGAGGAAGCACCACACGCGAGCACCGCGTCGGATCGCCCGACTCCGGAGCGCAACCCGCCACCCGCGGCCACCCGCGCTCGGTAGCATCGCGAACGTGACCGAGACCACGGGCGGCCGGACCGTTGACGACGACGTCGCCCTGCGGGTCCTCGTCTACAGCCACGACGCCGCCACCCGCAGCCGCGTGATGTCCGCTCTCGGCACCCGCCCGCACCCGGACCTGCCCCGGCTCACGTACCTCGAGGTCGCCACGGCCCCGGTCGCCCTCGAACACCTCGACGCCGGCGGTGTCGACCTGGCGATCCTCGACGGCGAGGCGACGCCCACCGGCGGACTCGGCCTGGCCAAGCAGCTGCGGGACGAGCTCGACCACTGCCCGCCGGTGCTCGTGCTCATCGGCCGTGCGGACGACCGCTGGCTCGCCGACTGGTCCCGCGCGGACGCCTCGGTCCCGCACCCGATCGACCCGCTCCGTCTGCGCGACGCGGTGAACGGGCTCCTCGCCCCCGCCTGACACCGGCCCCGCGGCCGCGCGCACTCTTCCCCCCCGCCCGCGGAGCACGACCGACACGCCGTCTGTCCGAACCCCCGACGCACGTCAACACAGTGTGAGTAGAGTCACAGTTGCGGGCCGCACAGTGAACGGCCCGCCGGGGAGACGGACGACCGGACCCCATCAGCGCCGGTCACTCGAACCCCCTGCGGTTGCAGTAGAGGCCCGCCCACAGGCGGCTTCTCATCACAAGCGCGAGGAGTGACGCCGACGTGAACGAATACGTGCCCATCCTGGTACTCGGGGCCCTGGCGGTCGCCTTCGCCGTCTTCTCCTCGGGCGTGTCCTCCTTCGCGGGCCCCAGCCGGTTCAACCGCGCCAAGCTCGAGGCCTACGAGTGCGGCATCCAGCCCACGCCGCAGCCGGCGGGCGGCGGCCGCTTCCCGGTGAAGTACTACCTCACCGCGATGCTGTTCATCATCTTCGGCATCGAGATCCTCTTCCTCTACCCGTGGGCCGTCCACTTCGACCAGCTCGGCGTGTTCGGGCTGGCCGCGATGGCCCTGTTCGTGTTCAACGTCTCCGTCGCCTACGCCTACGAGTGGCGCCGCGGCGGACTGAGCTGGGACTGACCCGGAGAGTCGGAGAGGAGCGCCGAGATGGGACTCGAGGAGAAGGTGCCGGCCGGCTTCCTGCTGACCACGGTCGAGCAGCTGGCGGGCTACATGCGCAAGGGCTCGCTGTGGCCGGCGACGTTCGGTCTGGCGTGCTGCGCGATCGAGATGATGTCCACGAGCGGCGGCCGCTACGACCTGGCCCGATTCGGCACGGAGGTCTTCCGCGCGTCCCCCCGACAGGCCGATCTCATGATCGTCGCGGGCCGGGTCTCGCAGAAGATGGCCCCGGTCCTGCGGCAGGTGTACGACCAGATGGCCGAGCCCAAGTGGGTCCTGTCGATGGGCGTGTGCGCGTCGTCGGGCGGGATGTTCAACAACTACGCGATCGTGCAGGGCGTCGACCACATCGTGCCCGTCGACATCTACCTGCCCGGATGTCCGCCGCGGCCGGAGATGCTCATGCACGCGATCATCACGCTGCACGACAAGATCCAGAACATGCCGCTGGGCGCGAACCGGGCCGAGGCGATCCGTGCCGCGGAGCAGGCCGCGCTCGACCAGCGTCCGCTCATCCCCGTCGAGGGGATGTTCCGATGACCGATCGTCGCCCGGACTCCGGCGCCGCGGACCGCGACCGGGCCCCCGACGCACCGAACCCACCCGACCGCACGGACAGCCCTGGCCCGGACACCGTCGGCGTGCGCCACGGCATGTTCGGCGTCCGCGGCTCCGGGGACACCACCGGGTTCGGGGGCCTCGTGCGCCCCAAGGAGATGCCCGGCGGTACCCCACCGCCCTATGAGGACGACGACGACGAGGTCATCCGCGCGCTCACCGCGGCCCTGCACCAGCGGGGTGGGCCGAGTTTTCAGGAGGCCGTCGAGAGGGTCGTGGTCCATCGCGGGCAGCTCACCCTGCACGTGGAGCGGCAGCACCTACCGGCGGTGGCCCTGACCCTCAGGGACGCCCCGGACCTGCGCTTCGAGATGTCGTTGGGCGCCAGCGGGGTGCACTATCCCGACGCTTCGGGCCGGGAGCTGCACGTGGTGTATCCGCTGCAGTCCATCACCCACAACCGTCGCGTCATGCTCGAGACGTCGGCCCCGGACGCGGATCCGCACATCCCCACGCTGACCCGCGTGTATCCCACGACGGACTGGCACGAGCGGGAGACGTACGACTTCTTCGGCGTCATCTTCGACGGCCATCCGTCGCTGACGCGGATCGAGATGCCGGACGACTGGGAGGGCCATCCGCAGCGCAAGGACTACCCGCTGGGCGGGATCCCGGTGCAGTACAAGGGTGCGACCATCCCGCCGCCGGATCAGCGGAGGGCGTACTCATGACCGCCGATCGCACCCGCGCGAGGCGCTCGGGCCGCTCGGCCCGTGCCGACCGCGCCGCGGACTCCGACACTATCCTCACCGCCTCCGGGCAGGACTGGGACGCGATCAGCGAGGCCGCGCGCAACGCCGACGACGACCGCATCGTGGTCAACATGGGCCCGCAGCACCCGTCCACGCACGGGGTGCTGCGGCTGATCCTGGAGATCGAGGGCGAGACGGTCACCAAGGCCCAGTGCGGGATCGGTTACCTGCACACGGGCATCGAGAAGAACCTGGAGTACCGCTACTGGACCCAGGGCGTGACGTTCGTGACGCGGATGGACTACCTGTCGCCGTTCTACAACGAGGTCGCCTTCTGCCTGGGCGTCGAGAAGCTGCTCGGGATCTCGGACCAGGTGCCGCCGAGGGCGTCGGTCATCCGGGTGATGCTCATGGAGCTCAACCGGATTTCCTCCCACATGGTGGCCCTGGCGACCGGCGCCCTGGAGCTGGGGGCGAGCACCCCGATGCTCTTCGGATTCCGCGAGCGGGAGCTGGTCCTGGATGTCTTCGAGGTCATCACCGGTCTGCGGATGAACCACGCCTACGTCCGGCCCGGCGGCGTGGTCCAGGACCTGCCGGACGACGCGGTGCCGAAGGTGCGTGAACTGCTCGAGGTGATGCCCGGGCGGATCCGCGAGATGGAACTGCTGCTGCGCGAGAACCCCATCTGGAAGATGCGGCTGCAGGACGTCGGCTACCTCGATCTCACCGGGTGCATGGCCCTCGGCGTGACCGGCCCGGTCCTGCGGGCCACAGGACTGCCCCACGACGTGCGCCGGTCCGACCCGTACTGCGGATACGAGGACTACGAGTTCGACGTCATCACCGGTTCGGCGAGCGACTGCTACGACCGGTTCGTCATCCGGGTCGAGGAGATGAAGGAGTCACTGAAGATCGTCGAACAGTGCCTGGACCGGCTCGAGCCCGGGCCGGTGATGGTCGACGACCCCAAGATCGCCTGGCCCGCCCAGCTCAAGGTGGGACCCGACGGACTCGGCAACTCCGCCGAGCACATCCGCAAGATCATGGACAGCTCCATGGAGGCGCTGATCCACCACTTCAAGCTGGTCACCGAGGGCTTTCCGGTCCCGCCGGGCCAGGTGTACGTGCCGGTGGAGTCCCCGCGCGGCGAGCTGGGGGTGCACATGGTCTCCGACGGCGGGACCCGCCCGTACCGGGTGCACTACCGCGACCCGTCGTTCACCAATCTGCAGGCCGTGGCAGCGATGTGCGAGGGCGGGATGCTCTCCGACGTCATCGCCGCGGTCGCCAGCATCGACCCCGTGATGGGAGGGGTGGACCGATGAGCAGCACGGAGTCGACGAGTCGCGAACCGGTCTTCCTGCAGTTCGGGCAGCAGCCCGACGAGCCGGGGGCGATCGTCCGGCCCGACGCCCGCCGGCGCTACCCCGACGACGTCCTGACGCGACTGCGGGCCGACGCCGAGGTGATCATCGCCCGCTATCCGCAGGCCCGGTCGGCGTTGCTGCCACTCCTCCACCTCGTCCAGGCCGAGGACGGGCACCTCACGCCCGCCGGCATCGAGTTCTGTGCCCTCGCCGTCGGACTCACCTCCGCCGAGGTCATGGCCGTCGCCACGTTCTACTCGATGTACCGGCGCACGCCCACGGGCGACTACCTGGTCGGGGTGTGCACCAACACCCTGTGCGCGGTGATGGGCGGCGACGAGATCTACGCCGACCTGCGTGACCACCTGGGGCTCGACGGGCCCGGCACCACCGACGACGGCCGCGTGACGCTCGAGCGCATCGAGTGCAACGCGGCCTGCGACTACGCCCCGGTGATGATGGTCAACTGGGAGTTCTTCGACGACCAGACCCCTGCCTCCGCCCGGCAGGTCGTGGACGACCTGCGGGCTGGCCGGACGGTGACCCCGACCCGGGGCGCTCCGTTGTGCACGTTCCGCGAGACCTCCCGCCTCCTCGCCGGCTTCCCCGACACCCGCCCCGGCGCGAACGACGGCGCCCCCGGCGACGCGACCCTGGTCGGGCTGCGGATCGCCCGCGAACACGACATGCGCGCCCCGGCGGGGCCGGGCGACTCCACTGAGCCGCTCACCACCGAGCCGCCCACCACCGCACCGCCCACCACCGCACCGGACGAGGAGGCCTGACATGCCGCTCGCTCCATACCTCAGCCGCTACTGGGACGCCCCCGACAGCTGGACGCTCGAGACCTACCTGGAGAACGACGGCTACACGGGCCTGCGAAACGCCCTGGCCACCGGACCGGACGAGGTCATCTCCACCGTCCTCGACGCCGGCCTGCGGGGCCGCGGCGGCGCCGGGTTCCCCACCGGCCGGAAGTGGGGCTTCATCCCGCAGGAGACCGGCGACGAGGGTACAGACGGTTCCGGTACCGAGTCCTCGGCCGCCGCCAAGCCCCACTACCTGGTGGTCAACGCCGACGAGTCCGAGCCCGGCACCTGCAAGGACATGCCGCTCATGATGGCCACCCCGCACGTGCTCATCGAGGGCATCATCATCGCCGCGTACGCCATCCGCTCCTCGCACGCGTTCATCTACCTGCGCGGTGAGGTGGTGCCCGTCCTGCGCCGCCTGCAGGTGGCGGTCGCCGAGGCCTACGAGGCCGGGTACCTCGGCCGCGACATCCTCGGAAGCGGATTCGACCTCGAGCTGATCGTCCACGCCGGCGCCGGCGCCTACATCTGCGGCGAGGAGACCGCCCTGCTCGACTCGCTCGAGGGGCGCCGCGGCCAGCCCAGGCTGCGGCCGCCGTTCCCCGCCGTCGCCGGCCTCTACGCCTGTCCGACGGTGGTGAACAACGTCGAGTCCATCGCCAGCGTCCCGTCGATCCTCCAGCACGGGCCGGAGTGGTTCCGCTCGATGGGATCCGAGAAGTCCCCCGGCTTCACCCTGTATTCGCTGTCCGGGCACGTCACCCGGCCCGGCCAGTACGAGGCCCCGCTGGGCATCACCCTGCGCGAGCTACTCGACCTGGCCGGCGGGATCCGCGAGGGCCACACCCTCAAGTTCTGGACCCCCGGCGGTTCGTCGACCCCACTGCTCACCGACGCCCAGCTCGACATGCCTCTCGACTACGAGGGCTGCGCCGCCGAGGGCACCATGCTCGGCACCAAGGCTCTGCAGATCTTCGACGACACCACCTGCGTCGTGCGGGCGGTGCTGCGGTGGACGGAGTTCTACGCCCACGAGTCGTGCGGCAAGTGCACCCCCTGCCGCGAGGGCACGTTCTGGCTGGAGCAGATCATGCACCGACTCGAGGACGGCACCGCCACCGCCGACGATCTGGACCGACTGCTCGACATCTCCGACAACGTCGCCGGCAAGTCGTTCTGCGCCCTCGGCGACGCCGCCGCGACCCCCATCATCTCGTCGATCGCGCTCTTCCGCGACGAGTACCTCGCGCACATCCCGGGTGGCTGCCCGTTCGACCACAGCCGCTCCACCCTCTTCGACCGGACCGACCGTGCGGGTGCCGGCTCCCGGCGTCCGCCCGTGCGGCCGGCCACTCGACCGGATCCCCCACGACCGGATCCCACACGACCCGAGGAGGTGGCCCGATGACCTCCGCCCAGTCAGGTGTCCCCCGCGACGCCCGCGGTCCCGGCCAGGAACCGGACCATGACCGCGCCAAGTCAGAGCGCGCCGACGACCTCGTCACGCTCACCGTCGACGGCCGCGAGGTCTCGGTGCCGCCGGGCACGCTCATCATTCGCGCCGCCGAGCGGTTGGGCGTGCAGATCCCCCGCTTCTGCGACCACCCGCTGCTCGAGCCGGCGGGGGCGTGCCGCCAGTGCATCGTCGAGGTCGAGGGCGCGCCCAAGCCCGTCACCTCGTGCACCACCCCGGTCACCCAGGACATGCAGGTGCGCACGCAGTTCACCTCCGAGATGGCCGACAAGGCCCAGCGCGGGGTGATGGAACTGCTGCTCATCAACCACCCGCTCGACTGCCCGGTCTGCGACAAGGGCGGCGAGTGCCCGCTGCAGAACCAGGCCCTGTCCAGCGGCCACGGGCGGTCGCGCTTCACCGAGGTCAAGCGCACGTTCCCCAAGCCGATCGCCATCTCGTCGCAGGTGCTGCTCGACCGCGAACGCTGCGTCATGTGCGCCCGGTGCACCCGATTCTCCGAGCAGATCGCCGGGGACCCGTTCATCGACCTCTTCGAGCGCGGCGCCCGGCAGCAGGTCGGGGTGTACGGCGACGAGCCGTTCGAGTCCTACTTCTCCGGCAACACCGTGCAGATCTGCCCGGTGGGCGCCCTGACCGGCGCGCAGTACCGCTTCCGCGCCCGCCCCTTCGACCTGGTCTCCAGCCCGGCGGTCTGCGAGCACTGCGCGAGCGGCTGCGGCCAGCGCACCGACCACCGCCGCGGGAAGGTTCTGCGCCGCCTCGCCGGCGACGACCCCGAGGTCAACGAGGAGTGGAACTGCGACAAGGGCCGGTGGGCGTTCACCTACGCCACCCAGCGCGACCGCATCACCACCCCCATGGTCCGCGGCGAGGGCGGCGGGCTGGTCCCGGTCCCGTGGTCCACCGCCCTGGCGACCGCTGTCCAGGGATTGGCCGCCGCCCGCGGACGGGCCGGGGTCCTCACCGGGGGGCGGCTCACCGCCGAGGACGCCTACGCCTACGCCAAGTTCGCCCGCACGGTGCTCGGCACCAACGACGTCGACTTCCGCGCCCGCCCCCATTCGGCCGAGGAGGCGGACTTCCTGGCAGACCGGGTTGCCAGGCGCGGCCCGGGCGGCGGGTCGGAGCAGGGATCCGGCGGCGGGCCGGAGCAGGAGCCCGGCGGCGGGCCGGAGCGGGGATCCGGCGGCGGGCCGGGCCAGGGCGGCGAGGCCGTCACCTACACCGATCTCGAGACCGCCCCCGCGGTGCTGCTCGTGGGCTTCGACCCGGAGGAGGAGTCGCCGATCGTCTTCCTCCGCCTGCGGCGGGCCGCGCGCGACCACGGGCTGAAGGTCTTCTCGATCGCGCCCTTCGCCACCCCGGCCATCCGCAAGACCCGCGGCGCTCTGCTGCCGACCGTCCCCGGGGCGGAGCCCGAGGTGCTCAGCGCCCTCGCCGTCGTCCCCTCCGACCCCGGCGGCGCAGACTCCGCGGCCGACCCCACCCGCGGCGCCCTGCCCACTCTGCTGCGCGAGCCCGGCGCGGTGATCCTCGTCGGCGAACGGCTCGGCGCGGTCCCGGGCGGGCTCACTGCCGCGGCCGCCCTCGCCGACGCCACCGGCGCACGGCTGGCATGGATTCCCCGGCGCGCGGGTGAGCGCGGGGCGCTCGAGACCGGATGCCTTCCGGGACTGCTGCCCGGCGGCGCCCCCGTCACGGACGACGCCGCCCGGCGGGCCCTCGCCGAGCTGTGGCGCTGCGACGACCTGCCCACGATGCCCGGCCGGAGCACCGCCGAGCAGCTGGCCGCTGCCGCCGCTGGCGAGCTCGGGGCCCTGCTCGTCGGCGGGGTCGAGGCCGCCGACCTGCCCGACCCGCGCGCCGCGCTGGACGCGATCGACGCCGCCGGCTTCGTCGTGAGTCTCGAACTGCGCCGCAGTGAGATCACCGACCGCGCCGACGTCGTCCTGCCGGTCGCTGCGGTCGCCGAGAAGGCGGGCACGTTCGTGAACTGGGAGGGCCGGACCCGCCCCTTCGCCGCCGCCCTGACCGGCACCGACGCTCTGCCCGACCACCGGATCCTCAATGCCCTGGCGGAAGAGACCGGTGCATGGTTCGGCTTGGCGGACGTGGAGTCGGTGCGCCGCGAGATGCAGGCCGTCGGCCACGCACTCCGCCCCGCATCCGCCCACGCGGATCCGCAGCCGCACCCCGGCAGGGCGTCTCGCACCGACCGAGGCGCAGGCGAGACGCCATCGTCAGGAGCGGCTGCGGATGGGAGGGCCTCAGCGGCGACATCTGCGCGGGCGGCTGCGGGTCCGGAGCCCGGCGCCGGGCAGGCGGTCCTGGCCACGTGGCGGATGCTGCTCGACGCCGGACGTATGCAGGACGGGGAACCGCACCTCGCCGGCACCGCCCGCCGCCCCGTGGTCCGCCTGTCGCCGACGACCGCCCGCGAACTCGGAGCCGCCGACGGCGACCCGGTGACCGTGTCCACCGACCGCGGGGCGATCACCCTGCCGCTGGCCATCACCGAGATGCCCGACCGCGTGGTCTGGGTGCCGCAGAACTCGCCAGGGTCCGCCGTGAACGCGACTCTCGCCGCCGGCGCGGGCGACGTGGTGTCCATCGCGGCCGGGGAGGTGGCGTCATGACCGGGGTCGCGATGAACGGGGCCGCGGTGAACGGACCCGCCGTCCTCGCCGCCGCGGACCTGTCGACCACCGGCGCCGACCTCACGGCCTTCGGTATGGACCCGTGGTGGCTGGTGTTGGCCAAGGTCCTCGCGGTCTTCGTGTTCCTGGTGGTCACCGTGCTCGCGGCCATCTACCTGGAGCGCAAGATCCTGGCGTGGATGCAGATGCGCATCGGCCCCAACCGCGTCGGCCCCGGCGGGATCCTGCAGAGCCTGGCCGACGGCGTGAAGATCGCCCTCAAGGAGGGATTCATCCCGGCCGGGGTCGACAAGCCGATCTTCCTGCTCGCACCGGTCATCGCGGTGATCCCGGCGTTCATGGCGTTCGCGGTGATCCCCTTCGGGCCCGCGGTCTCCGTCTTCGGCCACTCCACGCCGCTGCAGCTCACGGACCTGCACGTGGGAGTGCTCTACATCCTCGCCGTCACCTCGATCGGCGTGTACGGGATCGTGTTGGCGGGCTGGTCCTCCGGCTCGACCTACCCGCTGCTCGGCGGCCTGCGCTCCACGGCCCAGGTGATCAGCTACGAGATCGCGATGGCGCTGTCGTTCGTCGGGGTGTTCCTCTTCGCCGGCACCATGTCGACGTCGGGGATCGTCGCCGCCCAGTCGCAGGTGTGGTTCGTGTTCCTGCTGCTGCCCTCGTTCGTCATCTACGTCATCTCGATGGTCGGCGAGACCAACCGCGCCCCCTTCGATCTGCCCGAGGCCGAGGGCGAACTCGTGGGCGGATTCCACACCGAGTACTCCTCGCTGCGCTTCGCGATGTTCATGCTGGCCGAGTACGTCAACATGACCACAGTCTCCGCGCTGGCGGCCACCCTGTTCCTCGGCGGCTGGCAGGCCCCCCTGCCGTTCTCGCTGATCGACGGCGCGGATTCCGGGTGGTGGGCGCTGCTGTGGTTCGTGGCCAAGGTGTGGGCGTTCATGTTCCTGTTCATGTGGCTGCGGGCCACCCTCCCGCGACTGCGCTACGACCAGTTCATGACCTTCGGCTGGAAGGTGCTCATCCCCGTCTCGCTGGCCTGGGTCATGGCGGTGGCGACCATCCGGGTGGTCGTGGGCCCCGGGTCCGCGCTCCTCACGCCCGCCATGGTGATCGCGGGCCTGGTGGCGGTGGCGGTCATCGTCGTCGTCCATCGGTCCCGCTCCCGGCGCGGCGGCCGGGCCACGCCCACCGGCGGCAACTCCCCACCCGCGTCCGTCACGCGGGGCGCGCCCGTAGGCCCCACGTCCGGCGAGCGTGCGCCCTCCGACTCCGCTTCCTTCACCCCCGCGCCCTTCGACGCCGCGCCCTTCGACCCCACGGCCGGAGGGTTCCCCGTCCCGCCGCTCCCCCACCAGCGCGTCGCGCTCGACCGCGCCACTTCTGCAGACACGCCCCCCAGACAGGAGTCCCGCCATGCCTAGGCAGTCACGGTCCCGGGTTCCCGGGTTCCTCGAACCGCTCGCCGGGTTCGGGGTGACGTTCTCCACGATGTTCCGCAAGGCGCACACCGAGCAGTACCCGGAGGAGAAGGTCCCCACCGCGCCCCGCTACCACGGGCGGCACCAACTCAACCGCTACGCCGACGGGCTGGAAAAGTGCATCGGCTGCGAGCTGTGCGCCTGGGCGTGCCCGGCGGACGCGATCTACGTCGAGGGCGCCGACAACACCGCCGAGGAGCGCTTCTCCCCCGGCGAACGCTACGGGCGTATCTACCAGATCAACTACCTGCGCTGCATCGGCTGCGGCCTGTGCGTGGAGGCGTGCCCGACCCGGGCGCTGACCATGACGAACGACTACGAGATGGTCGACGACAACCGCGCCGACCTCATCTATGAGAAGCACGACCTGCTCGGACCGATGCTCGCCGGGATGGTCCCCGCCCCGCACGACATGTACCCGGGCGCCGACCACTTCGACTACTACCGCGGAGAGATCACCGGCTCCGCACCCGAGCAGGGCGAGCCGTACGAGCCCGGGGCGCCCGAGGCGCGCGGTGCGACCGCAGCGAGCTCGCGCGGGCGCCGCGGGAAGGGGGCCTCGTGACCACCGGGGAGTCCGTCCTGTTCTGGGTGCTGGGCGCCATCGCCGTGGCCGGGGCGCTCGGGGTGGTCTCGGCGACCAAGGCGGTCTACTCGGCGCTGTGCCTGGCCGCGACCATGGTCTCGCTCGCCGTGCTGTACATCGCGCAGGGGGCGGTGTTCCTGGGCGTGGGCCAGATCGTCGTCTACACCGGCGCCGTGATGATGCTGTTCCTGTTCGTGGTGATGCTCATCGGGGTGGAGTCCTCGGACTCGCTGGTCGAGCGGATCCGGGGGCACCGGGTGGCGGCGATCATCGCAGGCCTGGGGTTCGGCATCCTGCTGGCCACCGGCCTGGCGCGGGCGCAGCTGCCGCCGTTCGCCGGGTTCGCCCCCGGATACTCCGACGTCCCCGCGCTGGCGGAGCTGCTGTTCTCCCGGCACGTGTGGGCGTTCGAACTCACCGGGGTGCTGCTCATCATCGCCACCCTCGGCGCGATGGTCCTGGCGCACCGCGAGCGCTTCACCGGACGCCTCACCCAGCGGCAGATGTCGCAGCAGCGGTTCCTCGACTGGCAGGCCGACGACACCGCCCGCGTGACCCCGCTGCCCAGCTCCGGCGTGTACGCGCGCCGCAACTCCGCCGACATGCCCGCCCGACTGCCCGACGGGTCCGACGCCCCCGACTCGGTGAGCGAGGTGCTGCGGCGCCACGCGGCCGATCGCGCGGACGGCCCTGACGAACTCGGCACCGGCGGAGGTGAGCGGCCGTGAACCCCGAGTACTACCTGTACCTCTCGGCCGTGCTGTTCACCATCGGCGCGGCCGGGTTCCTGCTGCGGCGCAACGCCATCGTCCTGTTCATGTGCATCGAACTCATGCTCAACGCGACCAACCTCGCCCTGGTCGCGTTCGCGCGGATGCACGGCGACGTCACCGGCCAACTCTTCGCGTTCTTCATCATGGTCGTGGCCGCCGCCGAGGTCGTGATCGGCCTCGCGATCATCATGGCCATCTACCGCTCTCGCCGATCGGCGTCCGTCGACGACGCCAACCTGCTCAGGTACTAGGGGGACGACGATGACGACGACCGTGATGACGACGACGACAACGACCGCAGCCGCCCTCGCCCCCGCCGTCGCCGGGTCCGCGCTCTGGCTCATCCCCGCACTGCCGCTGTTCGGCGCGGCGGTCCTGCTGCTGCTCGGTCGCCGCGCGGACGGGTGGGGCCACCTGCTCGGGTGCGCGACCGCGCTGGCCTCATTCGCCGTGGCGGTGTGGCAACTCGTCGTCATGACCGGCCGCGACGCCGGCGACCGCGCGGCGGGTCAGACCCTGTTCGAGTGGGTCTCGGTCGGGGAGTTCCAGCTGGACTTCGGCCTGCGTCTGGACGAGCTGTCCATGGTGTTCGTCCTGCTCGTCACGGGTGTCGGCCTGCTCATCCACGTGTACTCCATCGGCTACATGGCGGCCGACCCGGCGCGGCGCAAGTTCTTCGCCTACCTCAACCTGTTCCTCGCGGCGATGCTGCTGCTGGTGCTGGCCGACAACTTCCTCGGTCTCTACCTGGGCTGGGAGGGTGTCGGCCTGGTCTCCTACCTGCTCATCGGGTTCTGGCAGCACAAGCCGTCCGCCGCCACCGCGGCGAAAAAGGCGTTCGTCGTCAACCGCGTCGGCGACATCGGTCTGGGTGTAGCGCTGATGGTCATGGTCACCCAGCTGGGCACGCTGTCCTACGAGGGCGTGTTCTCGGCGATCGGCGGCGGGACGGCGGGCGGCGAGGGGGCCGGGGCCGACGGCGGGGCGGTGAGCTCGGGGCTGGTCACCGCGCTCGGGCTGCTGTTGCTGCTGGGCGCGTGCGCCAAGTCCGCCCAGGTGCCGCTGCAGTCCTGGCTCGGCGACGCGATGGAGGGTCCCACCCCGGTGTCCGCCCTCATCCACGCCGCGACCATGGTCACCGCGGGCGTCTACCTCATCACCCGGTCCAACCCGATCTATGACGCGACCCCGACCGCGCGCGCCGCGGTGATCGCGGTCGGCGCCGTGACGCTGCTGTTCGGTGCGGTCATCGGTTGCGCCAAGGACGACATCAAGAAGGTCCTCGCCGCCTCCACCATGAGCCAGGTCGGGTACATGGTCATGGCCGCCGGCTTCGGGCCCGCCGGATACGCGCTGGCGATCATGCACCTGCTCACCCACGGTTTCTTCAAGGCCGGCCTCTTCCTCGGCGCCGGCTCGGTGATGCACGGGATGAACGACGAGGTCGACATGCGCCGCTACGGCGCCCTACACGCGGTCATGCCGATCACCTTTGCCACCTTCGGACTCGGCTACCTGGCCATCATCGGCGTCCCTCCGTTCGCCGGCTTCTACTCCAAGGAGGGCATCATCTCCGCCGCGTTCGACGTGGGCAGCGGGTCGGCTGCGGGTGCGGGCGCGTTCGGCTCAGGATCGGCGGTCGGCTACCTCCTCGGGGCGGTGGCCCTGCTCGGCGCGGGCCTGACCGCCTTCTACATGACCCGCGTGATGATCCTGACGTTCTTCGGTCCGCAGCGCTGGGCCGACGACGCCCACCCCCACGAGTCGCCGGCGATCATGACGGGGCCGATGATCGCGATCGCCGTGGGATCGGTGCTCTCCGGTCTGCTGCTGTCGCTCGGCGGGCGGCTTCAGGACTGGCTCGCCCCGGTCGTCGGAGAGCACCACCCGGAGCACGTCCTACCGGTGTGGCTGGTCACCGCCGCCTCCCTGGTCGTGGTGGCCGTCGGCATCGCCCTGGCCGTGCACCGCTACACCCGTATTGAAGTCCCGGCCACCGCCCCAGTCGGCTCAACGCTCACGCGGGCCGCCCGGCGCGACCTGTATGCCGACGACCTCAACGAGGCGGTGTTCATGCGACCCGGCCAGGCCCTGGTCGCGGGCACGGAGGTGATCGACCGGCGGGTGGTGGCCGGGGCGGCGACGGGCGTCGGCACCACCCTCGGCGCACTGTCCGCCCGGACGAGGCTCCTGCAGTCCGGACTCACCCGCTCCTACGCGCTGTACATGCTGATCGGCGCGGTTCTGGTGATCGCCGCGATGTTGGGGGGTGGCGTGCTGTGACCGGCCCCGGACTGCTCACCGCGCTGTGGCTCACGCCCCTGGTCGGCGCCCTCGTCGTCGTCGTCCTCCCTGCGAGCGCGCGCCGCGCGGCGAGGCCCCTCGCCCTGGTCACGTCACTGATCGTCCTGGGGGTGGCCGTCGCGCTGGCGGTCGGGTTCGAGCCGGGCGGCGAGACCCACCAGTTCGTCGAGTCGCGGCCGTGGATCCCCGCGTTCGGTGCGACGTACACGCTCGGGCTCGACGGCGTGGCGCTCGTGCTGGTGCTGCTCACCGCCGCGCTCATGCCGCTGCTCCTGCTCGCCGGATGGCGTGACACCGACGGGCCCGGCGGCGAACGCGCGGGCGGCACCGGCGAGAACCTGCGCGACGGCCGCAGCCCGGACGGTCGGCGATCGCAGGCGTACCCCGCGTTGATGCTCGTCACGCAGGGGCTCGCGCTGGTGGCGTTCACGAGCCTCGACGTGCTGCTGTTCTACGTGGCGTTCGAGGCCATGCTCATCCCGCTGTACTTTCTCATCGGGGGATTCGGAACAGGCGCGTTCGGAGACAGCGGCGCGGACCGGGCGCGGGCGGCCGTCCGGTTCCTCCTCTACAACCTGCTCGGCGGGCTCGTCATGCTGGCCGCGGTGCTCGGGCTCTACATGTACACAAACCGGGCCGGACTCGGGCCCGACGGCCGCGGCACCTTCGACTACCGCCTCATCACCGACGCCGTCGCCGACGGGCGACTGCAGATCCCGCCCGGCGCGATGCTCCTGCTGTTCGCCGGGTTCACGTTGGCGTTCGCGATCAAGGCCCCGCTGTGGCCGTTCCACACCTGGCTTCCCGGGGCCGCCGTCGCCGCGACGCCCGCCTCCGCGGTGCTCATGATGGCCGTGGTCGACAAGGTCGGCACCTTCGCGATGCTGCGGTACTCGCTGCCGCTGTTCCCCGAGGCAGCGGCGACCGCGACGCCCGTGATGGTGACGCTGGCGGTGATCAGCATCGTCTACGGCGGCATCATGGCCATCGCCCAGACCGACCTCCTGCGCCTCATCGCGTACGCGTCGATCTCCCACTTCGGGTTCATCGTCCTGGGCGTGTTCGCCGCGACCGAGCAGTCGGCGGCCGGGTCCACGCTGTACATGGTCAACCACGGCATCGCCACGGCCGCACTGTTCCTCGTGGCCGGGTTCCTCGTCCGGCGGCACCGGATCCGCGAGATCGGCTACTACGGCGGGGTGCAGCAGGCCGCGCCCGTGCTCGCCGGGGTGTTCCTCATCGCCGGGCTCGCGACGCTGTCACTGCCCGGGCTGGCCCCGTTCATCAGCGAGTTCCTGGTGTTCGTCGGCACGTTCGAGGTCTACCCCGTCGCCGCCGTACTGGCGACGGCGACGTTCGTCCTGGCGGCCGTCTACATCCTGTGGACCTACCAGCGGGTGATGGGCGGGCCCCTCGCGCCGGGGTTGCGGTCCACGCCCGACCTCACGACCCGCGAGCGCGTGGTGCTGGCCCCGCTGGTCGTGGCGCTGATCGTGCTGGGCTTCTACCCGCAGCCGGCGCTCGACGTGATCGACCCGGCGGTCGCCGAGACCGTCACCCACGTGGAAGGTGCCACCCGATGACCCCGGACATCGCCTACTCCTCGCTCCTGCCGCTGCTCGTGGTGCTCGGGACGGCGATCGTCTCGGTGCTCGTCGAGGCGTTCGCCCCCGCCCGACACCGCTACGCCGCGCAGATGGTGCTGTACCTCGGCGGGCTCGTCGCGGCGCTGGTGACGGTGGTTCTGCTCGCCGGGACGCGGCTGGTGACGGCCGGCGGCGCCGTAGCCGTGGACGGGCCCGCGCTGTTCCTGCAGGGGGCGACGGTCCTCGTGGCGATCGGGGCGGGGGTGCTCATCGGGGAACGCTCCCGGGTGGGCGCGGCGGCCGGGGCCTCGTCGGGTTCGGTGGGCGCGTCGGCCACGGCCCGTCGCCCGGTGCTCGCGGGCTTCGCCCCGCAGGCCGCCCTGGCCCCGGGCGGCGACGCCGAACGCGAGGCCGAACGCGCGGGCGTCTCCCAGACCGAGGTCTTCCCGCTCGCACTGTTCGCCACGGGCGGGCTCATGTTGTTCCCCGCGGCGAACGACCTCATCACCCTGTTCATCGCGCTCGAGGTGCTCTCCCTGCCGCTGTACGTGATGTGTGGCATGGCCCGCCGCCGGCGACTCCTCTCGCAGGAGGCCGCGGTCAAGTACTTCCTGCTGGGGTCGTTCTCCTCGGCCATCTTCGCCTACGGCGCCGCACTGATCTACGGCTACGCCGGGACCGTCGAGTTCGGCGGGATCGCAGCGGTAGTAGCGGCCGAGGGCGGCAGCTCACTGGCGCTGATCGGTGTGGCGATGATGTCGGTGGGCCTGCTGTTCAAGGTCGGGGCCGTGCCGTTCCACACCTGGACCCCGGACGTCTACCAGGGCGCGCCCACCTCGATCACGGCGTTCATGGCCGCCGGGACCAAACTCGCCGCGTTCGGCGCGATCCTGCGGTTCTTCCACACCGCCGTCCCCCGCCTCGAGGACGACTGGGCACCCGTGCTCTGGGTGATCGCGGCGCTGACGATGATCGTCGGCACGGTCGTCGGTGTCACGCAGAACGACGTCAAACGCCTGCTGGCCTACTCCTCCGTCGCGCACGCCGGATTCCTGCTCACCGGGGTGCTCGGCCCTCCGGCGGCCGGGACCTCCGCCGTGCTGTTCTACCTCGCGGCGTACGCGGTGAGCACTGTCGGCGTGTTCGCGGTGGCCGGGCTGGTCCGCGCGCCCGACGGCGCCGAGATCACCGACCTGCGGGCCTGGGCCGGGCTCGGCCGACGCCAACCGCTCGTGGCGGGGGCGTTCGCACTGCTGCTTCTCGCACTCGCGGGCATCCCCCTGACCAGTGGGTTCAACGCCAAGTTCGCCGTGTTCTCCGCAGCGGTGGCCGGGGGCGCCGTGAGCCTCGTGGTGATCGGCGTCCTCACGAGCGCGATCGCGGCCTCGTTCTACGTCCGCGTGATCGTGGTGATGTTCTTCCGCGATGCGGGCGAGGAGGACTCCGGAGGCGCCGGATCCGGGCGGTTCGGATCCGCTGGGTCGGGCTCCGCAGGGTCGGGATCCGCAGGGTCGGGTGAGGTGGCGTTCGCGCGGAGGCCCGTCACGTACGCGGTCGTCGGCGTCGCGGTCCTGGTGACCATCCTGCTGGGGATCATGCCGCAGCCGCTACTCGACCTGGCCTCGACGGCGGCCGCGTTCGCGGGGTAGGAGTTCGCGGGGTAAACAGCCATCCGGCCGTCAGTAGCCGCGTCGACAAGAGTCTTTCACCCGTATCGGTCGAGTAGCAGTGCACGAAACACTCTTCTCGACGACTGCCGCCCGCTGTCTGCCGCCCGCCGCGCCCCCTACTCCCCCAGGCCCAGCGGGGTGGCGTCGAACTCCCCGGACAGCGCGGACACAGACCGAGCTAGTCGGAGGTCACGCTGGGTGACCCCGTCGACGTCGTGGCTGCGGAGATCGAGGGTGACCTCGTCGTAGCTCCACAGCAGATCGGGGTGGTGGTCCTGCGAATTGGCGGCCTGCCCGATCGCGGCGACGAGGTTGATCGCGGCCTGCGGGGTCTCGCACACGGCCGTGTAGGTCAGCGACCCCTCCGAGAAGGCCCAGCCGGGCAGATCGGCGAGGCCTTCGGCGATCTGCTCCTCGGTCAGGCGGGTGTTGTCGTCGGCGGCGGGGCGGGCGTTGTCGGCGTCTGCGCTCATGCCGTCCAGTCTGGCACCTCGCGGCGCACCCGGCACTCCCGCCGGGGCGCAGACTCTCACCGCCGCGCCCGGCACTTCCCGCCACGTCGGCCACCGGTCGCGCCGCCTACCCTGTTGGAGTGGAATCCCCCGCCAGCTCTCTACCTCCCGGCGCCGGCCGGTACGCGCCCAGCCCGTCGGGCGACCTGCACCTGGGGAACTTGCGCACGGCGGTGGCGGCGTGGGTGCTGGCCCGCGATTCGGGCCGGGCGTTCCGGATGCGCGTCGACGATCTCGACGCCGCCCGCGCCCGGCCCGGGGTGGCCGAGCGTCAGCTGGCGGACCTGGCGGCGATCGGCCTCGACTGGGACGGCGAGATCATGTGGGAGTCCGAGCGGACGCACGCCTACGCCGCGGCGGCGAACCAGCTGTCCGACCAGGGCCTGGTCTACGAGTGCTACTGCTCGCGCCGCGAGATCGCCGAGGCCCCGCGCGCACCGCACTCCCCGCCCGGGTCGTACCCCGGCACGTGCCGTGACCTGTCGGAGGCGGAACGGGAGCGTCGCCGGGAGGCGCTCGGCCCGGGGCGGGTGCCGGCGCTGCGACTGCGCGCAACGGTCGACGAGCTGACGATCACCGACGGCGTCCACGGGCCGTACACCGGCGTCGTCGACGACGTCGTCCTGCGCCGCGGGGACGGCGTGTGGGCGTACAACCTTGCCGTCGTCGTCGATGATGCCGAGCAGGGCGTCGACCAGGTCGTGCGCGGCGAGGACCTGCTCTCCTCCACTCCCCGCCAGGCCCACCTGGCCGACCTGCTGGGCCTGCCGCACCCGGAGTACGTGCACGTGCCGCTTGCGGTCAACGCCGCCGGTGAGCGTCTGGCCAAGCGGGACGGCGCGGTGACCCTGGCCGATCTGGCGCAGGAGGGGACGACGACGAGGGCCGCGGTCGCCCGTATCGTGGCCTCACTCGGTGGGCCGGAGGGCGCGGACTCGATCGAGGCGCTGCGGGGGGTGGTCACCGCTGAGTCCTTGCGGGCCGGCCCCTGGGTGGTGGCCTGATCGGCCGACGCGCGCCCAGCCCGGCCCGACCGCCTCGTCGAAAAGAGCGTTCCGCGCAGACCCCCTCGCACAACGCGTGCGGAAGCGACTTGTCGATCAACGGTGACGCGGCGCGACGCGACCTATTCGGCAGGCAGGGATTCGGCATCGCGGCGGGCGGCGCGGATAATCGTCGTTCGTGACCACTTCCCCGCAGAATTCCGACCAGCTGGGGACTGGGCGGCCGGACGGGAACACTCCCGAGCCGGCGCCCAGTACCCCTTCCACCGCGTCCGCCGCCTCCGCCGGTCTCCCCGGCCGCGCCGTGTTCGCCACCGTCGCCAGCCCGTACTACGGCTATCTCATCGCCCTGTTCGTCGGCGTGATGCTCATCAGCAACGTCACCGGAACCAAGGGCGTCCTCCTCTTCCCCGACCTGAGCTTCGAACTCTGGTTCCTCTCGATGGACGGGCTCGTCACCGACGGCGCCTTCCTGCTCTTCCCGCTGGCCTACGTGCTCGGCGACGTGATCAGTGAGGTGTACGGCTTCAAGGCGATGCGCCGCGTCGTGCTCTCCGGTTTCGCCGTGCTGGCGCTGGCCGCGTTGAGCTTCAGCCTGACCGTGCAGTTGCCGCCGGCCGACTTCTACGAGAACCAGGACGCGTTCGAGGCCGTCGCGGGGGTCATCCCGCAATTCTTCCTCGCCGGCCTGGCCGGGTACGTCGTCGGCGAGTTGCTCAACTCCTACGTCCTGGTGTGGATGAAGCGCCGCACCGGTGAGCGGAGCCTGTGGGCGCGGCTCCTGGGGTCGACCGTGGTGGGCCAGCTCGCCGACACGCTGGTGTTCTGCACGATCGCGGCTCCGGCGCTGGGCATGGTGCTCGGCTCGGGCGACTACTGGAACTACGTCGTCATCGGCTTCGTCTGGAAGACCCTCGTCGAGGCGGTCCTGCTGCCGGTGACCTACGTGGTGATCGCGTGGATCAAGAAGCGCGAGCCCAGCTATCAGGCCGCCCTGTCGGGTTCCGCCCTGTCACACTCGGCGGTATGACCTCCGCTGACCGGGACGCAGACGACGGTCGCGACGCCGCTCGACCCGCCGCGGTAATGGTGCTCGGCGAGACGGTCGACGACCAGACCAGGTGCATCCACTACCACGGCCCGTTGGACGTCATCGCGATCCGCTTCCACTGTTGCGGCGAGTTCTATCCCTGTTTCCGCTGCCACGCCGACGCCACCGACCATGCGCTGTCGGTGTGGCCGCGGGACGAGTTCGACACCGATGCCCTGCTCTGCGGCGCATGTTGGAGCACGCTGACCATCGCCGAGTACCAGGCCGTCGACGCCTGCCCGGCCTGCGGCACGGCGTTCAACCCGGGCTGCTCGCTGCACTACCCGCTCTACTTCGAGTCATAGGTCGAGTTCAACGGCGCGCGAAACTCCTCGACCATGCGTGCTGCCAGGACCAGGTGAGCCCGGATCACGCCCGCGAGTTCGTTCTCGATGCGTTCTCGGGGCAGGTCCCGAGCTCTGGCCCCCTCCGGCAACCTGTCAGCCACCCGTTGTAACCCGTCGTTGTGGACCCCGCCGCGTCGCTGTCTCCACGGGTCGGAGAGCACGTCGAGGATCGATGCCCGGAGCGTCGCGAATGCCACTGGGTCCGCCCCGTACGCGGCTCTGTAGATCCCAGTCGCCACCGAGACCCGGGGCTCCTCCTCCTCTAGTTCGGCGATCAGTTCGTCGTCTTCGTCGAAGTACGCCGCCTCGTACAGATCCTTCTCCTCCTCGAACTCTTCTACACCTTGCTCGAGCACCCCGGAGAGAATCTGGTCGGCGGCCACCAGCTGTGGCCACCTAACCATGAGCTCGTCGAACTCCAGATCCGCCATTCTGCTGATCAGTCGCCGAACCGCGGCGTCATCCCCGGCCAGCGAATTTCGTAGCGCCTTCTCCGCGAGGTTGAACGCGGCGGTCTGCCACGTCTCACTCTTTTCTGAGCTATCGCGTACCGGACTGTGCAGGAGGACGCCCAACGGCGAGCGCCTCTCGAGGTCGTCGTGGGGGTGATCGTTTCTGGTCTGGTTCGTCATGCGCGCAGCGTCGCACGCAGCACCGACACCTACGAGTCGCCTCGGTCGTGCGGAGCTCATCAGCTGGTCGACCAAGACCGACGTGTAGGCCCGCCTATGTCGGTTCCTGCGTCATAGTGACGTATGGCCTCACCCCGCGTACCCGCCGCACTCGCACTCCTCACCGCCGCACTGCTCCTGGCGGGTTGCTCGGGTCAGAGTGAGGATCCGCCGGTCATCAGCACGCAGGGAACCGGCATCGTCACCGGTTCTCCCGATACCGTCACCATCGTGCTCGGCGTCGAGACCCGGGCATCTGACGCCAGCACAGCGCTGACCGACAACGCGGAACGCGCCCGATCCCTTATCGAGACCATCAAGGCCCAGGGCGTCGAAGAGGAGGACATCGCCACCAAGAACCTGTCGGTGCAGCCCAATTTCCTGCCCAGCGGCAGCATCGACGGATACATCGTCACGAACCAGGTGACGGCGACCTTGCGCGACGTCGACAGGAGTGGCGATCTCATCGATGCAGCGGCGGGCGCCGCCGGCGACGCGATCCGGGTTCAGCAGTTGACGTTCTCCATTGACGACGACAGCGACCTCAGGGCCCAGGCCCGGGCGCAGGCGGTCACGCGAGCTGAAGAACAGGCCCAACAGATCGCCGAGGCGGCCGGGGCGGAGTTGGGGGCGGTGCAGTCGATCACCGAGGTACCGGAGACCGAAGCGACTCCGTTTCCGGTCTCGAGGTCGTTGGCAGACGGCGCAGCTTCGACGCCGATCGAGGCCGGTAGCCAGGACCTCACTGTGTCCGTCTCCGTGACCTACGAGATCAACTAGCTGATCCCGCCGACGGATACGGGCGGCCGGGCGTCCTGGCCGCGCGGCCAGGGCTGCCAGGGCGGCCAGGGATCAGCGTCCCGAGTAGTACCGCCCCAGGAACTGTTCCTTGTAGGCGACGTACTCGTCGGGCCCGGCCGCCATCGCCGCGCGCACCTCGTCGACCAGCCGCACCACAAAGGCGAGGTTGTGCAGGGTGAGCAGGGTGGAGCCGAGGAACTCCTTGGCCTTGAACAGGTGATGCAGGTAGGCGCGGCTGTACTCGCGCGACACCTCGGACGGCCCCTCGGGGTCGAGCGGGGTGTGGTCGTGGCGGAACTGGGCGCGGGTGATGTTGACCCGCCCGTCGAGCGTGTAGATCCCACCGTGGCGGGCCAGCCGGGTGGGCGCGACGCAGTCGAAGGTGTCGGCGCCATTCTCCACGGCGGTGAAGATGTCGTCGGGCTCGCTGATGCCCAACAGGTGTCGCGGCCGGTCCTCGGGCAGTTCCTCGGTGCACCAGCCGACGATCGTTCCGAGGTTCTCCTTCTCCAGCGCGCCGCCGATCCCGTAGCCCCCGAAGCCTCGTCGCCCCTCGGCCTCGGCGCGCTCGCTCATCTCCACGAGCCCGCGCACGGCCTGCCGCCGCAAATCCTCGAACTGTGCACCCTGGATCACGCCCCACAGTGACTGCCCCGGCCGGTGCCCCCGCTCCAGCGACAGCCGCTCGTGCTCGTCGAGGCAGCGTTGCGCCCACCGTCGGGTCCGCTCCACCGAACTCTCCTGGTACTTCCGCGTGTTCATCAGCGTGGTGAGCTCGTCGAACGCGAACAGGATGTCGGCGCCCAGCGAGTGCTGGATGCGCATGGACACCTCGGGCGAGAAGCGGTGCCGGGAGCCGTCGAGGTGCGAGGTGAAGGTGACGCCGTCCTCGTCGACCTTCGCGAGCCGGCCCTGCCCCTTGTTGGTGGCCGCGTCGTCCGGTGTGGCGCCGGCCGACATCTCGATGACCTTCTTGAACCCCACCCCCAGGCTCATCACCTGGAAGCCGCCCGAGTCGGTGTAGGTGGGCCCGGACCAGCGCATGAACTCCCCCAGCCCGCCGGCGGCGTCGACGACCTCGTGGCCTGGCTGCAGATAGAGGTGGTAGGCGTTCGCCAGCACCGCCTGGGCGCCGGTGGAGCGAACCTGCTCGGGGGTCAGCGTCTTGACGGTGGCCTTGGTGCCGACGGGGATGAACGCCGGGGTGGCGATGTCACCGTGCGGCGTGTGGATGACACCCGTCCGCCCACCGGCCGTCCCGTCGAGGACCATCCGCTCGCCCACGTCGAAGGTGGTCGCGCGGGTGGCGGGCGTGGCGTTGTCCGGCATCACTCCATCGTGGCATGGCGGTCGCGGATTGCGGACGTGACCCTAAGATGGGGAGGTACGTCGGCATGGGGGGCGTAGTCGTCGGCGTCGGAGGGCGCGACGTGCGCGCCCGAGAGTACGACGACGAGGTGGGGCGATGACCACATCAGGTGGCCGTAGGCTCTCCAAGCACGAGCGCCGTTCACAGCTGATCGTGTTGGGGATCCGTTTGCTGGAGACCGTGCCTTTCCATGCCCTGTCGCTGGACGACGTCGCCGAGCGGGCCGGGGTGTCCCGCAGCCTGCTCTTCCATTACTTCCCCACCAAGCTGGATTACCTCACGGCGGTCGTGCGGGCAGCGGCCGACCACGTGCTGTCGCTGACCGAGATCCCGGTGGGCGCGCACGCCGAGGACAGCACGCGCGCGATCATCACGGCGTTGGTGCGCTACATCCAGCGGCGGCGGGACAACTACGTGGCGGTCCTGCGTTCCGGCAGGGCTGTGGATCCGGCGCTGGAGAAGGTCGTCGACGGCATGCACCGCACGATCAGCCTGCGCATCCTCGACAGCCTCGGGGTACACGAACCGGACCCTCTGGCGCTCGCTCTCACGCGGGCGTGGTTGGCCGGCACCGAGGAGTTGGCGTTGCTGGGTGAGGAGTCGGGCCTGCCGCAGGCCACGGTGATCGACGCGTCACTGTCGACCCTGAGCTCGGTCGTGACGCTGCCGGACTTCGCCGAGGAGTCCTCCGACCACGTCTGACAGCGCGTCTCGACTGCGCCCGCTCCTGCCCCACACACAGCCGCCCGCCAGCATGGCGTCTCGCACCTGCCCCACACACAGCCGCCCGTCGCCATGGCGTCTCGCACCTGCCCCACACACAGCCGCCCGTCGCCATGGCGTCTCGCACCCACCGCGGGGCAGGCGAGACGCCATCGTCAGGGGCGGCTGGCGCGGGGGCGGCTGCCGAGGGGGCGGCCAGGCGCGGGAACGGCTGCCACGGGCGAGGGGGCGGAATGACGAGAGCCCCGGACCTCTCTCGAGATCCGGGGCTCTCCCCGTGGCGGTGGCGGTGGGATTTGAACCCACGGTTGGGGGTTACCCAACACAGCATTTCGAGTGCTGCACCTTCGGCCGCTCGGACACGCCACCGCCGATTAGGCTACTTCACGCATGGCCCCAGACGAAAATCGCCAGGCCAGAGGCGAGGAGTCAGCTGCTGCAACTCACTTGTCGTTGCCGGTGAGCTTGCTCGCGGCCTCGTTGGCCTTGTCCTTGAGCTTCTCGGCACCCTGCTTGATGCCGGCCTCGCCCTGGTCGGCCTGGCCCTCGGCCTGCAGGTCACGGTCTCCCGTCGCGGCGCCGGCCGACTCCTTGGCGCGGCCGCCCAGCTCCTCGGCCTTGTTCGAGAACTTGTCTCCCACTCCCATGTGGTGCTCCTCTCGATCGCGGCGCCGGGGTCCGGCACCTCTCACGACCCACGGTACGGAGGTGCCGAGCCGGCCTCCACCGCGAGCGGGTCACGATCGGGTCACCGACGGGCGCCCCGCCGCGGACCCCGGCACAGCCGCCGTCATCGACGAGCGCGGAAGAAACCCTCCAGGACGGCCGCACACTCGTCCTCGAGCACACCACCCCGCACCTCTGGACGGTGCACCAGACGTCGGTCGCGGACGACGTCCCACAGCGACCCACACGCCCCGGTGCGCGGCTCCCAGGCTCCGAAGACGATGCGGCCGACCCGCGCCGCGACCGCCGCCCCCGCGCACATCGTGCAGGGCTCCAGGGTCACCACGAGAGTGCAGTCCTCCAGCCGCCAACCGTCGCCCAGGACCCGCGCGGCCTCGCGGAGCGCGATCACCTCGGCGTGCGCGAACGGGTCACCGTCGGCCTCCCGCCGATTGGTGGCGGCGGCCAACTCCCGACCGTCGGGGCCCAGCACCAGCGCGCCGACGGGCACGTCCTCGGCCGGGGTACCGCCCGCCACGGCCAGGGCGCGCCTCACCAGCATCTCGTCGGCCACCCGCGCGGAGCCCCGGTGTTCGGGGTGCGCCGATCCGGGATGCGCCGGACCTGCCGGGCTCACGAGTCGGGCTGGTGCCGCTCGAACTCGTCGCCGAAGCCCATCCGCTCGGCCACCGACTGCAGCTGTTCGTCGGCGTACAGGTCGGTCTCGGAGACGATGATCTCCAACACTCCGGCGGGCAGGCCCATGTCGTCGAGGATCGCCATGTCGCCCTCACCCCACGGGTCGGTCTGCTCGAGCTCCTCGTCGGTCATGTCGGGCACGTCCACGTTGAGCTCGTCCAGCACATCCGCGGCGAGGTCGTAGTCCAGCGACGCGGTCGCGTCCGAGAGCATGAGTCGCATCCCGGACGGGCCCGGGCGCAGGATCACGAAGAACTCGTGGTCCACGTCGACCAACCCGAACGACGGTCCCTCCGCGCGCAGCGACCGGACCTGCCGGGCCGCGTCGTCGAGACTGGTGAGGGCGGCGTCGTCCAGACGGGTGACCTGCCAGGAACCGCCGTCCTGGACCACCCCGAGTGCGATGCCGGTGACCGAGTCGTCGTCGGAGTCGCGGGAGAGTCGGTCGGAGCTGCTGGGCATGGGCTCAACCGTAGTCTGCTGTGAGAACCTTGTCAGGTGACGGTGACGGCGGACGTGTGC
This sequence comes from Dietzia sp. IBK-p2-15D, assembly GCF_057773105.1. Taxonomy (NCBI): domain Bacteria; kingdom Bacillati; phylum Actinomycetota; class Actinomycetes; order Mycobacteriales; family Dietziaceae; genus Dietzia; species Dietzia sp. IBK-p2-15D. The sequence goes on from NZ_JBYMTK010000002.1 coordinate 361,513, forward strand.
GTGCTCGGGGTCGGCCTGATCGGCGGCTCACTCCTGCGGGCCCTCGGCCCCGATCGGACCTTCGGCTGGAACCGCTCCCCCGCCGGCGCCGAGGCCGCCACCGCCGCCGGTTTCGACGTCACCACGGATCTGCCCACCACGCTCCGCCGGGCTGCGGAGTCGGATGCCCTCGTCGTCGTCGGCGTCCCCCTCCCCGCCCTCGAGTCGGTCCTGGGCGCGGTGGCCAAGCACGCACCCACGGTCGCCCTCACCGACGTGATCAGCGTCAAGGGCCCCGTCCTGGAGGCGGTACGACGTCACGGACTGGGGGCGCGGTTCGTCGGCGGGCACCCCATGGCCGGCACCGCCCACTCCGGCTGGGACGCAGGCGACCCCGACCTGTTCCGCGGTGCCACGTGGCTCATCGCGGCCGACGACGACGCCGACCCCGACACCTGGGGACGAGTTGCGCGGCTCGCGCTGGACAGCGGCGCACGGGTGGTCGCGGCGACCTCCGCCGACCACGACGCGGCCGTCGCCCGGATCTCCCACCTGGGGCACGTGCTGGCCGAGGCGCTCGCGCTGGCGGGCGGCCGGGGCGGCGACCTCGCGCTCTCGTTGGCGGCGGGGTCGTTCCGCGACGGCACGCGCGTCGCCGGGACCGCGCCCGATCTGGTGCGCGCGATCTGCGAACCCAACCGGGACGCGCTGCTGGACGTGCTGGACGAGTGCCTCGCCGACCTCGGGGCCGAGCGGGCGGCGCTGGCCGAGCGGGGAACGCTGGGGCCGCTCGTCGACGACGGCCACCGCGCGCGGCGTGCCTATGAGGACGCGCAGGCCGATCGCACCGGCGGGGATCTCCGACCGGCGGAGGTCACGCCGGGGGCGGCCGGGTGGCTCGAGGCGCTCCGCGAGGCGGGCGCCTTGGGCAGGGAGGTCCGGCTCGCCGACAGGCCGTAGAGGCCCCTCGGCTGGCCGTTCAGGCCCGGCGGCTGGCCGTTCAGGCCCTTCGGCTGGCCGTTCAGGCCCTTCGGCTGAGCCCCGGCACGTCGATGATCACGCCGTCGGGGTCGACCGTCGCGCTGGTCGACGCGGTGGCGGTGATGCCGTGGACCTGCTCGTCGTCGCTGGAGAGCGTGACCGTGTCCTCGGTGACGTCGAGCGTCATGGAATCCACCGACAACACCCGCACATCCTCGGAACCCGGCTGCGCGTGCAAGCCCAGGCGACGGATCATGACGCTGGCGAAGAACACGCTGTAGGTGATGTCCACGTCCACCACGCCGTCGCCGCCCACGCGGGAGCGGGTGCCGGAGGAATCCTCGAGCAGCCAGGCCCCCTCGTCGTCGCAGACCAGGTCGATCGTGCGCTCGTGTTCCTCCGTGGTGAGGGTCAGCCACACCCGGCGCAGGGTCGTGTCGGCGCCGAGTTGAGCCTCGTACTCCACGGTGAAGGCGGAGTTGTCCGGGCCGGCGGCGGCGACGATCCGACCGCGAGCGCGGCTGGAATCACCCTTGGGGACGACCCTGACCTGCTCGATCAGTCTGCCGTTCTCGGATATCCACGTGTACATACGGGTGACCGAGGCGCGGTGCGCTTCGGTCTGCGGCGAGGACGTCTCAGAAGCGTTCACAGCCTCCACGGTAGGAAAATCTCCACCAAAACGCACATCTGAGTCCCGTTAACCTCCTGCCCACCACCCGTCACACAGGCGGATCCGGCCCCCGGACGGCCCTGAGGAGGAACTGAGGGCCCGGGACGGCGGCGGGCGCCGCCGGCCCGTACGCCGGGCTCAGCGTCGCCGCAGGTCCACCCGCGCACGGCGCCACGGGTACAGGGTGACGTTGCGGGACCGCGGCCACTCGCGACCGCTGCCCACCGACTCCAGGTGGTACCGCTCCAGCAACTGCCGCAGGATGACCTGGCCCTCCATCATCGCGAACGATGCCCCGATGCAGCGGCGCGCGCCGCCGCCGAACGGCAGCCACTCGGTGGGCGTGGGCACCTCGCCGAGGAACCTCCCCGGGTCGAAGTCACGGGGTCCGGCGTAGGTGGCCGCGGAGCGGTGGGCCAGGACGATCGACGGCGAGATCGTCACTCCCCGCGGGTAGGTCCGCCCGCCGACGGTGGCCGGCTCCTGCAGCTCCCGCATCACCATCGGTACCACCGGATGCAGCCGCAGGACCTCCTTGAGCACGGCGTCGAGGTACTCCGACCCGCCCTCGGCGATCTCGGCCACACACCGGTCCTGAACGTCCGGGTGGCGGGCCAGTTCCAGCATCGACCACGCCATCGCGGTGGCCGTGGTCTCGTGCCCGGCCGCCACGAGGGTCATGAGCTGGTCGCGCAGCTCCTGGTCCGACAGTCCCTGCGCGTCGGCCGCCGAGGCGCGGACCAGCAACGCCAGGAGGTCCCGCCGCTCGGACAATCCCGGGTCGAGGCGGGCCGCGGAGATCTCCTCGCCGAGGAACTCGTGGATGGTCTCCAGGTCGCGCACCTCCCGGCTCCACGGCCGGAACCTGCGCAGCGCCGGGATCCCCAGGCCGATCATCACCACCGGACCGGCGTCGACCGCCCGGGCGACGATCGGCCGCATGCGGTCCAGGCGCGCCGAGTCCGTCACCCCGAAGACCACCCGCAGGATCACCTCGAGCGTCAGCTGGTTGAGCAACACGTGCGCGCGGACGCGACCCGACCGCGGCCAGTGGTCCAGCTGTTCGCGGGTGACCTCCTCGACGAGCGTGCGGTAGCCGTCGATCTCGCGCCGCCCGAACGCCGGCGCGAGCAGCCGCCGGGCGCGCGCGTGCTCGTCGCCGTCCTGGAGGAGGAGGGAGTGCTCGCCGAGGAGGGGACGGAGCAGGTCGTTGCCCTTGCCGGCGTGGAAGACCGACGGCGAGCCGGCGAACACGTCCTTGATCTGCGCGGGCTCGGACACTGCGACGACCTTGCGCCCGGCGGGCATGAGATCGAGCGTGAACGGCACCCCGTAGCGCCGGGCCGCCGCCGGGAAGACGACGGCGGGAGCCGACAGGGCCAGCACCGCCTGCAGGATCCGCGGGAGCCGGGGGCCGGGCGGGAGCCCGTCCCGCCCGATCCCGGCCTGCGTGGTCGGGCCGGGGCCCGCGTGACCGTGTGCCGGGCCGGGGCCCGCGTGACCGTGTGCCGGGCCGGGGCCCGCGTGACCGTGTGCCGGGCCGCGGCCCGCGTGACCGTGTGTCGGGCCGGGGCCCGCGTGATCGTGTGTCGCCTCGCTGCGCATGCGCTCACCGTACGAGTCGGCACGCCCCCGCCGCAGCGGGATCGGTGATGCCCGGCGCCCGCCCGCGCACCCCTGCGTCACCCGCGGGTAGCCGGACGTTCACCGGTATCGCCACCTCGTCGTCGTCGATCAGGTCTAGCGTGGACCACATGGCCGTGCTCCCCGTGGACCTGGACTCGACGCCCGACGACATCGCCTCCCTCCTCGCCGTGGACGCCGCCGTCCGCGCGGCGGTGGGCCTCGACCACCACGCGCCCGCCACCGGCGCCCTGCACTGGTCGGTGGACGAGGGGATGTGGATGGCGTTGCTGCGACCGGGGCCCGGGCGCGCACTCCTCGCCGGCTGGCACCACGAGTTCTCGCTCACCGAGGGCAGCGGCAATGCCGGCGAGGCCGGCACCGACCTGGTGGGCGACGCCCCCGGCTGGTGGCGCCGCGGCGTCGAACACGCCCGCACCCACGACGCGTGCCTGGGCTTCCTGTACGGGTGGGACGGGTCACGGTGGTGGCGACTGGATCAACCCGCCGACGACGGCTTCGACCCCGAACTGTTCCCGGTGACGCGGGCCGCCCTGCGCGACATCGTCGACGAGCTGGCCGACGACACCCTGCTCGACGCCCCCGACCCCGATGCCGTGGAGGCACTGCTCACCGCCGGGTCCGCCCTCACCGCCGTCGAGCTCGGCGCGGTGCTCCACGCCCCCGACGGCTGGCCCGAGGTCGACCTCGACGCCGGCGCCCGGGCCGCCCGGGAGTTCCGCTCCGCGGTCCCCGCCTGATCCCCCTCCGGCACCGCACCCCGCCACATTTCTGTAACCATGGTCCGGTGAAGAGACTCGGCTACGTGGCGGTGAGACGCCTCGCGCTCGAGATCATCGGGTGGACGCTCATCGTTCTCGGCATCGCCGCACTGTTCCTCCCGGGTCCCGGGCTCCTCATGCTGTTCGCCGGGACGGTGGTGCTCTCACGGCAGTACGAGTGGTTCGACCGGCGCCTCCTGTCGATCAAGCGCGTCGCCATGGAGGGCGCCTCCCGCGGGGTCCAGTCGTGGCCCAAGATCGCGGGGTCGCTACTCGGCGTGGCTTGGCTGATCGGCCTGGGGATCTTCTGGGGGATCGGCTCGACAGTGCCGACCTGGTGGCCGCTGTCGGCCGACCTGTGGCTCATCGGCGGCTGGGGCACCGGCGGCACGCTCATCTTCTCGGGCCTCGTCGGGCTGGCACTGCTCGTCTACGCACTGCGTCGGTTCCGCGGCAGCCCGTACGACCACGAGGCGGAGGTGGTGCACGACCACCAGCGCCGCGAGGAGCGGCGCCGGGCACGGGCCGCACGGCGACACGCCCACGCGGCGGCACGCCGCGCCGACCCCGGCGTCACTCCAGGCTGAACCGCTCCTCGCCGCCCACCTCGACCATCCGCTGCTCTCCGCGCACGCACACGCACACGGGGGTCTCGTCGATCACACCGTCGCGGTGACGGATCACCACCTCGTCCCGCATCACCGTCACCGTGAGCGGCGAGCGCAGGTAGGTCATGTTGAACGAGACCCCGTCGATACCGCCGGGCAGGTTCGGGTCGAACTGGAGCATCCCGCCCTCCACCCGCATCCCGGCGTAGAAGCGCTGCACGAGGTCGACCGTGCCGGACATGACCCCCATGTGGATGCCCTCGCGGGTCGTCCCGCCCTGGATGTCGTGCACGTCGCTGCCCAGCGCGACCTTGAACCGTTCCCAGGAACTGTCCGGGTCGAAGCGTGCGAGGACGCCCGCGTGGGTGATGTACGACAGGGTCGACCCGTGGGAGGTGCGGCGGTCGTAGTACTCGATGGTGCGCCGCGCGGCGTCGTCGGGGAACTCGTACCCGAGACGCCCGAACACCCGTCGCAGCTCGTCGTCACTGAACAGGAAGAACAGCATCACCGCGTCGGCCTGCTTGGCCAGTTTGTACCGGTCCGGGGTGTCGCCCTCGGCCTTGAGGATCCGGTCGAGCCGCTGGATGTTGCCGTACGTGGCGCGGTATCCCTCCCAGTCCAGTTCCTCCAGCTCCTCGTAGCCCTCGAACTGGCTGATGATCCCGTCGTGGAACGGGACGAACATCTTCCGGCTCATGTCCTTCCACCGGGCGATCTCCTCGTCGCGCAGTTCGAGCCGGGCGCGGACGGCACCGGCCTGGGGCGCCGGCAGCAGGTCGAGCAGGTGGGCGGCGATGTCGCAGATCCACGCCACGAAGACGTTGGTGTAGGCGTTGTTGCGCACTCCGCCCTCGGACGCGCCCGGGTACTTCTCGTGGTACTCGTCGGGCCCCATCACGCCGTGGATCTCGTAGCGCTGCCGCTCGGGCGAGTAGTGCGCGATGGACGACCAGAACCGCGCGATGCCGAGCATCATCTCCGCGCCCCGGAACTCGAGGAACATCGTGTCCTCGGTGAGGGTGACGTACTGCCACACGTTGTAGAAGATCGCCGCGCTGACGTGCCGCTGGTTGTGCGACAGGTCGATGTCCCACCGCCCGGACATCGGGTTGAGGTGGAGTTCCTGGGTCTGCTCCGTGCCCAGCGATCCGCTCTGCCACGGGAACATGAACCCCTCGTAGCCGGCCGACACTGCCGCGACCCGCGCCTCGGACTGCCTCCGGTAGCGGTACATGAGCAGGCTGCGGGTCACGGCCGGGAGCCGGAAGGTCAGGAACGGGAAGACGAACAGCTCGTCCCAGAACACGTGGCCCCGGTAGGCCTCCCCGTTGATCCCGCGGGCGGGCACGCCGGCGTCGAGGTCGGAGGTGTTGTGCGAGCACGTCTGCAGGATGTGGCTGATGTGCACGCGCAGCAGGTGCTGGGCCTCGTCGTCGCCGAACACGTGCAGGTCGCACGCCTGCCACAGCCGCTCCCACGACTCGCGGTGGTGCGCGTACGCGGCGTCGAACGGTCGCGACCGGGCGGCCGACCGGGACGCGCGCAGGAGCGTGTCCCCCGTGGCCGGGTCACGGGAGGTGAACAGGGCGACCGATTTCTCGATCGTCGTGGGGACGTCGCGCTCCAATTCCACGTGGAGGGTCTGCTGGATGTAGTCCGCCGTCCGGAAGTCGGAGCGGGCCACCTCGCGTTCCCGGCCCCCGGTCGAGACGAGGGTGCGTGCCGCGACGCCGACGTTCACCTCGGACTGCCGGGTGCGCACCTTGAGCGCCATCACCTCGGGCTGCGGGAACACCGTGCTGCCCGGCCGGAGGTGATCGCTCTCGAGTTGCCGGTAGCGGGGCACTCCGTCGTTGGTGACGCGCCCGTCGAGCGCACTCACGATCTCCGCCTGGCCGGACCAGTTCAGCGGCGTGATCGTCCACTCGAGGTAGGCGTGGTGCATGCTGGCCATCGACGCGAACCGCCGGCTCACCAGCTCGGTCTCCCGTCCCTCCCGGTCACGGAAGCGGATCTGGCGGGTCATCAGCGCCGAGCGCAGGTCCACCCGGTGGCGGTACTCGAGGATCTGCACCTCCGAGAGCCGTAGTACCTCGGCGCCACCGATGCGCAGCTTGAGCGGCAGCCAGTTGGGGAGGTTGACCAGGTCCTCGTTGTGCACCGGCACGCCGCCGAGCATGGTGGTCGCGCGGTTGTAGAGGCCGTGGACGTAGGTGCCCGGGTAGTGGACCCCGTCGTTCTCCTCCCATTCGGCGGCGCCGCGGGTGGACATGTACCCGTTGCCGGTCGAGGTAAGCGTCTCGCGCAGACCCTCCTCACCGGGGTCGAACCCGTCGTAGGACAGCGAGAAGGCGTCGTCCTGCCCGCCCGGGGAGGCTGCACGTCCGGTCTGTGAGGTGGTCACACGCCCGACCCTAACCAGTCCGTCGGCTCCTCGGCGGCGGTCCGGCCGGACGGCTCGGCGAGATCGTCATCCCGCCGAGACCCGCCCCGCACGGGTCTACGATATGATCTACGTCACAGTCGGGACGGTTCGGGGCCGCGCCGCGATCCCTCTTGTCGACCGTCTCCGTCCGACAGGGGTTCATCATGACCGTTCAGCTCATCGAGATCACCGAGGACGTCGCCGACCGGCTCCAGGTCCTCACCACACCGACGGCCTGTCAGGTCGGCGATGCGCGCATGATCATCATCGATCTGCTCGGTTCCGGGCCGTCGTGGCCGTTGTCCGTCCTGGTCGACCACGTCTGCACCTCCTACGAGGCCCCGGACGGCGAGCGCCTCATGGTCGACCTGCGCGACCGTGAGGGCCTGGCCGACCACCTCCTGCGTGACGAGCCCGCCCTGCGCCACGTGACGTGGGTCCGCGCCACGCGCCAGGCACTGCGCGAGTTGACCGACGCCGGTGAGGTGGTGTGGAGCCTGCCGTCGGACGATCCGGACGAGGTCGACCATCCGGAGGTCGAGGTACTGATGTCCGGCGCCCAGCCGCGCGCGTTCCGCGTCTACGTCGGCGATCCGCTGCCCGACGGCTCGGTCTCCCTGCGGTAGCGGACGGCCACCGCGAGCATCACCGCGCCGACGGCGATGAACGACAGGACGCGGAACAATCCCGGCAGCGTGGCGAGGTCGAGCAGGAGCAGCTTCGCCAGCGCGAGGGAGCCCAGGACGAACCCGAGTCGACGTGCGTCGGCGACGCGCGGGTTCGCGGTGAGCACGAGCCAGGCCGCGCAGCAGATCCACAGCACGGTCACCACCAGGTGTGCGGCGAGGAACCCGTTCCGGGCCACCCCGGTGAGGTCGCCGATCACGACGCCGGCCGCGACCACCATCACCGAGAAGGCCGCCAGTGCCACGACGGCGCCCACCATCATCACGCGCGTCGACTCGCGGGGCAGGCGGCGGCGCGCCCACCACGTCACGGCGACCGCCAGCGCCGTGATGGCGAACGCGGAGACCACGTCCCAGTAGGTGAACTCGCGGACCGCGAGCCGGTCGCTCAGCGCGAGGTGCGGTTGGTTGACGGCCGCGTAGACGAGCACGGCGATCACGGAGGCGGCCGCGGCCACCAGGTCCACCCACCGTCGTCCCCACAGGCCGGCGGCCACGACGTAGGCCAGGGCGCTCAGGGTCAGCGCGAAGCCGGTGAGCTCGCGCCCTCCCAGTTCGACCCACGTCAGCAGCAGCAACGCGCTCCCGACGAACCCCGTGACCGCGGCCAGATGCACGTGCGCCCTGTCGTGGCCGGTACGGCCGGCGAGAACCGCGACGGCGAGGTAGGCGGCGGCGAGGGCCAGTCCGACGGGCCAGCCGGGCCGGAGGAGGTGGGTGGCCGGCAGGAGGGCGAGGGGCAGGGCGGTGGGGACGACGACGAGGGCGGCATTGGCGAGTGCCGGGCGGCGGTGGGCGGTGTCGTACCAGGCCACCCCGACGCCCACGGCGGCAAAGACGAGCGCGGTCGCGATGAGTGCGATCTGTTCGCCGCGGCTGTGGAGTGCGGCCTGCGAGAGGTAGCCGGCCAGCAGGAACCCGGGCAGGACGGACCACACCACGCGGACGGCCGCCCCGAGTTCGGCGGCGAGTATCGCGGTGGCGATGCCGACGATCGCGACGAAGATCGGCAGCTCGACACCGGTGGAGATGAGGGGCGCCAGGAGCATCGTGCCGGCCGAGACCAGGCAGGCCAGCAGCCCGGAGGACCAGCGCCCCGCGAGTGCCATCCCTCCGAGGGCGAGCCCGCCCACGAACATGTACGCGGCCGGGACGGGGATCCACAGGTAGAGCGTGGTGCTGGCGATGACGTCGAGCATCGCCGCTGCCAGGCCCGTGCCGACCAGGGCCAGTGCGCCGGGGTTGACCGGGGTGCCGTCGGGGTCGGCGGCGGGCCGGGGGTCGGTGTGGGCCGCGGGGTCGGTGGTGGCGGATTCGTGGCGGGACTGCAGTCGCAGGCCGAGGCCGACGAGCACCACCGCCAGCACCGCGGCGGCGACGACCCGCGCGAGCGGCGGGAACAACCCCGCCTGGATGGCCACGACCAGTAGGAACGCGATGCCGGCGAGCATGACCGACCCGCCGATCGCGGCGATGACAGTGGCGGCCGTGATGCGCGGCCTCCGCCGCGGCGACTGGCGCGGCGCCGCGTCCCACGGTTGCCGCCACGGCCGGTCGGCCTGTTGCCACGGCCGGTCGGGCAGCTGCGCCGGCCGGTCGGGGTGCGCGGGCGGCGGCCCGTACCGCCCCGCGGGGTCGTCCTGTCCGGGTGGCCGCCAGGGCCCGCCCGGACGTGCCGGGGCGGGCACAGGCTGCGAGGGAGCGCCAGCCGGGGCCGGGGCGCCAGACGGGGCCGGCGTCACCGGGTGCGGCGTCCCCTGAGGCGGCGCGCCCGCACGCCACGGCGACTCCGCTGGCGACTCCCCCGGTGACTGTCCGCCCACCGCCGGACCGGACTGTCGGGCGAGTGCCGACAACCCGGCCCGGACCTCCCCGACCTCTGCGGTGATGCGTCCGAGACGGGCGTCGAGGTCGGCGAGGGCGCGCTGCAGGTCGGACTGCTGGGGGTTCACCCCTGAATCATCTACCGCTCCGTTGCCAGCGTCCATGCCCCTCTCCCCTGACACCTCGACACGGAGCGCCGTCCCGGACTAACGACTCCGCCCGCCGGGCCGATAGATCAGAATGAGCTACGGGCCCGGACGGAGCAGGCATGAGTGAGAACATCATCGGCGTCGAGGGCGGAACCCCGATGCACTTCATCTCCGAGGGCGGCACCCTCTCTTGGCACCACCAGTCGGCCGAGACCGAGGAGACCACAGCGTGGTGTGGCGAGGTCGTGGACGTCGATACCAGCGCGGTCACTGCGTGGGAGCCGATCTCCCTCAAGGGAACACTGTCCTGCCCCCGGTGCGGTCTGGCCGGCGGGGTCCTCGAGGGCACGTTCATCCGCGTCTTCCGGCAGGAACCGGGCCAGACCCGGGCTGAGGCATTGGCGGCCTACCACAGGTACCGCCTGGGGCCTCGCAGGATCTGGTCCCCGAGCGACCCCCGATCCCCGGGGGCCACACGCTGGTCCGTCAGCGCGCGGGGCCGGGAGGGACGGGTTCATATCCAGGATCCGCCCGAGAACATGGATCCAGACCAGACCGAGGAGTTCGCGAAAGCGCTCCTGGCAGCGGCCGAGCAACTACGCGCGTGGAAGGCAGGCGTCGATCGATAGCCGCTCGAGTTCGCGTGACCCGATACCCGGGTAGCCGTGGCAGATGTCCCGCCACTGCGCCGGCACGGCCGAGGCACCCCAGCGCGCGCCCAGCAGGCCCCCGGCGATGGCGGCGACCGTATCGGTGTCGCCTCCGATCCCGATCGCCGTGACCAGTGTGTCGGCCAGGTGCCGCCCGGGATCCGCGGCGGGGATCGGCGTGTGGTGGATCGCCGACCACGCGGCCTGCAGCGCGGTCACCACCCAGCCGTTGCGGCGGAACCGTCCGGGCGGCCCCTGCTCGGCCTCGTCGATGCAGGCCTCCCAGTACTCCCGGTCCGGCCCGTCGAGGTGCGCCAGTCCGCCGCGGAGGTCCAGGACCTGCTCCCGCACAGCGCGGTCGAGAGCCGTCGACCACAGGACGCACGCCTGGGCGGTGCGCGGGTCGGAGTGGGTCAGGTCGCTCACAGCCGTGGCTGCCCGGACGATCGCCCCGGTGTCGCCGAGGTGGGCCAGGGCGACAGGTGCGGTCCGCATGAGGGAACCGTTGCCCGCGGAGTGGTGACTCCGCCTGAAGTGCTCCTCGGCCGCCTCCCGCGCGGCGGCGGCCGTCGGCGCGGGCCCCGCGGCCCGCAGGACCGCGGCGGTCTGGTTGCCGATGTCCGGCGGGCCGGAGTCGTACCACCGCCCGAAGTTGCGGGTGACCTCCGAGAGCGCCTCGTCCGTGAGCAGGCCCCCACCCCTGGCGGCCACGTCGAGCACGCACCACGCCATGGACGTGTCGTCGGTCCACTGTCCGGGCGCGAACCCGCCCAGTCCGCCGCCGATCATCTGCGGCCCCTCGGGACCGAGCGGCGCGGAGCCGTACTCGTATCCGGCGCCGAGGGCGTCCCCCACGGCGGTACCGAGCATCACCCCGGCGACCCGGTCGTCCCACCCCCGGTCTCCACTGCCCGTCATCACGCCACCTTCCCTCCGAGCCGGTACGCCAGCTCATCCCGGTTCTGTTCGAGGTCCTTCGCGAACGCGCGGAGCATGCCCTCGATGTTGTCCGCCGAGAGCGGGCGCGCGGGGAGGGTGATCCGCTGGAACACGTCGCGCCCGCTGAGGTACCAGGTGCTCCACATCCCCTTGCTGTTGAGCAGGTCCACCTCGACCGCGGTGTTGCGACGGCTGTACACCCCGCGGACCACGAGCGCCCAGGCCTGGACCAGCCCGCCGTCGGGGCTGAAGATGACGAATACCGTGGTGCCGGCGACGGTGAAATACACGTCGCCGTCGTCGTCGACGCCCGGCTCCTGCCCGAACATCCTCCCCACGGCCTCCACCACCACCGGACGCAGCACGTCCGGACCGCCGCGGACCCCACCGTCCGTACGGCCGTCCGGCCCACCCGGCGCGTCCGCGTCCGCGAGCCCCAGGGACTCCGCCAACTCGGCTGCTCCTCGTCCGCTCGCGCGGGCCGTGAACAGCTGGGGGTGCGGCAACCGCAGGTCCTCGCGCGCCACGCGGACGATCGCGTCCGCCAGTGCGAACGCCCCGTCGGCGCCGGCGCTGGCCACGACCTCCTCGGCCGCCGTGCTGCCGGAGATCCCGCGGGTGACCCACATGAATCCCCGACCACGGTCCGACCGGATGACGAGCTGCTGGCTCCACCCCTCCGGCCCGGGCGGGGCCACCAGCGCCAGCGCGTCACCGTCCCCGACAGCACCGATCCGCAGGATCAGCGTGTCCAGGAACACGCCCCAGGCGCACTCGGTGGCCTCGCCACCGACCCCGTCCATGCCGTCGTCTCGTCGACTTCCCATGACCCCTCCACTCCTTTAGCACTCTCAACGCGCTAAACATTAGCACGCCAATCGCGCTAAAGTGAAGACCATGTCCGATCTCGATAAGTTCCCCCGGCCCGCCGTGGCCGTGGACCTGGCGATCCTCACCGTGACAGGGGCCGGCGGCACCGACCCCGAGCTGCGGGTATTCACGCAATCACGCCGGAATCCGGACGGTCGCGCGCTCCCGGGCGCGTTCCTGCGCGAGCGGACGACCGTCGCCGAGACCGCGGACCACGTACTCCGCGAGAAGGTCCGGATCGCGCCACACGAGACCATCCGTCCGCGCCTACTGCGGCTCTTCGACGACCCGGAGCGCGACGAGCGGACCTGGGCCGTCTCCGCCGCCCACGCGCTCCCCCTGCCCGAGTCCGCGCTGGCCGGAGCGAACGGCGAACTCACCCGCGTCACCGCGGACGGTCGGCTCGACGGCATCGAGTCGCTACTGTTCGACCACGACGCGATCGTCGACGCCGCGATCCGCGACGTCCGCGAGCGCTACGAGATCCGCCTGCGCTACGTCGACGTGGGCCCCGACCCCGACGGCTTCCTGGCCGAACCGTTCACGCTGCTCCAACTGCGTCGCGTGCACGAGGCCGTGATCGGCGAGGAGCTGCACAAGGACAACTTCGCGCGCCGGATGCGACCGCACCTGGAACCCGTCCTGGACGACCACGGTGAGGTGGCGCTGTCCACGGCCCTACGCGGTCGCCCAGCCGCGCTCTTCCGGCGCGCGCGCTGAGGCGTCCCGCGCCGCCCGCGACCGCAGCACCAGGGTCACGCCGACCGCACTGATCGCCATGCCGACCACGGCCGGGAGGGTGATCGGGACACCGAACATGAGCCACACCCAGACCATGGTCGTGGGCGGGGTGAGGTAGAGCAGCACGCTCGCGACTGTGGCGCCGCGGGTGCGGGTGACAAAGACGAAGAGGACGTACCCACACAGGGTGGACAGGAACACCAACCAGGCCACCGCCGCCCAGAAGTCGGGTTCGGCCACGGGCGCCGCCTGGCCGGTCACCAGAGCCGCGGACATCAGGGTGACCCCCGCGACGACGGACTGCATGGTGATCGACTGCAGCAGCGTCTCGGTGGGCCGCAGACGCTGCGTGAGAACCGTGCCCGTGGCCAGACTGAGCATGCCCGCCGCCGGGAACAGGTACGCCCACCACGGGGCGGCGCCCGCGTCGAGACCGCCGGAGACCACCACCACGACGCCCGCCATCCCCAGCACCATGCCGACCCACATGCCGGCCGTCGTGCGCTCGCCGAGGACCCTGCCCGCCACCGTCGCCACCAGCAGCGGCTGGAGCGCGGCGATGAGCGCCGCGGTGCCGCCGTCGACGCCCCGGGAGACCCCCTCGAAGATCATGAACAGGAAGAACGCCTGACTGAACAGGCCCAACACCGCCTGCCGCGTCCACGCCGCGCGATCGTTCAACCGCACCCCCAGCACGAGGCAGACGGTCACCAACAGCACGCCGAGGATCGAGAACCGCCAGCCCAGCAGCTGCAGCGGGGTTCCGTCGGCCCGGATCCCGAGTTCCGCGCCGACATAGCCCGAGCTCCACATGAGCACCAGGGCCACCGACGCCAGATGGCCGGCGTTGCGGCGGAGCGCCTCTCGCGCGGGCTGAGCCATCGGCACAGCCTACGAAGCGGCCGACCTCGTCGTCGTCGTACTCCTCCGTCCCACCCCCGGCACGTGGCCGTTCACCCCTCCGCGCTCACTCCTCTGCGCTCACTCCTCTGTGCTCATTCCTTCGCGTCGACGATCACCGTCCCGGCCTCGAGCCGGGTGTCCGTGGGGCCGTCACCGCCTCCTCGAGCGACGACGGCGCGCGGTCAGAGGTCGGACTGTGGTTTCTGTCGCGGCTCCGGGACGGGCCCCACTTGTCGGGCGTGGGGGAGGCGGTCGGGTCCATGGGATTCGCACTCGCGGTCATCGGGGTGTGCATCCTTATCGGCGGGACGCGGCTGCGGTGGCTGTTCTGGCCGGTACGGGTGCTGGACGCGATGCCCCTGACCGCGTACACCGCACATCTCCTCGTCTGGGCGGCGTGGATCGCCATCGCGCGCGCCGAGGGCCGACAGTTCGACCCGATGGACGACTTCCGCGCCCTGGACCCGTTCTGGCCGATGACTCTCGGGGGGACGGCCGGGTGCGCCCTCTGGGCGGTGTTCGTCGGGCGAGGCCCCCTCGAGACAGCCGTTTCGCGGCGCGCGGTCGCGGACCTTCCTCACCGTCTGCGTCGGCACGAAGTATGAAGGACTTATTATCGACGGTGTTGGTCGGGCTCTCACCGACCGACACTCCCCGATCCACCTAACCCGAAGGTGACTCCATGACCGACACCCGCGTGCCCCTGCGGCTCTCCGACGCCCCTCGCTCCGACGACGGCTACTACGGCCCCGACAGCATCTCCTGGCGGGTGTTCTCGGACCCGGCCTCGGGGCTCGGCGCCAAGAACGCGCTCTTCCTCCAGATGCTCGAACCGGGCATGATGACCCACTTCGATCGGGTCTCGCTGACCAGCGAGGGCGCCGACGAGATGGCCGCCCGGTTCGACCGCACGGCCGCCTACCTACGGGACTCGGTCTTCGCCGACACCGCCCACGCGGACGCGGCGACCAAGCGCGTCGACCACCTCCACGAGATGGCGACCTGGACCAACCCGGAGACCGGAGAGGTGGAGAAGGCCAAGCAGCCGGAATGGATGCGGTGGACGTGGTGGACGTACATCTGGTCGGCCGTCCGGGGCTACCAGGAGTTCGGCCCCGGCCTGAGCACCGCGGACGCGGACCGCCTGGTGATGGAGTCCCACATCGGCGCGGACAAACTGCACGTCCCCGGCCCGCACCTCGAGACCTTCGCAGCGGTCGACCAGTACGTCACCGAGGGCCTCGACACCAAGGCGTTGACCATCTTCGCCGCGATGGCCGGCCACTCGCTCCGACACCCGGACGCGAAGGGCCCGGTGGCCAGGTGGGTCACCCGCCAGATCCTCAACGGCGTGCTGTCGCTACTCCCCGACAAGGCCAAGCTGTTCTTCGCCGTGGAGGACCGCAGCGCCAAGGAGTTCGCCCGCGGGGCCCGGTTCACCAAGCTCGTCGCCACACTCGCGCGGAAGAACCGGACCGCCGAGGACCTCATCGCGCAGGCGATCGGCGAGTCCGTCGCTGCCCCCTACCAGCGGGTGCGGGTCAAGAAAACCAAAGCCTCGCCGGCTTCCTGACGCGTCGACCGCGAGACCCCACGCAGTCCCGCAACCCGGCAGTGCGCCGGGCCGCGGCCTCCCGACCTGCGGTGCCCTGCACACCGTCTTCAGGGCACCGCAGGTCAGGGCCGGTCAGGGCCGGTCAGGGCCGGTCAGGGCCGGTCAGGGCCGGTCAATGGCGGAGTGTCGCGGTGCGGCGGGTGGAGCGAGAGGGCCCGCGCCGAGACTGTGCGCCATTTACATAGTGTGTGCCACACACTAACGTGTGCCGCATGGGCGACGACGCGGACGCGGCACTGGGCACCCACCTGCAGGAGCTCCGGCGCGGGTCGGTCGTCCTGGCGAGTCTGCTGGCCTGCCGGACGCCCAGGTACGGGTACGCCCTGCTCACCACGCTGGCCGAGGCGGGAATCGCCACCGAGGCCAACACCCTGTACCCGCTGCTGCGCCGCCTCGAGGGGCAGGGACTGCTCACCTCGACGTGGCGGACCGAGGAGCCCCGGCCCCGCAAGTACTACGAGACCACCGCGCTCGGCACCGAGACCGCCGAGCGCCTGCACGCCGAGTGGCTGGCATTGGGTGCCGGTTACACCGATCTGCGGAAGGCGGACGCGTGATGTCCACACTGACCGATCGCTACATCTCCGAGGTGGTCCGCCACCTCCCCGAGGACCAGCGCGGCGACATCTCCTCGGAGATCGCCGCGACCATCGCCGACATGGTCGCCGCCGAACTCGACGCCGCGAACGACGCGAGCGGAACCGGCCCGGGCGGGACCACCGATCGCGAGTCCGCCGAGCTCGTGTCCGCCGAGCGCGCCGTCCTGGTGCGACTGGGCGACCCGGCCGAACTCGCTCGCCGCTATGCCGGCGCCCGCCAGTACCTCGTGGGGCCGGAGGTCTACCCGGTCTGGGCCCGGGTACTGCGGTGGCTCCTGCCCGTCGTGGGTGTCATCGCCGCCCTGGCCGGCGGCATCCTCTACATCTCCACCACCGCGGAGCCGGAGCTCGGCGGTCTCATCGGCCAACTCGTCAGCTCCGTCGCCGCCGCCCTGCTGTGGGCATTCGCGGCTTGGACGCTCGTTGTGGTGATAATCGAGCGGACGACCCCGGAGGGCGAACGCAGTCCGTTGACCCTGACCCCCACCTGGGACCCGGCGCACCTCGACGGGCCCCGGGGCGGGGCGGACACCCGCGTCGACGCGGTCGTGTCGCTGGTGATGCTGGCCATCCTGGTCGCGGTGCCGTTCGTCCCGTCGACGTTCCTGTACATCGGGCATCTCAACGGCGGCGAACCGCTGGTGAACCCCGCCATCCCCACCGGGTGGCTCACGGGGTACGTGCTGCTGATCGGAGCGCTGGCGCTCGTCCAGGTGTGGCGCCTGGTGAGGCCGGGCAGGTCACCGGCGCGGCTCGGCATCGACGTAATGGTCGACGTGGTCTTCGGCGTCTTCCTCACGGTCCTGGTGCTGAGTCACGACTCGGTGATCCACCCCGATCTCATCCCGGCCGACGGCGGCACGGCGGCCACCGCGATCCGATGGAGCGTCATCGCCACGATCTGGGTGATCGTGGTCTGGGACCAGTTCGAGACCCTGCGGGCGTATCGGCGGGGGGCCGCGAACGCCGCGTGAACACCGCAGGCCGGAAATGGCGAACGCCCCCGTCCGCGTGGACGGGGGCGTTCCTTCTGTGCGCCCGAAGGGACTCGAACCCCTAACCTCTTGATCCGTAGTCAAGTGCTCTATCCATTGAGCTACGGGCGCAATATTCTTCTGTCGTGCCAGCTATCCGGTCACCCGGATCCCCGGCATGGCGGAGGCGAGAGGATTTGAACCTCCGGTCCCCTTTGAGGAGGACAACTCATTAGCAGTGAGTCCCATTCGGCCGCTCTGGCACGCCTCCTGGAGGCTCTGCTGAGCCAACGAGGAATTACAGTACACACAGGCCGGGCCGGTGCGCAAAACGGCCGGACACCGGGCCCGCAGGGGGTGGTCCTACCCTGTAGTCATGTCCCCCGACGTGCGCAGCGACCTCGACGCCATCCCCGCCTACATTCCGGGCGCCTCCGTGCCGGGCGCGGTCAAACTCGCGTCCAACGAGACCACCGCGGGCCCGCTGCCGAGCGTGGCGGCGGCCATCGCCGAGGCCGCGGCGGGCGCCAATCGCTACCCGGACATCACCGCCGGCGCGCTCGTCGACCGGCTCGCGGACTTCCTCGACGTGCCCACCGGGAACGTCACCGCCGGCTGCGGCTCGGTCGCCCTGTGCCAGCAACTGGTCCAGGCGGTGTGTGCACCGGGCGACGAGGTGGTCTTCGGCTGGCGCTCCTTCGAGGCGTACCCGATCATCGCCCGCATCGCCCACGCGGTCCCGATCGCGGTCCCCAACCGGGACGACGGGTCGCTGGACCTCGACGCGATCGTCGCCACCGTCACCGACCGGACCCGGCTGATCTTCGTCTGCACGCCCAACAACCCGACCGGCCCGGCGGTGACCCGCGCCGAACTCCTCGCTTTTCTCGACCGCGTCCCCGAACGGGTCACCGTGGCGCTGGACGAGGCCTACTACGAGTACATGCGATCCGAGGACCCGGTGGACGGCGTCGCCGAGGCGATGTCGCGGCCCAACGTGGTCTCGCTGCGCACCTTCTCCAAGGCCTACGGTCTGGCCGGCCTCCGTGTCGGCTACCTCGTCGGACCCGCCGAACTGGTGGTACCGGTGGCGAAGATGGTCGTCCCGTTCTCGGTGAGCTCCCTGGCGCAGGCCGCCGGAATCGCCTGCCTCGAGGCCGGGGACGAACTGCGGGCCCGCACCGACGCGGTCGTCGCCGAGCGCTCCCGCGTACGGGCTTCCCTGCTCGACATGGGGCACGCGGTCCCGGACACCCAGGCGAACTTCGTCTGGCTACCCCTCGGGGACGCCGCGGCTGATTTCGACGCCCACTGCCGCGAGCACCTGGTCGTCACCCGGTGTTTCGCCGGCGACGGAGTGCGGGTGTCCATCGGGGATCCCGAGGAAAACGACCGATTCCTCACTGCCGCCCGGCATTTCGTGACCAGAACGTAATGCTTCCGGCGGGGTCCCGTGACATCGCGAGGGCAGCATGGGCCGGGTTTGGGAGAGCAGGTCACGATCTCGCGATCCCCGGATCGCGGAACGTGCGAGCCCCCGCCCCCCTAGGAGACGATGTGCAGCAGAAGAGTTCATGGCACGAGGTGAACTCCGCAGCTATCCACACGTCCATAACGGGCCGCGTCGGGCCGGTCGCTTTCGCACTGTTCGCGGCCGTGGTCCTCGTCGCAACCCTCGCCTCCCCTCCGCGTGCCGACGCGCAGACCAGCAGTCCCTGGAGCCCGGCGGCGGAGACCCGGTCGGTCCGCATCCTGGGGATCGGGGAGTTCTCCGGTGCGCTGTCCCGGCCCGTGGGGTTCCAGGGCGAGCTCCGTGACGGCTCGGGCAACGTCCGCCCCGCCGGTGGCGGGCCACACCTCGCGGCCACGGTCGGAAAGTTGCGCGACCAGGCCGAGGATTCACTGCTGTTCGCCACCGGCGACTCGATCGGCGGGACCGCCCCCGAGGCCGCGTTGCTGGGTGACCGAGCGACCATCGAGTACTTCAACCGGCTCGATGTGGACGGGGCCGGCGTGGGACGACGCGAACTCGAGAAGGGCGCCGACCACGTCCGATCCCTGGTCACGCCGGGGTGCGCGACCGAGCGGGATTGCCGCGTCGATCCCCCGCTCCCGCCGTTCCGTGGGGCGGCGTTCCCGTTCCTGGCATCCAACGCCATCCCGTCGCCCGATTCGGCCCCCACCTTCCCCTTCGCGATCCACCGAGTCGGTGACGTCCGGGTGGGGGTCGTGGCGGTGACCTCCCCGTCGACGTCCGTCCCGGAGACGACCACGCGGTTGACCGACCCCCTCCGCGCGATCGACGAGACCGTGGAGTCACTGCGGTTCCTGGGCGTGGAGGCGATCGTCGCCATGGTCCAGTCCGACGCCGTCCACGACAATCTCGATCCGGCGGCCTGCCCCGACGAGCTCACCGAGTTGGACCTGGTCAAGCAGCTCAACCCCGCCGTGGACGCCCTGATCGTGGGAGCCTCCGGCGGCCCGGCCACCTGCCGTGTCTTCGACTCGGACAACGACGAGCGCGTCGTCGTGGCCCCCGCGTCCCACGGCCGGTCCGTCACCGTCGTCGACCTGGCGGTCGACCCCTCCACTGGCGACGTGATCCGGCCCCAGACGTCGGTGTTCAACCAGACGGTCAACCTCGACATAGAACCCGACGCCGGGACCGAGGAGCTCGTACGCCAGGCCCAGGCCGCTGCGGCACCGCAAGCCCGCGAGGTCATCGGCACCGCCGACGAGACCATCGAGCGGGCCATGGATGCGAACGGTGAGTCACCACTGGCGGATCTCATCGCGGACGGCCAGCTCCACGCCGCCCGGGGTCGGGGCGCCGAGCTGGCCCTGTCCAACCCGGACTCCCTGCGCACCGACCTCCCCGCCGGGCCCCTCGACTACGCCGACCTGCACACCGTGCAGCCCTACGGGGATCGCCTCTACCTGGTCACCGTGACCGGGGAGGAACTCCACGCGGCCTTCGACCACTTCGCCGACGACATCGGCCGCAACGGCCCCGCGGTCTCGTCGAACGTCCGCTATACCGTCGACCTCCGCCGCCCGCCAGGAGCCCGGGTGTCGGAGATCCTGGTCGACGACGAGCCCGTCGACCCCCGGCGCGAGTACACCGTCGTGGTGAACGAGTTCCTCTCCTCCCCCGAGTGGGACGGCTCGGTCCTGGCCGAACGCGGCGACCGCCGCGAGGCCGGGGTGACCGATCTCGACGCACTGCGTCGCTACGTGGCCGAGGAGGGCCCGCTGAGCACCCCCGAGACCGGCCGGATCAGCGTCGTCGGCTGACACGACCTGACAGTCGCACCGGCTGGCCGCGTGCCGTGCTCGGCACGGCACGCCGGGGGCCGACACGGGGGGCACCTCTCAGCACCGCGGGCCTGGCAAAGAGTAAGATCAGCTTCACTCTCCGCGATTCCGGACGACCCCGCCCCAGTGCACCGTGCCCACCCAAGGAGAAAAAAGGTACTCCGCCTTATCGACTCCTGAGGAAGTGGTGGCCATGTCGTCGCGAAGACCCGTCGTGGGACCGGGGCACGTCCTCATGCGTGGCGCGGCCCTGGTGGGCGCCGCACTCACCCTTGTCGGCTGCATGACGACGACCGCCGTTCCGCAGGTGGACCCGACTTTTGCGGGAACCGTCCGACTGGACGAGGTCACGGTCCAGCGCTTCGAGTACCCGACCCGGGATTCCGACGCCGATCCCGAACAGAACTGGGCGGACCTGTACCTGCCGTCCGGGGCCCAGGGGGTCGACACCATCCCGCTCGCGGTCCTCATCCACGGAGGGGCGTGGCAGAACCAGCTGGGTGCGGACATCTTCGACCCCCTGGCGCGCGAATTGGCGAGCCGCGGAATGGCGGTCTACAACGTGGAGTACCGCCGGGTCGGGTCCGGCGGCGGCTGGCCCGTCACCTTCCGGGACATCGCGGACGCGCTCGACCACGTGGTCGAGGTGGACCGGCGCTTCCCCCAGATCACGACCGATGACGAAGTGGTGGTGGGCCACAGCGCGGGCGCCCAACTCGCCGTGTGGGGCGGCACCCGCCACCTGCTCGAGGACGGCGAGGTGGGCTCCGAGCCCGCGTTCCGGCCCACGCGCGTGATCTCGATCGCCGGACCACTGGACATGGTCTATGCAGCGAACCACGGGGACGACAGGATCGTCACGGCGATCGGCGGGACGCCCTCCGAGTTCCCGTGGCGGTACGCGTCGGTGGACCCCATCCAGAACATCGACACC
Source organism: Dietzia sp. IBK-p2-15D (assembly GCF_057773105.1). NCBI lineage: Bacteria > Bacillati > Actinomycetota > Actinomycetes > Mycobacteriales > Dietziaceae > Dietzia > Dietzia sp. IBK-p2-15D. The sequence continues at coordinate 382,786 of NZ_JBYMTK010000002.1, forward strand.
GGCACACCGGTCGTCGCGATCCACGGCAACCGGGACGCGGCCGTCTCGGCGGAGAACTCCCGGCGCTACGTCGACGAGGTCACCCGCCGGGGAGGACGCGCCAAACTGGTCCTGCTCGAGGGTGAGGACCACGTCTCGATCGTCTCGGGAAAGTCCCGCTCGTACCCGCGGGTGCTCGAGATCATCCGCTACGTCGCGGCAGCGGACCTGCAGGAGACGACCGCCTGAGCCGGCCCTCGGTGACGAATTCCCGGCATCTCGGCCCCGTGCGGTGACCAGCCCGAGCGGCGGGGCTGACGTCTGCCCCGGGTCGGCGTAAGCTTCTGCCGATGACCGTTCGAGTGACCACGCACGACGTCACCTGTCAGCGGTGCGGAGCGCCTGTCCCCGCTAGCACCCCTCAGCGGTTCTGGCTAGGACCTCGCCCCAACTGCGTCGAGTGCGACGAGCGGGCTCTGGAGAACTACGGCAACTACAAGCGTCGGTGCATCGAGCACAACGAACGCCGTCGCCGGGAGCTCGAAGACTAAGGCCTCTGACACGACAGTGACACGAGCCCCAATACCGGCCCCGTAAATCCCCCTGAACTGGAAGTTCTTTGAGCTAGTGCGGAAGTGGAGGGATTTGAACCCCCGGTGCTGTTTAGGCACGCTCGCTTTCAAGGCGAGTGCATTCGGCCGCTCTGCCACACTTCCCCGCCGCCTGCCGCGACACGCACGACCGCGTGGTTCCACGTGGAACCCGCGTTGACGACGCCGTTCATCGTAGTGGACCGCCGGCGTGCGCACCCAGCCCGCCTGCCCTCGGGTCTCATCCCGGCTACCGTCGGAGGACATGAAGGCAATCGCATATGACAACGGCCCCGACACCCTGCGCCTGACCGAGGTCGACGACCCGGTCGCCTCCGCCGGCGAGGTACTCATCGATGTCGCGGCCTCCGCGGTGAACCGGGCCGACCTTCTGCAGTCCAGGGGCCACTACCCGCCGCCTCCCGGCGCCTCCGAGATCCTCGGCCTCGAGTGCTCGGGCCGCATCTCCGCGGTCGGCGAGGGCGTGGAGGGCCTGGCGGTGGGCGACGAGGTGTGCGCGCTACTGGCCGGCGGCGGGTACGCGGAGAAGGTCGCCGTCCCGGCCGGTCAGGTCATGCCGGTCCCCGCCGGGGTCTCGCTCCACGAGGCCGCGTCCCTCCCGGAGGTGGCGTGCACCGTGTGGTCGAACCTGGCCATGACGGGAGGGCTCGGCCGCGGCGTCCTGGCCGCGCAGGCCCGATGGGGCGACACGGACCTCGGTGCCCCGCGTGTGCTGATCCACGGCGGCGCCGGCGGCATCGGCTCGCACGCGATCCAGGTGTGCCGCGCCCTCGGGGCCCGCGTGGCCACCACCGCGGGCGGGCCGGAGAAGGTGCAGATGTGCCGCGAACTGGGCGCGGACCTGGTGATCGACTACCGGGACGAGGACTTCGTCGAACGAGTCAGGGACTGGACCGACGACGACGAGCGCGGCCGCGGCGTCGACCTGATCCTGGACGTGATGGGCGCGAAGTACCTGGAGAAGAACATCGCGTCCCTGGCGCCGGACGGTCGCGTCATCGTCATCGGCCTCCAGGGCGGGGTCAAGGGTGAGCTCAACCTGGGCCGGTTGCTGCCCAAGCGTGCCGGCATCCTCGCGACCAACCTCCGGGCCCGACCCGCGGACGGCCCCGGCGGCAAGACCGGCATCTGCCGGGAGGTCGTCGACCAGGTGTGGCCGATGGTCGCAGCAGGGGACGTCACCACCCGGGTCTCCCGCGAAATCCCGCTCGACCGGGCCGCAGACGCACTTGCCCTGCTGGAGTCGGGCGAGAGCCACGGCAAGATCCTGCTCACGGTCGACTGAGGCGATCCAGCAGGTCGAGGGTCTCGTCGCACCAGCCCACCCACGCCTGCTCCGCCTGGATGCCCAACTTGAGCACCTGGTGTTGGAGCGCACCCCGGACCTCAACGGGGTCGCGGTCCGCGAAGTCCTGCTCCTCGATCTCCCGGTACCGCCGCAGGTTCTCCACCCGCTGGCGGCGGTGGTACCCGAGGGCCCGCCGAAGGTCGTCCACCCTGCCCGTGGCCGCGGCCGCGCGGACACGGACCGCGAGGCTCGAGCGCATCGGTTCGGGCTCGTCGTCCTCCCCGATCCACTCCACCAGCAGGGCCCGGCCGGTGTCGGCGACGGCGAACCTCCTGGGTTGTCCCCGCCGCGGCGGTCCCTGCTGCGGCAGCTCGCGGATGAGGCCCGCGGACGCCAGCCGATCGAGCTCGCGATAGATCTGCTGGTGGGTCGCGGGCCAGAAGTACCCGATCGACTTGTCGAACCGGCGGGCGAGTTCGATGCCGCTGCCCTCCCGCTCGGTGAGGGAGGTGAGGATCGCGAACTTCAGCGACATCGGGTCAGCGGGTCGCGGGCAGACCCGCGGTGAGGGCCGCCACCGCGTCGTCGTACTCGGACCGCAGCCGCTCGACCAGCTCGCGGACGGGCCCGACCGAGTCCACCGCGCCCACGCCCTGACCGGCGCCCCAGATGTCGCGCCACGCCTTGGAGTCGGTGGTCCCCCCGGAGCCGAAGTCCATGGCCGAGGGATCGGACTCGGGCAGATCGTCGGGGTTCAGGCCGGCGGCCTCGATACTGCCCCGCAGGTAGTTTCCGTGGATACCGGTGAAGAGGTTGCTGTAGACGATGTCGCCGGCGCCGCTGTCGACGATCATCTGCTTGTAGGCGTCGGTGGCGCGGGACTCCTCGGTCGCGAGGAACGCCGAACCCACGTAGGCGAGGTCGGCACCGGCCGCCTGCGCGGCGAGGATCGAGCGACCGTGGGCGATGGCCCCGGACAGCAGCAGCGGGCCGTCGAACCACTCGCGGATCTCGCTGATCAGCGCGAACGGAGACTGGGTGCCGGCGTGTCCCCCGGCGCCCGCGGCGACCGCGACGAGCCCGTCCGCCCCCTTCTCGACGGCCTTGCGGGCGAACCGGTCGTTGATCACGTCATGCAGGACGATGCCGCCGTACGAATGTACGGCCTCGTTGACCTCCTCGCGCGCGCCGAGGGAGGTGATGACGATCGGCACCTCGTGCTCGACCACGGTGGCCAGGTCCTGCTCGAGCCGATCATTGGAGCGATGGACGATCTGGTTAACCGCGAACGGGGCGACGTACCGGTCGGGATTCGCGGCGGCGAACGCCTCGTTGCTCTCCCTGACCTGCTCGATCCACTCGGCCAGCGCCGACTGCGGCCGCGCGTTGAGCGCCGGGAACGACCCGATCACCCCCGCCTGACACTGCGCGGCCACCAGCTCGGGGCCGGAGTAGATGAACATCGGCGAGGCGACCACCGGGACGGTGAGCGGGCCGGCGAGCACGGAGGGAAGGGCCATGAGCAGTCCTGTCGTAAGCGGGGCGGAGCAGACTTCTCCCCCGACCGTACGGTCGCGCCAGCGTTCATGCAACTAGTTGCACAAAGCGGTTGTGTCGCCCTCAGCGGCCGGGCCGGTAGATCTCCCGGGCGAGGCGCTCCGCGCCCTCCACGAGCGCGGCGACGGCGGCCGGATCGATGCCGCCCGCCGCGGGCACCCCGGAGACGACGGAGCGCGGGTCCTCGTCCGCCGGCACCGAAGTCCACTGCGACCCGGCAGCGAGCAGCGAACCGTGCTTGACGTCGTAGTAGGCGGACCCCGACCGCAGTGCTACCCCGGAGGCCCCGCGGGCCGCCGCGAAGAGATGCGGATGGAAACGGGTGGTCAACCACACCTGTCCCGGCCGGGCGGGCAGACCCGTTGCCCACAGTTCCTGGAACGGCACGAAACGCGCGCGGGGCAACCGCAGGTCGGCCAGGGCGCGGCCCACCTCGTCGTCGTCGCCGTCTCCACCCTCCCCACCGCCGGCACCGGACGCGGCCGCCGCGCGCGCACACACCCTGTCCCACACCACCCGGTCCCCTCCGGGGATCGACTCGACGACGGTGATCCGCTCGCCCGGCACCGCCCACGCCGCGAGGATCCGCGCGATGGTGTCCGCGAGGACCTCCGGCTCCACCAGGTCGGACTGGGCGCACAGCACCAGGTCGCGGCACGCGTCCGGGTCGGGCGAGTAGACGGGGTGGTCGCCGGCCTCGACGACACCCGCCGCCGACAGGGCGAGCCAGCCGTCGTCGGCCACGTGGCGGACCGGCACCCCCGTGCCCGCGAGGAGCTCGAACGAGTCGGCGTCACGGACGGTGACCAGGTCGTAGTCGCGCAACGCCCCCGCCAACCGTCCGGCGTCCCCGCACGGCACGAACCCCTGACCGGTGGCCACCACGCGCGCGCCCGCCGCCCGGCCGGCCTCCCCCGCCGCCGCGGCCACGCCCAGGTGATGCGGCCACAGGTCGTTGACATAGCCGCCGCCGATGAGGTGCACGACCGACGCGCTGCGTAGCAGGTCGATTCCCGTGGCCAGCGCCGGACGCAGCCCGGGGTCGCCCATCGCGGCGCGGCAGAACCCGATCGCCTCGTCGGCGCCGGTGTGCTCGGAGGCCAGGCGCCACAGGGTGTCGGTGAAGAGCACGTCCGGGTGCTCGGAATGGTGCAGGACCGCCGCCTGGCCGGGCGTGTGGCAGTCCACCACGACGGGCGTCCCCGGCAGTGCGTGCCGCAGGTAGCGCAGCCACCCCGCCAACAGCTGCTCGTCGCCGTGGTTGGGGTGACCGGCCGGAGCGACGAGGTACACGGGCCGGTGGCCCTCCCGCGGCCGGCCCCACCGCGCGTCCGCGGTGGCGCGCACGGCGTCGAGCCGGCGTCGGGCCCGTCGTCTCAGGCGGGCGGCGGGCGCGGCTCGGCGAGTCGGCGTCATGACGTCAACCCTGCCGCACCCCCGTGGGGCCCCGCCGCCCGGGTCAGACCGCCGCCGGCCGCCGGACCGGACTGGGGGTCAGATCGGTGGGATCAGATCCGCACGAGCATCTTGCCCACGTTCGCGCCCTTCATCAGATCGAGGAACGCGTCGACCGAGTTGTCGATGCCGTCGACGACGGTCTCGTCGAACACGATCTCGCCCGAGGCGACCCACGGGCCGACCTTCTCCGCGAACTCCTTGAACAGATGCATGTACTTGTTCACCGTGAAGCCCTGCAGGGTGAGGCCGCGGGTGATGGCGTGCCACATGTTGTCCGGCCCCGGCGCACGCTCGGTGGCGTTGTACGAACTGATCGCGCCGCACAGGGCCAGTCGGCCCCCGTCGTTCATCAGGTCGAGCGCGGCCTCGAGGTGGTCACCGCCCACGTTGTCGAAGTAGACGTCGATACCCTCACCGTCGCGGGCGCCGAAGTGCCCCCGCAGGAGCTCACGGACCGAGCCGTCCTTGTAATTGATCGCGGCGTCGAAGCCATAGCGCTCCGTGCACGTGGCGACCTTCTCCGCGCTGCCGGCCGAGCCGATGATCTTGGACGCGCCCTCGCGCCTGGCGATCTGGCCCACCGCGGAGCCGACGGAACCCGCCGCACCCGAGACGAACACCGACTCGCCCGCCCGGAACCGTCCGATGTGCATGAGCCCCACGTACGCCGTGAGTCCGGTGGTGCCGAGGATGCCCAGGTACGCCGAGACCGGCACGCCGTCGATCTCGTCCACCACGCGGAACTGCCGACCGTCGGCCTGCGCGACGTCGCGCCACCCCAGGTCGTGCAGGACCACCGCACCGACGGGGTGGGCGTCGGACCGCGACTCGACGACACGCCCCACCGCGGCGCCGGTCATGGTCTCGTCGAGCTCGAACGGCGGGATGTAGGAGCGCCCCTCGTTCATGCGGCCACGCATGTAGGGATCCACGGAGACGTACTCGTTGGCCACCCGCACCTCGCCCTCGGCGAGCTCGGGCAGGTCGACGGTGACCGTGCGGAAGTTGTCGTGGGTCGGCCATCCGCGGGGGCGGCTGGCGAGCTGGATCTGCGTACTGGTCGTCATCTCTACTGTCTACGCGCACTCGCTGCGGGGCTGCCACCGCCGGCCGCTCTAGTAGGCTTCCCGATCGTGCAGGACCAGTCCCTTCCCGATCCCACCTCGGCGACGCTCCCCGACGAGCGCGTGCGCGGTGAGATCGTCAACGACTCCCACACCTTCCGCCGGGCCGTCGCCGACCTGCGGCAGGGGCTCAGCCAGCGCGAGCTGTGGTTGTCCCTGGGCTGGCAGGACATCAAACAGCGCTACCGGCGGTCCACGCTCGGACCCCTGTGGATCACCATCGCCACCGGCGTCATGGCCGTCGCACTCGGCCTGCTGTACTCGATCCTCTTCCAGATCCCGCTCGCCGAGTTCCTCCCGCACGTCACCGTGGGCCTCATCATGTGGGGCTTCATCTCCGGGTGCATCAAGGAGGGCTCCGAGGTCTTCATCGCCAACGAGGGCCTGATCAAGCAGCTGCCCAGCGCGTTGAGCGTCCACGTCTACCGCCTGGTCTGGCGGCAGTTCCTGTTCCTGTGCCACAACCTGGTGATCTGGGTGGTGCTCATGCTGGTCTTCCCGCGCCCACTGGGCTGGGACCTGCTGCTGTCCGTCCTGGGACTGGCGGTGCTCATGATCAACGGCGTCTGGGTGGCCATGCTGTTCGGCATCCTCGCCACCCGGTTCCGCGACATCGCGCCGCTGCTGGACTCGATGGTGCAGCTGCTGTTCTACATGACCCCCATCGTCTGGACCACGCAGACGCTCTACGAGCAGGGCGGGGAGATCGCCGAGCGGGCCCGGATCGCCGAGCTCAACCCGCTCTACCACTACCTCGAGATCGTCCGCGCCCCCATGCTCGGGGAACCCACCGCCGCCTATCACTGGTGGATCGTCCTGGGCTGCACCGCCGTCGGCCTGGTCCTCGCGTTCGTGGCCCTGCGCCAGTTCCGCTCCCGAGTCCCGTACTGGGTGTAGGAGATATATCCCATGAGCTCCGCTGTCCCCACGCCCGGCGGCGTGTCCATCGACTGCGTGGACGCCTGCGTCGACTTTCCGATCTTCGACGCCAAGTCGCGATCGCTCAAGAAGGCCGTGCTGGGATCCGCCGGCGGCGCGATCGGCCGGAACGCGTCCAACGTCGTCGTCGTCGAGGCCCTCAAGGACATCACCCTCTCCCTCCGGGAGGGCGACCGCATCGGGCTGGTCGGACACAACGGGGCCGGCAAGTCCACGCTGCTTCGCCTGCTCTCCGGCATCTACGAGCCCACCCGCGGGGCGGCCCGGATCCGCGGTCGCGTGGCGCCGGTCTTCGACCTGGGCGTCGGCATGGACCCGGAGATCTCGGGCTACGAGAACATCATCATCCGCGGGTTGTTCCTCGGGCAGACGCGCAAGCAGATGAAGGCGAAGGTCGAGGAGATCGCCGACTTCACCGAGCTCGGCGAGTATCTCGACATGCCGCTGCGCACCTACTCCACCGGCATGCGGGTCCGCCTGGCGATGGGGGTGGTGACCTCCATCGACCCCGAGATCCTGCTGCTCGACGAGGGCATCGGTGCCGTCGACGCGGAGTTCATGAAGAAGGCGCGGGTCAAGCTAGCCGAGCTGGTCTCCCGCTCCGGCATCCTCGTGTTCGCGTCCCATTCCAACGAGTTCCTCGCGCAGCTGTGCGACTCGGCCATGTGGATCGACCACGGCCGGATCCGCCAGCGCGGCAGCATCGAGGAGATCGTCACCGCCTACGAGGGCCCCGAGGCCGGACGGTCCATCGGCGAGTACATCGGCAGGATGCAGCATGAGGACTGATCGGCAGCGCGGAGCGGGCGGTGCGGGCGGTGCGGGCAGCGCTGGCGACACGGGCGACACGCCCGGGCCGGACGCCCCTGAGGTGATGGGCTCGGACCTGCGCGCCCAGAATGGTCCCGACACGCAGCACAACCCCGCCGGAAGCGAGCATTCCGCCAGCGCAACCCAGCGGGGCGGGGACGGGCGGCGCGTCGTGGCCGTCGTGGTCACGCACCGCCGGCTGGAGCAGCTGCGCGCCTCGCTCGCGGTGGTGTGCGGCCAGACCCGCCCGATCGACCACCTGGTGGTGATCGACAACGCCGACGAGCAGGCCGTGCGAGAGCTCGTCGAGGCCCAGCCGGTCGAGGCCACGTACATCGGCTCGAAGCACAACCTGGGCGGCGCGGGCGGGTTCGCACTGGGGATGCTCCACGCCCTGGCCACCGGGGCGGACCTGGTGTGGTGTGCCGACGACGACGGCCGCCCCGAGGGGCCCGAGGTGCTGGCGACCCTGCTGGGCTGCATGGACCGCCACGGACTGGCCGAGGTGTCGCCGGTGGTGTGCGACCTCGACGATCCCGACCGTCTGGCGTTCCCGCTGCGGCGCGGCCTGGTGTGGCGACGACACCGCTCCGAGCTGTTCACCGACGGCGGGACCGGTGGCGAGGCGGGCGGCGAGGCGGGCGGCGAGGCGGGCGGGGCTGCGGCGCCGCCCGAGGACCTGCTGCCCGGCATCGCGTCGCTGTTCAACGGCGCGCTGTTCACCGCCGACTGCCTGGACCGGGTGGGCGTTCCGGACCTACGCCTGTTCATCCGCGGCGACGAGGTGGAGGTGCACCGCCGGCTCGTCCGCTCGGGCCAACCCTTCGGCACCTGCCTGACCACCGCTTACCTGCACCCGCAGGGCTCGGACGAGTTCAAGCCGATCCTCCGCGGCCGGATGCACACCCAGTTCCCGGACGACCCGGTCAAGCGCCACTTCACCTACCGCAACCGCGGGTACGTGCTCACCCAGCCCGGCAATCGGCGACTCATCCCCCAGGAGATCCTGCGCTTCGGCTGGTACTTCCTGGTGACGAGGCGCGACCCGGCGGGCCTGCGCGAGTGGCTGCGTCTGCAGCGGATGGGCGCCGGCGAGCGGTTCGACAAGCCCGGCGGCTGACCCACGAAATCCGCTACTGCGAATCCGGATCCGCTATGCCGATTGGACTCGCGGATCCCGAGGCGGAGTAGCGGATTTTGGCAGGATGGGTCCATGACCGACTGGATCGCCCTGCAGTCCCGCGCCGCCGACCTCTACGACGAGGTCCTGCCCGCCATCACCGACTGGGACGCCGCCACGCCCTGCAGCGACTGGACGGCGCACGAGGTGCTGGCCCACGTGGTCGATGAGCAATTGTGGGTGCCGGGGCTGTTGGCCGGCGGCACCGTCGACGAGGTGGCCGACGATCTGGAGGACCGCCTGCGTCGCCTCCACGAGGCGACCGGGCCGGAGCTGGTCACCGACTGGCACGCGATCCGTCCGCCGGTGGCGGCGGCGTGGCGGGGGACCCCGGACGACGACGAGGTGCACCTGTCCTACGGGCTGGCGCCCGCGAAGCACTACCTGGCGCAACAGGTGTTCGACCTCGCCGTCCACGCGTGGGATCTCGCCGTCTCCCAGCGGATCGACCTACGGTGGGGCGACGAGCTCGACCGGGCCGTGCTGGAGTTCGTCCGGGCGGATCTCGCCGACAACCCGGCCCCGGAACTCTTCGATCCCCCGGTGCCCGGTTACGAGGGGCCGGACGTCCCCGCCCGGGACACGGCGCTGGCGCTGACCGGACGCGATCCCGGGGCGTGGCCCGTCAGGCCTCTCTGAGAGCAGCCATCGGGCACTTCGCGACGGCCTTCCGTGCCCGCTTCTCGTGCTCCTCGGGGACCTCGTCGACGATGACGCGCACCACCTCGTCGTCGTCCCCCAGCTCGAACACCGCGGGGGCGAGCCCGACGCACACCGCCTGGCCCTCGCACCGGTCCGGATCCACGATGATCCTCATGACGTGCCTCCTCGTCGTCGGCCACGATCGGTTCCGTGGTCGGACACCTGAAGTTAGACAAATCAGTGCCTTTTGTCTAGAGAATTCGCGGTTTCGTCACCGGATCGCAGCCGCCCCGAACTGACCCGCCGGTAAGTTAAGCTCGCCCGTGCCCAAGACGCTGCTGCACCGATACACCTCGAGCCCCCGGGCGTTCCCGGTCCTGGCCTCGCTCTATCCACCCCTGTTGGGCTCGGGGATCCGTATCCGTCACGTCGCGCCGGACTGGACCCGCGGGGAACTCGACATGCACGTGGCCCCGTGGACGGCCAACACCAACGGCACCGCGTTCGGCGGCGCGCTGTTCGCCGCCACCGACGTGCTCTACGGGGCGCTGCTGTCCGGGCAGCTCGGCACCGGCTTCCAGGTGTGGACCAAGTCCGCGACGATCGACTTCCGTACCCCCGGACGCGGTCGTCTGCGGTGCGTCGTGGAGGTCCCCCGCGTGGAGGCCGACTCCATCCGTGAGCAGCTGACCGCGCGGCCCCGGACGAGCATCGTCCACACGGCCCTGGTCACCGACGCCCGCGGCGGGACGGTCGTGGAGGCCCGGCACACGATGTCGATCCGCCGCAGGGATTGACGGGCAGCGGTCAGAGACCTCCGCCGGGGGTCTCCCGCCGCCGGACACGGGTAGGATAATCCGGTCCCAGGCCCTCCCCGGAAAGGAACCCCCGTTGGGAGCCACCCCGCTCGCATGGTCGTTGTCAGTCGGCCTCATCATCGCCCTGTTGCTGTTCGACTACTTCTTTCACGTGCGCAAGGAGCACATCCCCACCCTCAAGGAGTCGGCCATCTGGTCCGCGCTCTACGTGGGGATCGCCCTGATCTTCGGCGGCGTGGTGTGGATCTTCGGCGGCACAGACATGGGCGTGGAGTACTTCGCCGGGTACATCACCGAGAAGGCGCTCTCGGTGGACAACCTGTTCGTGTTCCTGCTGCTGCTCACCAGTTTCAAGGTGCCGCGTGCGGGCCAGCAGAAGGCACTGCTGTTCGGCATCGTGTTCTCGATCATCGCGCGGACCGCGTTCATCTTCGTGGGCGCCGCGCTGCTCAACAAGTTCGCCGTCCTGTTCTACATCTTCGGCCTGTTCCTCATCGTCACCGCCGGACGTCTGCTGGCCGAGGACGACGAGGACGACGACGCCGACAACGTGGTGGTGCGCCTGGCCAAGCGATTCATCCCGGCCACCGACCACTACGACCACGACAAGCTGTTCACCATCGAGAACGGCAAGCGCGTCATGACGCCGATGATGATCGTCATGGTCGCCATCGGCGGCACCGACATCATGTTCGCGCTGGATTCGATCCCCGCGATCTTCGGTCTCACCCAGAACGTCTTCATCGTCTTCACCGCCACCACGTTCTCGCTGCTCGGCCTGCGCCAGCTGTACTTCCTGCTCGACGGCCTGCTCGACCGGCTCGTCTACCTCAAGTACGGGCTGGCCGCGATCCTCGGCTTCATCGGCGTCAAGCTCATCCTCCACGCCCTGCACGAGAACAACCTCCCGTTCATCAACGGTGGCGAGCACGTGGACGTGGTGGAGGTCCCCACGTTCCTCTCGCTGGGCATCATCGTTGGTGTGCTCGTGGTGACGGTCCTCGGCTCCCTGCTCAGCCCGGCCGGCAAGGCGCTCACGGTGCTCGGCAACCTCAAGCGACACTCGCTCGAATACCTCGACAAGGACTTCGTCGACGATCCGGTCGAGCGGGCGAAGCTGTGGGCGAAGATCGTCGAGAACGAGGATAAGCTCAAGGACATCGAGCGCAAGTACTTCGGCAGCGAGGGCGACGTGTGGGAGCTTGAGCAGCTCCTGCGGAGGGTCTGGGACGAGCAGGGCCGCTACGAGAAGGCGACCGACTACACCCGCTGACGCCGGCGGCGGGGCCGGGACTTACCGGGGCTTCCTCACCGGGGTTCCTGACCCGGGCTCCTCACCAGGGGCTGCCGGACCACATGCCGTGCGGATCCACCGCGCCGTCCTCGCGCAACGGGGACCGGACCTCCGTCGATGGCCAGCGCGACCTCAGCACCGCCGCCGCGCGGTGACCGACCGCCCGGCCGGCGGGGGGTGTGGTGGAAGAAGCGAACGCGGCCGGCCCGGCGGACAGATCGGCCGGGGCGAGCGCGCGGGCACCGCCCGGGGAGCCGGGGCCGCCCGGGGAGCCGGGGCCGCGGACGACGATCACCGTCCAGCCGGCCCGCCGCAAGTGCTCGCGATAGCGTTCGGCGGGTCTGCCGAACGACGGGGCCCGCCCGCCGGGCGTGAACACCACGCACCGGTCGAAGGGATCGGCGAGCGGTAACTCCACCGTGAAGTGGCCCAGCCGGACCGTGTGCCCGTGCCCGAACGTCCCGCACCCCGCCGCCGCCAGCACGAGCCGGGCCCGGGTCGACGCGGCCGATCCCGAGAGCGGATCCGCCGCCCCGGCGACCTCGCGGAAGGCCCTCGCGCCCCGGCCGGCGGGATGCCCGGCGGCCCCCGACAACTGGCCCGGCAGTTCGGGCAGCATCCCGCACAGTCGCTCCACCGCGACGACCGCGTCCTCGAACGTCAGATCTCCCGACAGGTCCCGGCAGGTCCGCAGCGGGGTGGTGACTCGCAGCCCGTCGATCTCCGTGACAGCGGACGGGGGCATCGAACCGTAGCGGTACACCCTGCCCGGGCGCGACCTGCGCGTCGACGGCAGCCAGATCTCCGGAGGCGCACCCGCCGGCGCGGAGTCGTCGCCCCACAGCAGGGCGGCACTGCGCCCGCGCAAGATCCCCTCGGGCCAGGCCCGCGCCAACGCGACGCTGCGCAGCCGGAGATCATCCGGCTGGTCCTCCCGCCGGTACATCCCGTGCCAGATCCGACGGTAGCGCGCGCGACCGGCCGGGTCTGGCACGGCGGCCGCGAGTTCGGCCGTGGTCAGCGGGCCGGGCGGCGGGTCGTCGCCGGTGATGATCGGGTCGGTGTGGCCGAGTGCGGAGGTGTCCATGCCCACACTCTGCGGCACGCCACCGCCGGGACTCTGTCGGAAACACCGGCCCCGTGGCCCGCCTGTGGACAGGTCGGGCCTGTGGATTGACGCCGCTCGGGCGCGGGGAGCCCTAGGGGTGGTGCTCGCCGAGATACGCGTCAAACACCTGCTCCGGGGGGCCACCGCGGTGCAGGAACTGCTGGTCCAGCGTCACCGCGAGCCGCTCCAGCGCCACTGCGAGCTGGCGGCGACCCAGCTCCACGGCGGCCGGCGACCCCACCGGGCCGGGTTCGGACAGTCGCACCGCGCCGGCCAGCTGTCGTGGCAGGGACAGGTCCGCGGACTGCTCGCGGAAGTAGAAGCCCTCGGAGTGCTGGAAGAAGTCGATCCGGACCTCCTCGACCCTGTCGGCCACGGCCGTCAACTGTGCACACACCGGCTCCGTCGGCAGGTCCGGGATTCGCCCCGCGAAGTCGACCTCGTCCAGACGCGACAGTTCCTGCGCCAACGCCCGCCGTCGCAACAAGGGCGGATACACCTGGTTGAACCAGGTCAGGGCTCCGGTCAGCAGGGCGAACCCCGTCAACGCCTGGAACGGTGTGATCCACCGGACCCACGAATCGGAGGGGACCATGTCGCCGAACCCGAGGGTCGCCAGCGTGACGAACGAGAAGTACAGGGCCTCGACGAACGCCGGGAGCGTGTTCGAATCGATCCCGTCGGAGTAGGTGAAGTCCGCTGGCACGTGCGGGTAGTAGATCACTCCCCAGCCCAGTCCCTGGAGCAGCACCCACAGCAGGATGACCGTCACCAGGGCCGCCGGTCCCACCGCGATGAGCGCCACGCCCACCACCGTCAACACGATCTCGACCATCACCCCACCCTAAGCGGCGAGCGGACGGCGGGTCAGAGTCCGTACAGCCGCGCCCAGTTCTCCCGCGTGGTGAGCTCGGCCTGCGCGGCACGCCACCGCTCCTGGGCGGCCGGGGCCTCCCGGACGAACCTGGAGAGCAGTGCGACCAGCCGCTTCTGCAGCTCGGTGGCCCGCGCCGGGTCCACCTTGCGGTGGTGCACCCCCGTCTGCGAGGCGTCGGTCACGTACACCTCGTCGAACAGGGAGACGTGCCACCAGGCCGCGTCCTCGTAGGGGATCGCCACCACGCCGCGGCGCTGCCGGCCCAACTTCTGCACGAGCAGCCGCTTGGCGAGCACCTGGTCCTCGCGGTCCTCCCTCGGGATCCCCACCTTGCGCTGGACCCCGATCCCGGCGGGCAGGGCCTCCACCCCGAGCTTGGCGGTCTCCGGGTACCGCGCGCGCTCGGCGCGGATCGCGGCCAGCGCGGCCTGACCGCCGTCACCGACGCCGTGGGTGCCGTCGGGCCCGTCGAGGAACGCCTCGATCCCGCGCAGGCGGGTGGCGGCGAGCCCGTACTGCATGGCCGCCACCGCGCGCAGGACGCTCCGGGCGAGGTTCTTGGCCATGTCCTTGGGGTCGATCCCCTGCCGGACCGCCGCCGTGGTCAGCGAGTTGCGCAGGGAGAAGAACTGGCCGAAGTCGTCGCCGTCCTTCCAGTAGAAGTCCGCGTGCCACACCGCCGCACCCTGCAGGGTGCACGTGGGCATCCCCGCCTGGCGGCAGCGCAGGCCGTACTCGATGTCGTCCCACTGGAAGAAGTACGGCATGGGGAGTCCGACCCGCTCCACGGCCTCGCCGGGGACGAGGCAGGACCACCACGCGTTGTACTCGGCGTCGATCCGCCGCTCCTGCCGGCCCGCGACCACCGACTCGTCACGCAGCGCGAACTCGTCGGCGTCCAACCCGCCCCGGAGCTCGTCGAGCTGCGTCCGTTCGGCCGAGACCAGCAGGTAGTCGGGGTTGAACAGGTAGAGCATCTGGGCACCCACGAGCATCGGTTCACGGGTGACGGCGGCGAAGGCGAACAGCCGCAGCACCGTCTCGGGCTCCACCCGGACGTCGTCGTCCATGAGCAGCACGTCCACCGGCCCCGGGCCGTCCGGTGCGGTGGCCTCGAACAGCCCGCGGCTGAAGCCGCCGGCACCGCCGAGGTTGGGCTGGCGCAGGTAGTGCAGCCGGTCGCCGAACTCCTCCGCCGCGTGCCGGAACGGATCGCGGGTCTCCACCAGATCGGTGCCCTGGTCCGTGACATAGAGGTCGTCGATCAGGTCCGCGACGAGGGGATCCGAGGCCAGCGAGTCGACCGTGGCCGCACAGTCATCCGCCCGGTTGAACGTGCAGATGGCGACGGCGGCGCGGCGGGCGGGCCTCGTCGTCGTCGTATTCCACTCCACCTCCGACACCGTCGCGGGCGCGTCGACGGCGTGCACCTCCAGCCACATCGCGCCACCGTCGGTGAACGTGTCCACCGGCACGTGCAGCACCGCCATGCCGTCGCCGTGGTGGTGGACCACCTCCACCGTCCGCACGTGGGAGCCGATGTCGGAGGCGCGCACCAGCACGTCGACCTGCCCGGCTGTCTCCACCGACACCCGTACGGTCAGCTCCGTGACGATGGTCCAGCGCTGCCAGTAGGACGCCTCGAACCGGCCGAAGTAGGTGTTGGTGTCGACGATCGCGCCGGGCTCCAGGTGCAGCTCGGTGCGTGTGCGGCGCACCACGCCCCGCGTGATCCGCGAGTACAGGTCGTCGTTGACCCACCGGCGCGGGCCGGAGAACAGGGTGCGCTGGAGCAGCAGATCGCGCTCGGGCCGGTCGGTCCCGGTGTCGGCGTCTGCGGTTGTCACGGTGGTGGCGTCCATGGGGCGATGCGCTCCTGGGAGTCGGTTAGGCGGTGCCGTCCAGGCTAGCCCCCGGGCCGGGGGGCGCCGCCTCGACGACCGGTGAGTCGGTGTTCGGGGGCTGCCCCGGCGGCGTCACCGGGGGGATGCCGGGTGGCGGGGGCAGCGGCTGGTGGTCCGCGGGCACCGGCAGGACCTCGTACAGACGGGCGCCCGGAGTGGCCTCCACCAGCCGCAGGTTCGGGTTGAGGTGCAGCCCGATGAACCCACCCGGCCGGCCCGGCCCGCCCACGGACTCCGTCCCGACGATCACCCAGCGCACGTCCCGGAGTTGCATCTCGCGGGTGACGGTCGGGTCGAAACCGTAGCGGTTGACCGAGGTGTACAGCGTCATGCGGTCGGCGCCGACCTGCGCGACCGGGTCGTCGGCGAGCGGCGCCCCGAACACCACCGGCACCCCGTGGAGCGCGTAGACCCAGGCGGTGCCGTCGAACGGGTCGTTCAGGGCCACCCCGCCGTCGTACCTCTCCCCCAGCGCGTCCAGCACGAGCCGCTCGTCGGCGGTGACCGCGGGCCCGTCGGCGTACCCCCAGGCGGTCAGGTCCCGCGCCATCACCGCGTGCCCGGAGGCGGTGAGCAGGGCCAGCGCCGCCGCCACGGCCACGCCGACCCGGGCCGCCGGCCGGCGCAGCGACCCGCGCGGAACCAGCGCCCGCACGCCGGCCCCGGCCAGCACCGCCGAGGGCAGGACGAGCAGCGACGCGAACCGGTAGAAGTCGTCCCACCAGAAGCCGGTGAACGTCCGCACCCAGTCGCCCCGGACGGCCGCGGCCAGGACGTACAGGGTCCCGTAGACGAGGAGCGCGGCGACGGGGGCGGCGAGCGGGCGACGCCGCCGCGGGTCGGCGACCGCCGTCGCCAGTCCCACGATCACCGCCACGGCCATGCCCACCGAGGCCACCGCCGTGGGACCGAGGTCGAGCACCGCGGCGACCGCCCGCGCCACACCCACCTCCCGTGGCCACGAGAACCCGGCGAGCGACTGGGTGGTCCCGGACGACACCATGCTCACCGACCACCCGACGTACGCCCCCGCGGGCACGGCGGCCAGGACGAACGCGCCCAGCACCGCCAGCCGCGGGCGCAGGCCGGGCGCGGCGGCCAGCCCGGCGAGGGCCTGCGCGGCGAGCGGGATCGCCGCGGCCAGTGCCACCGACGGGTGCACCGACCACGCCCCGGCCATCCCGGCGCCCAGGAGCAGCGCGTGCGCGGGCATCCGGGACCGACGGGCGGCGAGGTGCTCACCCAGCAGGAGCAGTCCGGGGATCACCGCGACGCCCAGCGCGAACGGCAGTACGGGTCCGCGCACCTGGGCGAGGTACGGGAACGTCCACGCCGACGCGGCGACCGCCGCGGCCGCCACCGCCGCGAGTCGGGACCCCCCCGCAGAGGCGGGCCGCCAGGACCGCGACCCCCAGCACGAACACCACCCCGGTCGCCGCGGAGACGGCGCCCAGGGCCTCCGGCAGGCCGCCTCCGGGCAGCCCGACCAGCAGCGACGCGAACGCGTGATAGGTGTCCGGGTAGAAGAAGTGCGGGTTGGCGGGCTGGCTCACCGGCGCGAGGTCGGTCAGGCCGGCCCGCCCGGTCTCGGCGATGAACCGGGTGGCGCCGCCGTGGAAGATGGCGTCCCAGCCCTGGGGAATGGCGGTGAGACCGCGGGTGGCGACGAGGATGTGGGCGACCGGGATCACCGCGAGGACGACGACGAGGTCCGCCACCCCCGGGCCCGGCCCGCCGCGGCGGGGGTCGTCGTCGTACTCCCCCTCGCCACGCCGCCACGTCTCCCGGTCGGTGACCCGGGACGCGATACCCACGACGACGGCGCAGACCAGCGCGGCGAGCGCCGTCACCCCGGCCGAGACGACGCCCCAGCGCAGGTCCACCGCGGCGGTGACCGCGCTGCCGACCGCCACCACCGCGAGCGTCAGCGCCGGCCCGGCCGCCACCGCGTCCCGCCACCGGGTGCCGGCGGCCAGGCAGACCACCGCCCCCGGCAACACCACCAGCGCCACCGCGGCGAGCAGGACGAGCGCGACCGTCACGGTGCTCAGCGCACCCGGAAGATCACGGTCCGTTGGACGATGAAGTTGGTGACCGTGGCGACGCCCTGGGCGATGACGTAGGCCACGGTCGTGGCCCAGAACGGGCTCCAGTCCATACCGAGGAACCACGGTGTCAGCACCATGAACAGGCCCCACTGCACGCCGAACATCAGCGCGTAGAGGCCCATCGTGGCGATGAACCGGGCGCGCGACGGCTCGGCCTGGAACGTCCACCGGCGGTTGAAGGAGTAGGCGGTGAGCGTGCCGGCGACGAAGGACAGCGCCTTGGCCGTGCCGTAGTCCAGGCCGAGGACCCTGAGCAGCTGGAGGAGCCCGTAGTCGACGATCGCCGACAGCACGCCGGTCAGGAAGAACCGGACGACCTGCGTCTTCAGGTCGGTCGGGCGGGCCGGGTCGGACTCGTGGCGGGCCTCGAGGGGGTCCACGGCGCCCCGCAGGGAGTCGAGGACGGAGTCCTCCGGCGGGTCCGCCGGGTTGCCGTGGATGGGTCCGCCGCTGGATGTCGTCACGCGACCAGGGTAGATCGCCGGCCCGGGGCGCAGCGTCACCCCTCTTGCGATCAGGTCTGCGACGTGCCATTCTTTCTCCACTGCGGGCACACCAGCCCGCTTCTGGTCGAACCGGGAACGGCACATCCGCCGACTGAGTTCGATTCCGCGGGAGCGATCCGTTCCGGCCACCCCATCTCACCCGGCGCCCACACCACCAGGTCCGCGCCATTCCCGGGTAGCCGTCGTCGCCTCCACCCAACGCATCCGAGCACGGCTCGTCGTCTCGTCACCAGTGGACGTGGCGGCTGTGCAGCTCGCTTCCCGACCAGGAGGAATCCCCATGTCGCAGTACCGAAATCCCGCCATGAACAACGCGCCGACCGCGTTCTCGTACACGCCGACCGGCCGGGCCATCCCGCCGTCGTCGCCGCTGCGGACTCCGAACCGTCGCCCGGTCTCGCCGTCGTACACGCCCACCGGCCGCGTCGTCCTGTCGACGCCGGCCACCCGCGGCTCCGCCTGAGCGCGAGCCCACCGCACCGCTACTCGCGCGCGGCGCCCACCGTCCGGCCCACCGGCCGACAGTCGGGCGTCGCGCGCGAGGCGTCTCCCGGCTACAACCGGTCGGCGGCCACGAGACGGGTGGTCACCACCAGGGCTATCGCGCCACACGCGAGGATCCCGGTCGAGACGAACAGTTGCATCACCCCGGCCTCCCACGGACGGGCACCGCCGAGCACCATCCCGACGAACGCCCCGGGGATCGTGACCAACCCGATGGTGCGCGTCTGGTCCAGTGAGGGCTGCAGGGATGTCGCCGCCGCCTCGCGGCACACCATCATCCGCGCGGGGATGTCCGTGAAGCCGAGCGACAGCGCGGCCTCCACCTCACCGTGACGGGTGGCGAGTTCGTCGTGCGCGCGGCGGCCGGACAGGCCCGCCACCGCCATGGCGTTGCCCAGGAAGATCCCCACCACCGGGATGACCGACAGCCCGTTGGGGCGGACCACCCCGGCCGCGAGCAACCCCAGGACGATCACCGCACCCGGCAGAGCCACCGCCACCGCGCACCACAGCGCATCACGCACGGTCACCCGCGCCGCACCGGCCTGAGGCGCGCTGCGCTGCGCCAGCCTCCGGGCCGCGGCCCACGAGGCGACGGACGCCATCACCACCGCGAATGCCGCCACCAGCCACGGCCGGTCGGCCACGTATCCGATGACCAGCGAGAGCGCCACGAGCTGGACGGCCGCGCGGATCGACGTCCACGGGATCTCCCACTCCTGCCCCGTCCTGCCCAGCCACGCCGCCGTCGCGCCGATCACCACGAACAGGACGACGGCCACCGCCAACGCCGGCCCGATCTCGATCATCGTCGACCCCACGTGGGAGAGCCTACGACCGACCCGCCCCGACCGGGAGGGTCCGGCGAGGTCGATGTGCCGACCGCCCGGCGGCATGTCCGAGGCGCGCGATACCGTACGCGAATGAGGTCGCGGCGTCCCCTCCGTCCCGCCCGCGCAGTCGCCGCGGCAATCGTGTCCCTGGCCTGCGTGATGGCCGGGGTCCCGTCCACCGCCGCGATGCCGGCACCGGCGCCCGGGTCCTCGCCCGCGGCACCGCCCGATCCGCTGGCGGCGTTCCGACCGGCACCCCCGCACGAGCGCACGCCGGAGCGATATCTGCCCAGCCCGTCACCGGATCCCTGGTACTCCGCACCGCCCGAGGTCGATCCCGCCACGGCCCCCGGGACGATCCTCGACACGAGGCCGGTGACGATCCCGCCGCACAACGTCCGCAACTTCGGCCGCGGCTGGCAGGTGCTGGTCCAGAGTCTCGACTCGCACGACCGGCCGCAGCAGATCGTCTCCACCATCATCGAGCCGGCCACCCCCTGGACAGGGCCGGGTCCGCGACCGCTCGTGTCGTTCAACGTCACCATCGATTCCCTCGGCCTGACATGCATGCCGTCGCACACGCTGCCGCACGAGCTGAACATCGAGATGCCACCGTTCCTGCAGATCCTCGCCGACCGCGGGTACGGGCTGGTCGTGACCGACTTCCAGGGACCCAAGGCCGCCTACGCGGCCGGACGGGCCAACGGCCGGGCGGTCCTCGACGGGATCCGAGCGGCCCGCGCCTTCGTCCCACCCGGTGACGCCGGCCCGCTGTTCGTCGACTCGCGGGTCGTCCAGGTCGGCTACTCCGGCGGCGGTATCGCCACCGGCTGGGCCGCCCAGCTGCAGCCCGTCTACGCGCCCGAGTTGACCGGTGTGCTCGTGGGATCGTCCGTGGGCGGTGTCCCCGCCGACTACTCGGAACTGTTCGACACGATGGACGGCAACCTCGCCTCCGGGCTCTACCGAGCAGCGGTACTGGGGATCGCGCGCGAGTACCCCGAGCTGTACACACTGCTCAGCGACGCCGGGGACGTCGCCGCCCACGGGCTCCGCGACTCGTGTGCCGCCGCCAACACCGCGTCGGGGCTGTTCCCCGTCCCGCTGGCGACGCTGATCACCACCGACCCGCGGACCGACCCGACCGTGTCGGAGGTGCTCGCCCGCAACCGGCTGGGCACCGCCGACCCGGCCCACGGCGCAGACCCGCGCGAGGTGCCGACCGGCCCGGTGCAGGTGTGGCACGGGGACGCCGCCGCGCCGATCGGGCCCGGCCCGGGCTCGTCGCGGGGTCCCGGAGACCCGTTCGTCCCCGAATGGACGGCCCGGCAGCTGGCCGACGAGTGGTGCGCGGCCGGCGCCGACGTCGAGTACACGCCCGTTCCGGGCGAGCACATCCTGGCCGCCTACACCGCGGTGGGCCCGGCGCTCGACTGGGTCGACGACCGCGCCCGCGGGGTCCCGTTCACCGCCGGCTGCCGATAGCGTCACCAGCGGTCGGGCGCGCCGGGGGCGTTGCGGACGTCACGCCGGGGCCGTCGCGGGGTGGGTCGGGAGCCGCTGAGCGGTACCCTCGACCCTGTGAGCACCGCCCAGAACAGCCTCCCCGGCCAGCCCTCCACGAACACCGTCTCCCTGGACACCGAACTCAAGCGCCTCACCGGCTGGGGGCGCACCTCTCCCGCGATGAGCCACGTGCTCACCCCACGGTCCGTGGAGGAGATATCGGCAGCCGTGGCGGCGGTCAACGACGCCAACGCGTCGAGCCCCGCCCACCTGCGCCGCGGCGTGGTGGCCCGCGGGCTCGGTCGCTCCTACGGCGACAGCGCCCAGAACTCCGGCGGTCTCGTGCTGGACATGAGCCACTTCAACCGCATCCACGAGCTCAACGCCGAGAAGGCGCTGGCCGTGGTGGACGCGGGCGTGAACCTCGACCAGCTCATGCGCGCGGCCCTGCCGTTCGGCCTGTGGGTTCCGGTGCTCCCGGGCACCCGGCAGGTCACGGTCGGCGGCGCGATCGGTCATGACATCCACGGTAAGAACCACCACTCGGCCGGCTCGTTCGGCAACCACGTCACCCGCATGGAACTGCTCGTCGCCGACGGCCGGGTGCTGACCCTGGAGCCGAGCGGTACCGCCGACGACCCGGAGGGCACCCTGTTCTGGGCCACGGTCGGCGGCAACGGCCTGACCGGCGTGATCCTCAAGGTGTGGATCGCCATGACCCGCACCGAGACCGCCTTCTTCCTGGCCGATACCGATCAGACCGGGTCGCTCGACGAGACGATCGCCCTGCACACCGACGGTTCCGAGTCGAAGTACACCTACTCCTCGGCCTGGTTCGACGCGATCAGCGCGCCGCCGAAGCTCGGCCGGGCCGCCGTGTCCCGCGGGTCGCTGGCCACCCTCGCCGAACTCGAGGAATACGCGCCCAAGCTGGCGAAGAACCCCCTGGCGATGGACGCCAAGCCGCTCATCACCTTCCCGGACGTCTTCCCCAACGGGCTCGCGAACAAGTACACCTTCGGCCCCATCGGCGAGGTGTACTACCGGCTCGGGGTCACGTCCCGGAACCAGATCAAGACACTGCCGGCGTTCTACCACATGCTCGACCTGTTCTCCGAGTGGAACCGGGCCTACGGGTCCAAGGGATTCCTGCAGTACCAGTTCATCGTCCCGCCCGGCGAGGTCGAGGGTTTCAAGGAGATCATCGGCGACATCCAGCGCTCGGGGCACTACTCGTTCCTCAACGTCTTCAAGCTCTTCGGGCCGGGAAACCAGGCACCGCTGTCCTTCCCCATGGAGGGATGGAACGTCTGCGTGGACTTCCCGATCAACAGCCGTCTCAACACGTTCGTCAACGAACTCGACGCCAAGGTCATGTCCATGGGCGGCCGCCTGTACACGGCCAAGGACTCCCGCGTCCCGGCCGAGCGCTTCCACGCGATGTACCCCCGGATCGACTCGTGGATCGCCACCCGCCGCGGGATCGACCCGAACGGCGTGTTCGTCTCCGACATGGGGCGTCGCCTCGAGCTGATCTGACGGTCGTCACCGGCTCCGATAAAGGTATATACATGTGACCATCGGCGGAGCACACTGGGATGACCCCCGGGGGACGCAGGTCACCCGGATCAGCCCAGGGAGCGCATCATGATCCGTCGTACCGCCACCGCCGCACTCGCCGTCGCTGCCGCATCCGCCCTGACCCTCACCGGAGTGGGCGCGGGCATCGCGGGCGCCGACCCGATCACCGACAGTCTCGAGGCCCTGCCCTCCGCCGTCATCGGTGGGCCCTCCACGCTCGAGTGGACACCGTCCGGCAGAGCCATTCCGGTCACGTACACCAACCGCACCGCGTCGCCACAGAGTTGCCAGTTCAAGTACGCCGACGCCGGGCAGGTGCAGATGCTGCAGGGCGCGGCCACGGCGACCGCCGGCCTCCCCCCACTCGCCCGGCTGGTCGTGGACGTGGGCGAGTCGCAGATCGGAGCGGGGAACGAACTCGGCGCGCCGGTGACCGTCGCGCCGGGCGCCTCGACCTCCTGGCTCAAGATGTTGATACCGGGCCGCGCGTACGGGATCTATTCCCGGTGTACGTACGTCGACCAACCACAGACCATCGGTGTGGTGTTCACCTACTACCCGCCCCTCGGCTGACCCCTGCGACGCGAGGGGCCGCGACACGAGGGGTCGCGATACGGATCACGTGGACGGTGCCCACGTGTGACCCCCTCGGTAGACTCCTGCCCATGATCAATGCCGTCGGCGTCCCCCAGACCCTGCTCCTCCTCGGTGGTACCTCCGAGATCGGCCTGGCCATCTGCGCCGAGTACCTCCAGCAGGGCCCGATGCGCGTGATCCTCGCCTGCCTGCCCGGCGACCCGGGGGTCGACGACGCGCGCGCGGAGATGACCGCCGCCGGTGCGAGCGCGGTGGAGGTGGTCGACTTCGACGCCGCCGCGACCGAGTCCCACCCGGCCGCGTTCGAGCAGATCTTCGCCGGCGGGGACGTGGACGTGGCGATCGTCGCGTTCGGCCTGCTGGGTGAGAACGAAGAACTCTGGTCCGACCAGCGCAAGGCCGTCCAGATCGCCCAGATCAACTACACCGGCGCGGTCTCGGTGGGCGTGCTGCTCGCCGAGCGGATGAAGTCGCAGGGGTACGGCCGGATCATCGCCATGAGTTCGGCCGCGGGTCTGCGTGCTCGCCGCTCCAACTTCGTCTACGGCTCCACCAAGGCGGGACTGGACTCCTTCTACACCGGACTCGGGTACGCGCTGGCGGAGCACGGGGTGGATGTCCTGGTCATCCGGCCCGGCCAGGTCCGCACCCGCATGTCGGCACACGTCAAGGAGGCGCCGCTGACCATCAACAAGGACGAGGTCGCCCGCATCGCGGTGAAGAAGTCCGGCGCGGGGAAGGGCGCGGTCTTCGCCCCGGCCGCCTTCGGTGGGGTGATGGCCGTGCTCACCCACGTGCCGCGCCCCATCTTCCGCAAGCTCCCGTTCTGAGGATGCCTGTCGCGCTGATGGGGCGGTCGGCGCTCCGGGGACTCGGCCTCGCCGGCGCGGCGACGCTGCTGGCCGCCGTCGTCACCGCGGTCGTCCTCGCCGGGTTCTCCCTCGTCTCCTTCCCCGCCTACGGCAACTCCAACGTCCTGCGGGCGCTGACGGTCGTCGGTCAGGTCGCCGCCCTCGCGCTGGTGGTGCTGGGGATCCTGTCCGCACGCGCAGGCGAGCGGCCGGGGGGTCGGCCTGCGCTGGTCCGTCTGGGTAAGCTCGCGGCCCCCACCGGCTCGGCGTTGCTGGTCGCCGCCACGCTGGGGATCCCGCTCGCCGCGTCGCGGTTGTACCTGCACGGCGTGAGCGTGGACCAGGAGTTCCGCACCCAGTTCCTCGGTCGCTCGGCGACCTCGCTCGGCCTGCCCGACATGGCATACGCCGACCTGCCCTCGTTCTACCCGTCCGGTTGGTTCTGGCTGGGCGGGCGGTTCGCCGACCTCGTCGGCCTCGAGGGCTGGGCGGCGTACAAGCCGTGGTCCATCCTCTCGCTCGCGATCGCTGCCGCGCTGGTCACCGTGCTGTGGACCCGCCTGTTGCGCACCGACCTCGGGGCGGCGGTGGGACTGGCCTCGACCTCGATCATGCTCGCCTACGGCAGCCCCGAGCCCTACGGCGCGATCGCGGCGCTGTTCCTCCCGCCGGTGCTCATCCTCGCGTGGCACGCCGTCAACCCCACGGCGCGGCACGCCGGTCGCGGTGCGGCCGTGGCCACCACCCTGTTCCTGGGCGTCTCGGCCAGCATGTACACGCTCTACACGGGTCTGGCGGCGGGCACCGTCGTGCTCATGGCGCTGGTCGCGACCGTCGGCGCCGCGGTCGCGCATCGCCGTGCCGGCCGCGGGCCCTTCCCGCTCTGCCTGCCCGCGGCCCGGCTCGCGGCGATCGGGTTCGGCTCCATCGCGATCGCGCTCATCGTGTGGGCCCCCTATCTGCTCGCCGCGCTTCGCGGCACCCCGGCCGACTCCGGGACGGCGATGCACTACCTGCCCGACGCCGGCGCCCGCCTGCCGCTGCCCATGACCGCCGGCGGCCTCACGGGCTGGGTGTGCCTGGCCGGTCTGGTCTGGATCGTCGCCCGCGCGTGGACCTCGCGCCGCGCGCAGGCGCTGGGCCTGGGCGTCGTGGCCGTCTACCTGTGGTCCCTGGCCTCGATGGCGATCACCGTCCTGGGCACCACCATGCTCGGTTTCCGTCTCGAACCGGTGCTCATCGGGCTGCTCGCGGTGGCGGGCGTCTTCGCGATCGCCGATGTCGCCGGCCTCGTCGTGCGCCTCGCCGGGCGCCAGAACGGCACCGACCGGCCCACTGCGGAGGCGGAAGACCGACGTCGCCGGGCCACCGCGGTGGTGGGGGTCGTGGCCGCCCTGGCCGCACTCGCCCACGCGCAGGGCATCCCCGATCACCTGCACGAGGAGATCCGGCTGGCCTACACCGACACCGACGGTCACGGCGAGCGGGCGGACCGCTACCCGCCCGGGCCCGAGTCCCACTACGCCGAGGTCGACGAGACCATCCGGGAGGCGTTCCCCGGCCGCGACCGCACCGACCTCGTCGTCGTCAGCACCGCCGATGCCTTCCTCGCCTACCACCCGTACCTGGCCTACCAGGCCGTCACCTCCCACTACGCCAACCCCCTGGGGCGGTACGCCGACCGCAACGAGGCCATGCTCCGGTGGGAGGACGCCACCAGCGGCGCCGAGCTGCGCGCCATGATGGACCAGACCCCGTGGCGCGGCCCCGACGCGATCGTCGCCCGCCCGTCGGGCGACGGATATGCACTGCGCCTGGCCGAGGACACCTACCCCAACGACCCCAACGTGCGACGGTTCGGCGTCACCATCCCCGCCGAGGCCGTGGAGGGTCCCCACTTCGAGGTCCACGACGTGGGACCGTTCGCCGTGATCGTGGTGCGGTGATCAGGCGGTGACGATGCGGGGAGCGGGTGACGGCCGCGGGTCCGGTGACGGCCCGGGAGCAGGGACCGTGCCGGGGGGCGACGACGACGAGGTGCGCGTCACCGACCGTGAGCGTCCCCTCGGACTGCACCCCTACCCCGGAATGGACCGCCACCGCCGGTGGGCGATCATCACCGGGTTCCTCGGTGCGTTCCTCGCCGTCCTCGCCGGGATACTGCCGGTCAACCAGGACACCACCCGTGTGCAGTGGACGGCCGGGCCCGACTACGCCCCGGTCACCGCGCCCCTCGTCTCCGGGCGGCCGCTCGACCTGACGATCACCGCCCCCTGCGCGCCGCTGGCACAGGTACCGGAGAACACGATCGTGTTCTCCACCCTCCCGCAGGACGCCCCCGGGCGGATCTCCGACGGGCTGGTCGTCCAACGCGTCCGCGACGCCGCGGGCGATCCCGTCATCGAGGTCGCGGTCCGCAACATCACGCTGCTGTCCGTGCCGTTGTCGACCCTGCGGGACCCCGCGTGCGAGACGCTGCACGTGCGCGCCGAGACCGGGATCCTCACCGCAGAGTTCACCGGCCTCGAACGGGATCCCGACGACGCCGACGACGCCGTGCGCGCCGCCGTGCCAGGAAGCATGCGGCCGCAGGTCACCGGCGTGTTCACCGACCTCACGGCCACGACCGCGCCCGATGGGCTCGGTGAGTCGACGGTGGAGGTGACCGTCGACTCCCGCTACTCGTCCAGCCCCACGCTGCTCAAGCTGGTGCTGATGGTCATCGGCGTCCTGGCCACCCTCGCGTCCGTGGTGTTCCTGCACCGCCTCGACGGCATCGACGGCCGCTCGGGCCGGCGGTTCGTACCACGGTCCTGGTCGCGACTGTCCGGGGTCGACGGCGTGGTGATCGGCGTCCTGGGCTTCTGGCACCTCGTGGGTGCCAACACCTCCGACGACGGCTACCTGCTGACCATGGCCCGCTCCGCCGGGCCCAGCGGATACATGGCCAACTACTACCGCTGGCTCGGCTCCCCCGAGTCCCCGGTGGGGTGGTACTACGAGATCCTGCGGGTGTTCGCCGAGGTGTCCACGGCCAGTCCGTGGATGCGCCTGCCCACCCTGGTGTGCGGCATCCTCGCGTGGCTCATCATCAGTCGGGAGGTCGTGCCCCGGTTGGGCCGGCTCGCCCGCACCTGGCGCGGCCCGCGCTGGACGGGGGCCGCCCTGTTCCTCGCCTTCTGGATGGCGTTCAACAACGGGCTGCGGCCCGAGCCCGTGATCGCGCTGGGCGCCCTGCTCACCTGGTCGCTGGTGGAGCGGTCCATCGCCACCCGCCGCCTCGTGCCGGGCGTCGCGGCGATCGGTGTGGCCGCGTTCTCCCTCGGTGCCGGCCCGACCGGGCTGATGTGCGTGGCGGCGCTGGCCGCCGGTGCACGCGAGTTCGTCCGCATGGTGCGCCGCCGCGCGCAGGTCGTCGGATGGGCGGCGATCCTCGGACCCGTGCTGGCGGTGGGCCTCGCACTGCTCTACACCGTGTTCGCCGACCAGACGCTGGCCGCCGTCCTCGAGGCCACCCGCATCCGCACCGAGCTCGGTCCGAGTCTGCCCTGGTACGGGGAGAAGGAACGCTGGGAGGCACTGTTCGGCGTCTCCGCCGACGGCGGGGTCGCCCGGCGCTTCCCCGTCCTGCTCATGCTCATGTGCCTCGTGCTCGTCTCGGCCGTGATGCTGCGGCGTGGGCGGATCCCCGGCGCCGCCGCGGGACCGTCCCGCCGGCTCATCGGCGTGATCGCGGGATCGTTGCTGTTCCTGGTGTTCACGCCCACCAAGTGGACCCACCACTTCGGGGTGTTCGCCGGACTGGCGGGGGCGCTGGCGGTGCTGGCCGTGATCGCGCTGCGCTCCTCGACGGTGTCGCTGAGCCGGAACCGCTGGCTGGTGTGGGCGGCGCTGTGCCTCGTCGTCGGACTCTCCACCGCCACCGACAACACCTGGTGGTACGTCTCCGACTACGGCATCCCCTTCTCGGACTCCTTCCCCGCGATCGGCGGGGTGCAGATCCAGTACGTCGCGTTCGTCGGCGGATTCGTGTGTCTGCTCATCGCCGGGCTCATCCACTCCGGGATCCTGCCCGACGACCCCGGCGCCGCCCTCCGCGTCCGCATCAGACAGGCGGTGCCCTTCCTGCGCACGCACGCCGACACCCCCGCGTCGCGACGGCGGGACGGCGGCTCCGGGGACACGGCCCGCCCGCGCCGGCGCGCCGGGATCGGCGGCGCCCCGCTGACGGTCGTCGCGTTCTCCGTGGTGATCTTCGAACTGTCCTCCGCGGTCATCGCCGTGTTCGCCCAGACCCCGGCCTACACGGTCGGGCGCGGCAACATGCGCGCCCTGGCCGGCGAACCCTGCGCACTGGCCGACTCGGTGCTGGTCGAGGAGGACTCCAACGACGGCCTGCTCGGCGCCATCGGGGCCGGGCCTGAGATCTCCCTCGGGGCCGGCGTGGTCAACGGCTTCGCCCCCAACGGTCTGCCGGACTCCATCACCGTCGACAGCACCGAGGCCTCCGGTTCCCTGGCGACGTCCGAGACCGGCGAGCGCGACCCCGGCGACGGCGTGGACGCCGGCACCACCGGTGGCCGCGGTGCCGTGACCGTCAACGGTTCCACCGTGGCCCTGCCCTTCGGCCTCGACCCGGACACCACTCCCGTCCTCGGTTCGTACCGGCGCGGGCCGCAGGTCGCCGCCGAACTCACCAGCGCCTGGTACCAACTGCCCGCCCGCAGCCCCAACCGGCCACTGCTCGTCATGGCCGCCGCCGGCCGGATCGGGAGCGGCGACCTGCGGATCGAGTACGGACGCCCCGGCCGGGTCGGCCCCGCCGGACCCACCGATTTCGAGGTCATGGGGTCCATGTCCCCCATCGACATCGGGCCGGCCCCCGCCTGGCGCAACCTGCGCATCCCGCTCGAGTCGATCCCCGCCGAGGCCGAGGTCGTCCGCGTGGTCGCCACCGACGGCAACCTCGATCCCGACCAGTGGCTCGCTGTGACCCCACCACGGAACCCGCGCCTGCGCACCCTCGACGAGGTCGTCGGCCACACCGACCCAGTGCTCGTCGACTGGGTGGTGGCACTGGCGTTCCCGTGCCAGCGACCGTTCGTGCACAACGGTGGCGTGGCGGAGATCCCCCGATACCGCATCCTCGCCGACCGGGAATCCTCCTCCGCCGCGAACTGGTGGCAGAGCGCCGGCGGCGGCGGACCCCTGCTGTGGACCACCCAGACGGTCGAGGCGATCACGGTCCCCACCTACCTCGACCACGACTGGTCGAGGGACTGGGGTTCGCTCCAGCGGTTCGAACCTCTGGACCCGCAGGCGAGTCCGGCCGAACTGGTCCGCGGCAGCGAGTTGCGGTGGGGCTGGACCACGCCGGGTCCGATGAAGTGATCGTCGCCTAGAATCGGTCGTCGTGTCAGACTCCTCGCCGGCCCCGTCCCCGGAAACCGCCCCGGCCACCGGCCCGGTGGCCGGCTCGGTCGCCGCCGACTCCCGCGTCAAGCGACTCCGTCTCATCTCGATAGTCAGCGGGCTCCTGGGGACCCTGTGCTTCCTCTCCCTGCCGTTCCTGCCGGTCGAGCAGACGACCTCGACCGTGCAGTGGCCGCAGAACGGGTCCGTCGACTCGGTCACCGCCCCGCTCATGGCGCACTCGCCGCAGCGGTTCACCGCCTCCGCACCGTGCACCCTGGTCGCGGATCTCCCGGAGGACGGGGGCATCCTGCTGGCCACCGCGCCCGCCGGCGGCGAGGAGGCCGGCGACCGCGCACTGTTCGTGCGCGCCTCCGCCGAGACGGTCGACGTGATCTCACGCAACCGGGTGATCGTCTCCGCACCGCGAGACCGCGTGGAGGCCGGCGACTGCACACGGCTCAGCGTCGTCGCGGCCCCCACTTACGTGGAGGCGGCGTTCGAGGGGATGGACGATCCCGCGGCCACCCGCAGGGTGGACGCCGAGGACCTGCGCCCGATGGTGGTGGGCGTCTACACCGACCTGCCCTCGGACACAGCCGTGCCCGACGGTCTCGGCGCCACCGTGGAGGTCGACTCCCGGTTCACCACCGACCCCACCGCCCTCAAGTGGGCCGCCATCGTGATCGGCCTGCTGGCCACCGCGGTCGCCCTGTGGGCCCTGCACGCACTCGACCAGACCGACGGCCGGCGCGCCCGCCGCTTCCTGCCGCGCGGCTGGTTCAAGATCCGGCCGCCCGACGTCGTCGTGATCGGCACACTCGGCATCTGGCACTTCATCGGCGGCAACACCTCCGACGACGGCTACATCCTCACGATGGCCCGCGCCGCCGACCCGGCCGGGTACATGGCCAACTACTACCGCTGGTACGGGGTCCCCGAGTCGCCCTTCGGCTCCCCCTACTACGACCTGCTCACGCTGTTCGCACAGGTCTCCACCGCCAGCCCGTGGATGCGCCTGCCCGCGCTCGTCGCGGCCATCCTCTGCTGGCTGGTCATCAGCCGCGAGGTCCTGCCACGCCTCGGCCGGGCCGCCCGCACCACCCCGGTGGTGCTCTGGAGCGCCGCCGCCGTGTTCCTCGCGTTCTGGATGGCGTTCAACAACGGCCTGCGGCCCGAGCCCGTCATCGCGCTGGGGGCCCTGCTCACCTGGGTCTCCGTCGAACGGGCGATAGCCACGCGCCGGATGCTCCCGTTCGCGATCGCGGTGATCATCGCCTCGTTCTCACTGGCCACCGGCCCCACCGGCCTCATGGCCGTCGCCGCCCTCATCATGGGGCTGCGGGCGGTCGTCCGCACCGTGGTCGTGCGCGGCCGCCGGATCGGCTCGTACCTCGCCCTGATCGCCCCGGTGCTGGCCTCCGGCACCATGGTGCTCATCGTCGTCTTCGGCGTCCAGAACCTCGCCGCCGTCCTCGAGGCCATCCGCGTCCGCGGCGAGATCGGCCCCAACCTCAACTGGTTCGAGGAATTCGTCCGCTACTACTACCTGATGATCCCCACGGTGGACGGGTCCCTCGCCCGCCGCCTGCCGGTCCTGCTCGTGCTGCTGTGCCTGGCGCTGGTGATCGGCACCATGCTGCGCCGCGGCAAGGTGCCCGGCGCAGCCTCGGGACCGGTCTGGCGCCTGGTCGGCGTGGTCGTGGGCACCGCCTTCTTCATGATGTTCTCGCCCACCAAGTGGACCCACCACTTCGGTGTGTACGCCGGCATCGGCGGGGCGATCGCCGCGTTGGGTGCCCTCGCGATCTCCGCGTCCGCCGTCCGGACAGCCCGCAACCGCACGTTGTTCCTGGGCGTCATCCTCGTGGTGGTCGCGCTCGCCTTCGCGGGCCCCAACGGTTGGTGGTACGTCTCCAGTTACGGCATCCCGTGGTGGGACAAGGCACCCAGCGTCCGCGGCATCGACGCCGCCAGTGTGCTGCTCGCCCTGGCCGTGCTCACGTTCGCCTTCGCCGGCTGGCAGCACCTCCGTCGTGACTACATCGGTGAGCACGCGCCCCGCACCTCGGCGGGTCGTCGCCGGGTGCGGACCTTCGCCGCCGCCCCCATCGCGGTGGTCGCGGGACTGCTGGTGGTCTTCTCGTTCGCCTCGTTCGCCAAGGGGATCCACAAGCAGTACCCGGCCTACACCATCGCCGCCGGGAACGTGTCCGCGCTCGCAGGCAACCCCTGCATGCTCGCCGACCGCGTCCTGGTCGAGCCCGACGCGAACGCCGGCATGCTGGACCCGCTCGACGCCACCCCCCTGCCCGACGGGTCGATCGACCCGCGGGACCGGGCCGCCGCCATCGAGGCCGGGGAGAACACCGCGTTCACCCCGGACGGTGTCGCCCCGGACCTGTCGGCCGACGCGGTGGTGGCCGACCCCGGCGCCGCCAACACCACCTCCGAGCCCGGCGGCGGCCCGTCGGTCAGCACCGGGGAGAGCGCCGGCACGGCCGGCGGCCGCGGGGCGGAGGGCGTGAACGAGTCCACGGTGGCCCTGCCGTTCGGGCTCGACCCCGCCACGACCCCGGTGCTCGGGTCGTTCTTCGTGGGCCCGCAGCGGGAGGCGAGCCTGGAGACCGGCTGGTACCGCCTGCCCGAGAACCGCGAGTCCCACCCGCTCCTGGTGATCTCGGCGGCCGGCCGGATCGGCCGCTACGACGCCGACGGGCTCTACGAGTACGGCCAGGAGGTCGTGGTCGAGTTCGGCCGGTCCGGCGACGCCGGGGTCGACACGGTGGGCGAGCCGGTGGTGCCGTTCGACATCGGTCCCGCGCCGACGTGGCGCAACCTGCGGGTGGACATGCAGGACGCCCCCGCCGACGCCGATGTCATGCGGGTCCGGGTCGACGACAACGACCTCACCCCCGAACAGTGGACCGCCATCACCCCGCCGCGCGCACCCGAGCTCGTGACGGTCCAGGAGATGGTCGGGTCGGAGTCGCCCGTCCTGCTCGACTGGGCGGTGAGCCTGCAGTTCCCGTGCCAGCGGCCGTTCGAGCACTACGCGGGTGTGGCGGAGTTGCCGGAGTTCCGGATCCTGCCCGACCGTCCGCTCGCCGTGAGCGCCACCAGTACGTGGATGTCCTACGAGGCCGGTGGGCCGCTCGGGTGGATCGAGACCGCCCAGCGTGCCCGGACGATCCCGTCGTACCTGCGCCACGACTGGAACCGTGACTGGGGTTCGATCGAGGCGTACACGCCGCTGGGCACCTATCAGGAGGACCCGCCGGCGCCCGCGGAGGTGACCACCGGGACCGAGACCCGTTGGGGCTGGTGGCAGCCCGAGGGGCCGATCCTGGTGACCGACCCGGAGTAGGCCGCACCGCGGTACCGGGGGAATGTGGTGTGCCGACACGCCCACCGTGGGTACCGTGTCGGCTACGAGCATCTCAATGACCCGGTACGCCGCTTCGGCCGCGATGGTCCTCGCCCTCGGGGTGTCGACCGCATGCTCGTCCGACGACCCGGAACCGGATTCGACCAACCGCGGCGGAGGAGAGACGGACGGTCAGACCTCGGTCGAGAACGTCTTCATCGCACCCGCCTACGCGATCGACTGTTCGCTGCAGGTGGACGCACCCGCCCAGCTGAGCTTCACCGCGGTCAACGACAGCTCCACCGAGGCGGAGACTCTCTCGGAAATCACCAGCCCCGCCGCGGAGCGGGTCGAGATCGACGCCCCCGCGGGCGCCCTCGAAATCGCCCCCGAGTCGTCGATCGCCGCCGGTCAACCGGTGGAGAACGTCGAGGACGCCGACGCACCCGACCGGCCGTTCAGGTCCTTCATGTTCGGTCTCGACGACAGCGCCGAGCCGGGGAAGTCGATCCCGGTCACCTTCACCTTCGAGCGGGCGGGGGACATCACCCTCCAGGTGGCCGTCGACGCCTGTCCGAACCAGTCCGAGTAGCCGCCCAGTCGACCCCGCCCGCGGCGGTCACATGGGCGCGATGGGGTGCTTACGCGGCGGCTCGTTGCTGATCTTGTCCCGCAGCTGGTTCAGCGCACCGCGCAGCACCAGGCGGGTCTGCGACGGCTCGATCACGGCGTCGATGTACCCGCGCTCGGCGGCGGTGTACGGGGTCGCGATGAACTCGTTGTACATGTCGATGAGCTGCTTGCGGAGCTTGGGACCCTCCTCGGGGCCCGCCTCCTCGATCTGCCGACGCTGCAGCAGGTCGACCGCGCCCTCGGCACCCATCACCGCGATGCGCGCGGTGGGCCAGGCGAAGTTGAGGTCGCCACCCAGGTTCTTGGACCCCATCACGGCGTACGCGCCGCCGTAGGCCTTGCGCACCACGAAGGTCACCTTGGGCACCGAGGTCGCGGCCACGGCGTATCCCATCTTGGCGCCGCGGTGGATGATGCCGAGTTTCTCCTGCTGGACGCCCGGGAGATAGCCGGGGGTGTCCACCACGTAGACCAGCGGGATCGAGTAGGCGTCACACAGCATCATGTGCCGCGTCGCCTTCTCCGAGGCGTCGATGTCCAGCGAACCGGACAGGTGAAGCGGCTGGTTGGCGATGACGCCGACGGACTCACCGTCGACACGGGCGAATCCCGTGATGATGTTGGACGCGAACTGGCCGGAGGTCTCCACGAACTCGCCGTCGTCGAACATCCGCAGCAGCACATCGTGCATGTCGTACGCGGCGTTGTCCGAGTCCGGGATGATCGTGTCGAGGTGCAGATCCGACTCGGTGCGCACCGGCTCGAGCCCCGGGTTGATCCGGGGAGCCTTCTCCGCCGCCGAGGACGGCAGAAAGCTCAGCAGGTTGCGCACGTACATGAACGCGTCGTTCTCGCTCACGGCCACGTGGTTGACGTTGCCGTTCTTGGCCTGCTGCAGGGCCGAACCGAGATCCTCCATGGAGATCTCCTCGCCCGTGACCTGCTTGATGACGTCCGGGCCGGTGACGAACATGTACGCCTGGTCCTGGACAGCCACGACGAAGTCGGTGGTGACGGGAGCGTAGACGGCGCCGCCGGCGCACTTGCCCAGCATGATCGAGATCTGGGGGACGTAGCCCGACGCCGGGTACTGGCGCTTGGAGATCTCGGAGTAGTAGGCCAGCGAGGTCACGGCGTCCTGGACACGGGCACCACCGGAGTCGTTGATGCCGATGATGGGGCACCCGATCTTGATCGCGAAGTCCATGATCGCGCAGACCTTCTTGCCGAAGCCCTCCCCTACCGACCCGCCGAACACCGTGTTGTCGTGCGCGTACACGGCCACCGGGCGACCGTCGATGGTGCCGCGGCCGGTGACCACGCCGTCACCGAACGGGTTGTCCGGGCTACCGGGAGCCTTGGCCAGCTGGCCCATCTCCACGAAACTGCCCGCGTCGAGCAGTAGTGCGATCCGCTCCCGCGGCGGGGTGTGCCCCGCGGCGTCGCGGCGGGCCTTCGCCCGCTCGCTGCCCGGGTCCTTGGCCTGCTCGGTCTTGACCCGCAGTTCCGCGAGCTTCTCCGCGGTGGTCTTCACCGTCACGCGTCTGTCCCCTTCCGTACACCCGCGTCGAGCTCGGTGAGCCGACGCGCCAGATGCTTACCGACGGTACCGACCACCGGTTCGTCGACCATCGCGAGGTGGTCCCCGTCGAGCTGGACGACCTCCAGGTCGCCGACGATGCGGGCCCAGCCGCCGTCCGGGTCGATGTGTGCGTAGCGGGGCTCGAGCTCGATCGCCCCGTCGTGCATCCGCTCCGCGCGGTACAGCACGAACGGCACCTCGGCGCCGACACCGGCCCAGGTGGACAGGTCCGCGCTCTGCAGGATCCGGTTGTCGACGAAGCTGGCCCGCTGGTGTTCGATGACACCGCCGCCCATGGCGTTGGCCTCGGCACCCAGCGCCCCGAGCAGCATGCCCAACACGCCGTCCTCACCGTGCTCGGCCAGGAAGTCCCGCGGGACCTCCACGTCCAACCCGTAGGTGCGCTTGGCGAACTCCGAGTACCGACGCCACCGGGCCTCGGCCTCGTCGAGGGTGTCGGGGATCGGCTCCGACGGCTGCACGGTGTCCAGCAGGACCACCAGCGCGACCTCGTCGCCAGCGGCCCGCAGTTGCCGGGCCACCTCCACGGCCAGCGCGCCGCCGAAGGACCAGCCCCCCACGGCGAGCGGACGGCCGGCCGCGATCTCGCGGATGCGGTCCAGGTAGCTCGCGGCCCGCTCCTCAAGCGGCCCCTCGACGCGCTCGACGCCGTACACCGGGGTGTCCGCGCCGAGTCGGTCGACCAGCGGCTCGTACACGAACGACGACCCGCCGGCGGCGTGGAACAGGAACAGCGGGGTGCCCTCGGCCGACCCCTCGGCCAGCACGCGGATGTTGCCCTCCACCGCGACCTCGGTGAACGGACGGAGCAGATCCGCGACCTCGGCGATCGTCGTGGCACCCGCGACCTGCGCGGCGGTGATCTCGCCGCCCGAGCGGGCCGAGAGCCGCTCGGCGAGAGCGACCCGGGTCGGCTCGTCGACCGGGGGCAGCGGGCCCGTCACACCGGGTGCCGCGGCGCCGGTGACCACGGCCCAGGCGCCGAACGCCATGCGCTCGGTGTCATCGCGCGGCGCGATGGAGACCGAGGCGTCATCGCCGCCGGAGCCCTCCTCGGACGCCGGCGCGTCGCCGCGCAGCGCGGCCACGTCGACCGCGCCCTCACCGCGGGCCTGCTGGGCCGCCAGGTCGCCGACCTGATCCGGGTTCTCGACGGCGAACCGCACCATGTCCGCGACATCGTCCAGCGACGCGTCGCGCATCGCCTGCAACTCGAGCGGCGGGATGGAGAACTCGTGCTCGACACGGTTCTTGATCCGTACCGCCATGAGCGAATCCAGGCCGAGATCGAGCAGCGGCAGCTCCCTCGGCAGGTCGTCGGGGCTGTATCCCATCGAGGAGCCGATGATCCGGGCCAGGCGGTCACCGATCGCTTCGCCGGACTCGGGGTTCCAGCGGTTGTCGACCTCGTCGTCGTCGTCCTCGTCGTCGACCACCGGCGCGTCGGACTCACTCGACACGTAGTGCTGCTCGGGCGCGGAGTCCGGGGCGATGGGGGCGCCGCCGGTCACGGCGCACTCGGCGACCAACACGAACGCCGCGGGGGCGTCGCCGGCCCGGGCGTGGACCTGCACCGACGCGCCACCCGGGTGCGGGGTCATGGTGGTGGTCACGGAACCGGCGGCCGGCAGCACGCCGGGCCGGTTCACGGCGGTGAGGGTCGCACCCTCGAGCACCGACGCCGCGGCGGCGGTCATCAGCGCATCGACGCTGGGCACCACCTCGGCACGGACCTGCCACGCGTGGCGGCCGTCGGGCAGCGCGACGTGCGAGCCCGGCATCCGGCCCTCGCCCGACCCGCCCCCGGCGGTGACCTTGGGCCACAGGGTGCGGCGCTTCCACGCAGTCCCCGGCACCGGCGCGTACCGGCCGGGGCCCGTGACGTAGCCGTGGATCATCTCCACGACGCTGGGCACGTCGATGGTGTGGCCGTGCACGTACAGCTGCGCGACGGCGTGCAGGAGCGTGTCGGCCTCGGACTCCTTGCGCTTGAGCGTGTGGAGGAGGTTCGGCTCCATGAGCCCCGCGTCGAAGCAGGTCGCGGCCACCGACATCGCCGCCACCGGGTTGGGCGCGAGCTCGAGGAACGTGACGTACCCGGCCTCGACGGCCTTGCGCACGGCGTGGGTGAACCACACGGAGTGCCGCATGCCCTTGACCCAGTACTCCTCCGCGTGTACCGGCTCGTGACCGGCGCGGTAGAAGGTCTCGCGATCGACCGAGGAGAACAGGCCGGAGGTGAGCTCGCGCGGCTCGAGACCCGCGATCTCCGCGGCCAGCTCGCCCAGGAGCATGTCGACGTCCGAGGTGTGCCCGGCGCCGCGGACCTGCAGCTGACGGGCGAACTTGCCCTGCTCCTCGACCCACGCGACGAAGTCGGCGACGGGCTTGGCACGGCCGCCGACCGTGGTGTGGGTGGGCGCGGCGTAGACGGCGGGCTCGATGGAGGCGAACTGCGGGTTGTCGGCGATGATCTGCGCGATCTCCTCGGCCGAGTACTCGACCAGCGCCATCGCGCCGGCCTCCTCCTCCGAGACCTGCCCCTCGGCGTCGCCCATGAGACGCGAGCGCACGCAGATCACGCGGACGGCGTCCTCGAGGCCGAGGCCTCCGGTCGCGTACGCGGCGGCCACCTCGCCCATCGAATGCCCGATCACGGCCTCGGGCTTGGCCCCGAGCGCGCGCAGGGTGTCGACCAGCGCCACCTGGATGGCGAAGATCCCGACCTGGGAGTTCTCCAGCTCGTACGTCTGGGAGTCATCGAGGATCAACTCCGCGATCCGGTAGCCGGCCTCGAAGTCGATGAGCTCGTCCACCGCGTCCAGGCACGAGGCGAACAGCGGGTTGGACAGGTACAGCTCCTTGGCCATCTTGCGGTGCTGGGACCCGAAGCCGGAGAACACCCACACGTCGCCGGTGCCGGCGGGGGCGTCGGCGCTGAACACGCCCGGCCCGGGGTCGCCGGCGGCCAGCGCACGCAGGCCCGCCACGAGCTCGTCACGGGTGTGGCCCACGACGGCGCCGCGCGACCGACCATGGTTGCGGGTGGCGAGGGTGCGGGCGACGGCGCCCAGGTCGACCGAGTCGTCCTGCGCCTCGAGCCAGTCCGCGATCTGACCGGCCGTGGACTTGCGGCGCGACGGCAGGGAACCGGAGACGACGAGCACGGTCGCGGGGGCGCCGGGCACGGAGGTGCCGGTGGTGGCCAGCTCGTCGGCGTTGCGCTCCACGGCCTCGGCCACGCAGCGTGCGATGTCGTCCGCGGCGGCCGGGGTCGCGGCGGCCGGGGCCTCGGGGGCCTGGGCTTCGGCGGCAGGGGCGTCAGGGGTGGCGACCTCGCCGGCCCGGACGTCGGAGACGGAGTCCTCGTCGACCGTGGTCTCCTCCGACGCGCGCACCGGCGCCGGCTGGTACTCGGCCACCACCACGTGCGCGTTGGTGCCACCGAACCCGAACCCGGAGATGCCGGCCAGGGCGCGCCCGCTGTAGCGCGGCCACCCGGTGGTCTCCGTGACCACGCTCAGTCGCGCGGCGTCGAAGTCGATGTACGGGTTGGGGCCCGCGAAGTTGATCGTCGGCGGCAGGGCGTCGTTGGTCATCCCGAGGATGATCTTGGCGAGGCCGGCGGCGCCCGCGGCCGACTCCATGTGGCCGAAGTTGGTCTTGGCCGAGCCGAGCAGCGTGGGGCGGTCGGCCTCGCGGCCGCGGCCGAGCACCTGGCCCAGGGCGGTGGCCTCGATGGGGTCCCCGAGGATGGTGCCGGTGCCGTGCGCCTCGATGTAGTCGACCTCGCGCGGGTCGACGCCCGCGTCGGCGTAGGCCTGGCGCAGGACCGCGACCTGAGCGTCGGGGTTGGGTGCGGTCATACCGTTGGAGCGACCGTCCGAGTTCACGGCGGACCCCTTGATGACGGCGAGGATGTCGTTGCCGTCCCGTTCGGCCTCCGACAGGCGCTTCAGGATGAACACTCCCCCGCCCTCCGACCGGCAGATGCCGTTGGCATCGGACGAGAACGCCTTGATCCGCCCGTCGGGGCTGAGCGCGGCACCGGTCTTGGCGAAGCCCATGGTCGCGGCGGGCGCGAGCATCATGTTGACACCGCCGGCGACGACCAGGTCCGATTCGTGCAGTCGCAGCGAGTTGACGGCCTCGTGGATCGCCACCAGGGACGTCGAGCAGGCGGTGTCCAGCGTCATGGACGGGCCGCGGAAGTCGAACGTGTACGAGACCCGGTTCGAGATGATCGAGTTGGAGGCGCCGGTGACCGCGTACGGGGAGGCCGCAGCGGAGTCCGAGGTGAGGAACACCTGGTAGTCGCTGGAGGACGATCCCATGAAGACGCCGACCTCGTGGCCCTTGAGGTCACTGGCCGGCAGGTGGGCGTTCTCCAGGGCCTCCCAGGTGAGCTCGAGTGCGAGCCGCTGCTGCGGGTCGACCATCTCGGCCTCGCGGGGGCTCATGCCGAAGAACTCGGCGTCGAAGTCCCGGACCTCGGCGTCGTCGAGCCAGCCGCCACGATCGGGTGCCTCGGACAGCACCTGCTGGACGTAGGCGTCGCCGGACCACTCGGACCAGCGGGTCGCCGGGCGGGGGGTCGTGGCGTCCCGGCCGGAGGCGAGCAGTTCCCAGGTCGCCTCCGGGGTGTCGGCGCCGCCGGGGAAGCGGGTGGCGAACCCGATCACGGCCACGTCGAACTCCATGCCCGCGCCGCGGTCACGGAACGTGTGGAAATCGGTGGGCGCCTCGGATTCGACCGGCCCGTTGACGACGTACTCGGCCAGCGAGGCGATGGTCGGGTGCTGGTAGGCGACGGTCGCGTCGAGCGGCCGACCGACGAGGTCCTCGAGGTCCGCGGACAGGGACACCGCGTCGCGGGACGACAGCCCGTACTCCTCCAGCGAGCGGTCGTCGGTGACCTTGGAGATGTCGAGCCCGGTGGCCCGGCAGACCCAGCCCCGCATCCATTCGCGGAGCTCTACTACCGTCATCTCGCTCTGTGCCATCGTCCTGGCTCGCCTTTCCTCGGGTGTCGTCCGGTGTGTCCCGTCGCGGCGGGGCACCCGTGGTGCTTGAACCGGCCCGGCCGGGCGGACGCTACTGCGCCGGCAGGTCCGGGAAGGCGGTCTGCTGATGGCCCCCGCGCAGGGTGCCGTCCACGTAGGCCGCCTTGCACGCGCGCCGCGCGATCTTGCCGCTGGACGTGCGGGGGATGGATCCGGCGGGGACCAGCAGCACGTCCTGGGCGGTGACGCCGTGACGTGCCGAGATCGCCGTGCGGACCGCGTCCGCGATGGGGCCCGGGTCGGCCTTGCCGGCACCGGGTGCGCGCTCGCCGACCACGACGAGCGTCTCCGAGGAGTCATCGGCGGCGATCTCCGCGCCGTTACGCGCCTCCATCGGCAGCTGGTTGGCCGGCACCGAGAACGCGGCGACGAATCCGGGGCGCAGCGCATCGGAGGCGCCCTGCGCCGTGTTCTCGAGGTCCTGCGGGTAGTGGTTGCGGCCGGCGACGATCACCAGGTCCTTGACGCGGCCGGTGATGTACAGCTGACCGTCCACGTAGGCGCCGTAGTCGCCGGTGCGCAGCCATCGCGCGTCGGAGGGCACGGTCCCGAACTCCCGGACCGTGCGGGACCCCTCCTCGAGGCACTCGACGAGCCGGTTGCCGAAGGTGGCGTCCGACTCCTCGGGGCGCCCCCAGTAGGCGCGACCGACGTTGGTCCCGTACAGCCAGATCTCGCCGACGCGCCCCTCGGGCAGCTCCCGTCCGGTGCCGTCGTGCTCACCCGTGGCCTCGTCGATGTTCGCCTCGACGATGGTGGCCCACTGGCTCGGTGCGACGTACCCGCAGGCGACCTGCGGGATCGCGTCCTCATTGCCTTCCACCTGCGCCGGGTCGAGGACGGTCATGACGCCCTTGTTGAGGTCCGACCGGTCCACGTGGATGACGATCGCCTCGTCGTCGCGGCGCGGCGAGGAGACGAACAGGGTCGCCTCGGCCATCCCGTAGGACGGCTTGATGACGGTCGGTGCGAGCCCGTAGGGCGCGAAGGCCTCGTTGAAGGCACGCATGGAGGCCGGGGTGACCGGCTCCGAGCCGTTGATGATGCTGGTCACGCCGGACAGGTCGAGGGTCTCGCCGTCCCTCGGCAGCCCCCGGCGGGCGGCGTGCTCGAACGCGAAGTTGGGGGCGGCGGCGAACACCCCGTCGCCGTCCGACATCGCACCCAGCTGCGAGACCCAGCGACCCGGGCGCTGCACGAACGCGCGGGGGCTCATCACCGTGATGGTGGCCCCGCCCATCGCGGGCAGGATCACCGTCAGCAGGCCCATGTCGTGGAACAGCGGCAGCCAGGTGACCCCGCGGGACGCGCGGGTCAGCCCGAGCCCGTCGAACAGCTGCATGACGTTGGTGACCACGTTGCGGTGGGTGATCTCCACACCGGCCGGCACGCGGGTCGAGCCGGAGGTGTACTGCAGGTAGGCGATGTCGTCGGCGCCGAGATCCGGTCTGGTCCACCCCGAGCCGAGCTCCGCGGGGATGGCGTCGACGGCGACGGTGCGCGGACGCTCGCGCGCCGGCAGGGAGCGGAACAACGTCCGGACCCCGGCCGCGGATTCGGTGGAGGTGAGGATGACCGCGGGCGCGCAGTCCGCCAGGACCGCGTGGAGGCGGTCGTGGTGACCGGGCTCGTCCGGGTCGAACAGGGGCACCGCGATGAGCCCGGCGTGGATGGCCGCGAAGAACGACACGATGTAGTCGAGTCCCTGCGGCGCGAGGATCGCGACCCGGTCCCCCGGCTTCGCGACCTGCTGGAGTCGGGCGGCGATGGCGTAGAGCCGATCACCGAACTGCGACCACGAGAGTTCGTGCACCTCGCCGTCGCGGGAGGACGAGTAGTCGATGTAGCGGTAGATCAGCCCGTCCTCGGCAGGATCCTCGCGGGCGGCGGAGACATTGGCTTCGACGAAGTCGACAAGGGTGGTGCGATCAGGGATGACGATCGCCCCACCGGCGTCGTGGTACTGCTCGAACTCCACGTTGCTCCGTTCCGATCCGTCTTACGTTGGTCGACGTCGTCGACCACGGAAATGCCGGGTGCACTGACGACAAGCTTGGTCGATCCTACAGCGTGCCCCAGAGCGCATCCGAACTCCGAATCATCCGGCTCGTCAGGCGTGTCGCAGGCCGAGCCCTCCGGAGGACGTGGACGGGTCACCCGTGGGCGATCTCCGGGGCGGCGTCGACGAGCTCGCGCACGTGCCCGATCGTCCACTCCGGGACCGTCGTCCCCTCGATCACGTCCGGG
Source organism: Dietzia sp. IBK-p2-15D (assembly GCF_057773105.1). Taxonomy (NCBI): domain Bacteria; kingdom Bacillati; phylum Actinomycetota; class Actinomycetes; order Mycobacteriales; family Dietziaceae; genus Dietzia; species Dietzia sp. IBK-p2-15D. Next base: position 425,186 of record NZ_JBYMTK010000002.1, read on the forward strand.
TTGGTCGCGTACATGGCGTGGATCGCGTTGTTGGCGACGAACTCCTGGAACCGGGCGGCGCCGTCCACCACGTTGAGCGGGGCGTTGCAGATCAGGTCACGGGAGTCGCAGATCTGGGCGGTCCTGTCGCCGAGTTCGCCGAAGCCACCCGGGCGGGGCCCGGTCATGGTGGCGCCGGCGATGAGCTGGGTGAGCCCGGTGGCCGGCTGTAGGGAAATCTCCATCCCCTGCCCGTTTCCGGGCGACAACCCCGGCGACTGACCCTGGCCCGGCACGCGGCGGCCGTCGGCGATGAGGACCGATCCCCGGACCAGGTCGGCGGGCACCGGCCCGTTGCCGGTACCGATCTCGCTGGTGAGGTCACCCGCGATCACCGCACCCTGGGAGAAGCCCAGGAGCACGAACGACGTGTACGGGCACCGCTCGTGCGTGGCGGCGAGCTCGGCGCGGGCCCTCTCGGTGCCCTCCGCCCGGCTCTGGTCGTAGGGGATCTCGTTGGGCGCCTGCGGGTTCCTGAACTGGGCCACGTAGGGGACGGTGAACACCTCGAGCCGGTCGTCCGGGTACTGCTCGCTCAGCGGGTCGGTGATCGTCCTCAGCAGGGCGTTGGGCAGGAAACCCGGGTTGTACGGGTCGTCGGTGGGGCTGCTCTCCCAGGTCCCCGGCACGGCGACCATCTCCACGTCCGGACAGTCCGCGGGCTGGGTCAGCTCCGGCTCCCCCGGGCCGGGCAGGGGCCCGTCGGGCCCCGTGGGCAGCCCACGATTCCCGATCCACCATCCGATGCCCAGCACCAGCAGGACCACCAGCACGAGTGCCCCCAACGAGCACCCGAGACGACGGCCTCTCCCACGACGCATTCCGCGAGCCACGATACGAACTCCTTCCCGGCCTCCCCGCTCGACTGGGGCGGGTGGCCGACGACCGGTCAACGCCCCGGTGGCGCTGCGGGTTCCGCGAGCAGCCGGAGGGTGTCCCGTCTCACCCGGGGGCGACGCGTGCCGGATCCTGACGGGCCCGGCGCCGCGGCGCTGTGTGCATTCGTCGGACTACGGACAGAGCTGGCCCGCCGAGGCGTCCACCACGACGCGGGAGAGCTCGTCGACCTCGCGATCCGAGTACCCGCCCGCCGAGATCTGACCGGCGACCGCGTCGGCGATCGTCGTCGTCTCGTCGGCGGCGCCCCCGGTCGTCCGGATGCGGCAGATGGTGTTGCCGGCGGCGACGAGCGAATCGGAGAGGTCCGCGGTGTCGATGCCCTCGCGCTCCAACGCCGCGAGATACCCGCGCTCCCGCGCGCCGACGGCCGGGGCGGTGTACCCGGAGGCGTCCGGATCGACGGGTGCGGGCGCCTCCGTGTAGCGGCCGGAATCCTCCGTCGCGGGAACGCGCGACACCCCGGGTGATCCGCTGCCGCCCGGGGGCGGGGCCAGCGTCTCGGAGTCGGGCACGCCGGAGACCGTCGAGTCCCCACCGCCGCAGGCGGTGAGCATCCCACCGCCGACGAGCAGCGCGGCGGTCAGCGTCGCCAACCGGGTTCTCACGACGAGATCTCCGCCCGGCCACCGCTCACGGTGATGCGGCCGCCCTCGAACTCCATCTCCTGACCGTCCCTCGTGGTGCGCAGCGGGCCGGTCGGGTAGCCGAGCCGCCCGCGTTCGTAGTCGACCGTGCCCCAGGCGTCGAACACCGGCCCACGGGGGACCACGTGGGCCCCGGTGCGCGGGGACCAGTAGATGTACCCGCCCTGGAACCGGCTGAACGCGCCGTCCCGGGTGCTCAGGGCGATCTCGTCGGTGGTCGGGTAACCCAGCTCGGAGTTCTCGGCGCCGGCCTCGCGATAGGTCTCGAGGATCTTGCCCTCGACGACCTTCGGGCCCGTCTCCTCGGACCAGTAGACGGTCCCGCCCTGGAAGCCCTGGACGACACCCGGCTTGTTGGGGTTGGTGATCTCGTCTGTGGTCGGGTAGCCGAGCTCGCCGCGCTCGGCGCCGCGCTCCTGCCACATCGCCCGGATGCCACCGCGGACGGCGTGCGACCCGGTGGTGGGCGACCAGTAGATGACGCCGTTCTGGAAGGTGGAGAACCGGCCGCGGCCGTCCGGGGTGGTGGTCTCGCCCGAGGTCGGCAGCCCGAGCACCCCGTCGGGGCCGCCCTCGGCCTGGTAGGCCGCGCCGATCGCGCCGAGGACCGAGTGGGCCCCGGTCCCCTGCGACCAGAAGGCGCGGCCGAAGCGGAAGTCGGTGGCCTTGCCGCCGCGGACGTCGTACTCGCCGGTCAGACACGGCCCCAGGCCGGGCTGCCGCTCGGCGAGGCGTGCGATGTCGCCACTCGCCGCGCACGGCTTCTCGACGTTCTCGATGCCCACCGCGGCGGCGAACTGCGGCCATGCCTGGGTCATCTCGAACTGCCAGTACGGCCAGGTGTGCGTGCCGGACGGGCGGAAATTGGCGGTGACCTCGACCCCGGCGGCGCGGGCCCGGTTGACGAAGGTCTGCGTGGTCATCCGGGAGAGCAGCTCGAGGCCGTAGCCGGGGAAGTTGGTCGGGATGTCCGGCAGGCCGGACGGCTGGTCCCAGGGCCCGGTGTTGCCGCTGCCGGCGGAGACGTAGACGCTCTGCCCGCGCATCTTCTCGGTGTGGAGCTTCGGGTCCTGTTCCTGCCAGCGCCGGGAGCCGAGCGGGCCCCACATGCTCTCGGCCGGGTAGCCGCCGGCGTCCTGCATGGCCACCTTGACCGCCTCGGGCATCCCGAAGCTGGTGGTGTCGAGGAAGCCCGAGTAGCTGGCGGCGAACGCGAAGTGATCCGGGTAACGCTGGGCCAGCATCATCGCGGCCGTGCCGCCCATGGACAGCCCGGCGACACCGTGCTGGTCGCCCACCCGCCAGTCGCGCGCCAGCAACGGCGGCAGTTCCTGCATGAGGAACGTCTCCCACTGGTACGCCGAGCCCTTGGCGTCGGAGACCCAGTCCGTGTAGAAGCTCGACTCGCCACCGATGGGCAGCACGATGACCGCGTTCTTGGCGTCGAAGAACTGCGAGATCTTGGTCTCGAGCGTCCAGCCGCTCGCGTCGTCGCGGGCCCGCAGCCCGTCGAGCAGGAGCAGGGACGGGTAGGTGCGCTCGGGGTCGGCGTTCCACTGGGCCGGGAGCATGAGCTGCACCTGGATCGCCTGCTCCATGGCCGGTGACCGGACCCAGAGTGCCACCCGGTTGGCGGACTTCCACTCGACCTTGTCGAGCCGGACACCGGACGGCGGCGTCGACGGCACGCGCAGGGTCGGCGCCTCGGGCGCAGTGGCGGGACTCTCCGCGGGGGTCGACCGCGCCGGGCTCTCCGCCGGGCTCGTCTGCCCCGGGGTCGGCCGGGACGGCGTCTCCTGTGCAGCCGCGACGGGCGGAAGGACGAGACCGGAACCCACCACGGACGCCACGAGGGGAGCCGCGAGGAGGGACGCCCACCGGTGCCGGGGGCTCGCGTCTGAGCTGGGGGTCGCCATGTGTTGTTCTCTTCCTTGCCGCGTCGTCTCGCCGAATAGTTAGTGGGCGCGCGTCAGAACGACCCGCGCCACATGTATCCGGAGCCCGGGTCCGTGGCGCGCCCGCGGGTTCCCCTCCCGCGGCCGAACCCGGTGGTCAGATGCGACCGGGGCCCCGCACGAGAATCTACGCGCGGGGCCCCGGTGTGACGGGTGAGGACTCGCTGACGGGAGTCCGATTCGTCGGCTAACTCTGCGCGATCACCACGCGTGGGCGTCCATCACGTCGAGGATCTGCGCCGAGCGGGCCGCGATGAGGTCGTCGTTCCAGTAACCCCAGCCGTGGATGCCGGTGGTCCGGTACTCGAACGTGGCCTTATTCGGCGCGGCGTTCATGGTGTTCTGGAACGCCAGCGTCGAGCCACGGGACAGGCCCTCGAGGATGATGCCGTTGAACGTGTTGAACACGGCCTGCAGGCTGGAGGGCTGGTCGTACCGGCCCGGGATCGCGGACCCGGCGGTCACGTACATCGGGATGTCGCGCAGCTTGGCGGCGTTGAGCAGCGGGTCGTGCTCGCCCCACTTCGGCGAGCCCGGCAGACCCCACATGGCGAACGGGTCGCACTTGCACTGGTCGAACATCGCCAGCGGGATCATGGTGTACATGCCCGGCGCGGTCGGGTTCATGTAGCCGGAGAACACCGAGACCTGCTTGAACTGGTTCGGGTGCTTGGCGGCGAGTGTCGCGGCCGCCGAGCCGCCCATCGACAGTCCCGCGATGGCGTTGTTGTCGCGACGGACGCCGAAGTGGGCCGCGAGGTAGTCCGGCAGTTCCTTGGTCAGGAACGTCTCGTACTTGTACTCGAGCAGGTTGCCGCCCAGGTTGATCGGCCGGTCCCAGTCGGAGTAGAAGGACACCTGGCCGCCGACCGGCATGACCAGGGTGATGTTGTCCTGCAGGAAGATGCGGTGCGCCTGCGCGTCCCGGGTCCACGCGTTCCAGTCGTCGCGCGCACGCAGGCCGTCTAGGAGGTACAGACCCGCGTTGCCGCCGAAGCGGGCCGGCTGGACCTGCACCTTGATGTCGCGGTTCATCGACGGCGACCACACGTTGCAGAACTGGACCCAGGAGCGGGCCTGATCGTCGTACCAGCATCCGGGCCGGAGCCTGCCGCGGTCTCCGAGCGGATCCTCGTTACCTCCGGCCGGCCGGAACGCGGGGGCGGCGGGCGGCGGGGCAGCCGAGCCCGCGGACCCGAGGCTGGCCGACGAGCCCTGCTCGGTCGCCTGTGCGCCGACCAGTGCCGGGGCCCCGACGATGAGCCCTGCGGCCGTCGCCAGAGCGGTGAGCCCGGCGGCGAACCTGCGCCGGAGGGTGGATTGGGACATTCGTTGGTTCCTTTGTTCGTTCCTGGTGCCCGGGAGGGCATCGGTGACGTTCATCGGACCGGCCCCACCAGGGGAGGACCGGAACTGCGACATCGAGTTCATCGATACTGTCGCGCACTTTGGGGCAGGTGTTACAGGTCGGGGACCGTTTCGACCCCCGACTGTTACCGTTTCGAGACAACAGCGTGCGCCACACTACCGAGTGCCCTGATACTTCTCCACTTCCTCCGGCATCGGCAGCCCGCACCGCTGCACCTCGTACGCAGGGATTCTGTTGATCCTGTACTCGGCGTATGAGAATGCGTTCACCACGTTGGACCAGCGCCTCTCGAGGGTCAACGGGGCCGTGTAGGACTCGATGAGCGCCTGCGTGGCGGGGCACTGGAGCGCGACCTCGGCCTGGTTCACCCAGTTGACGTCGATCCACCGCGGGAAGTTGACCGGGTCCTCCACGACGCCGGTGCGCGCGAGCACCCAGTCGTACGGCAGGAACTTGTCGTGCCCGATCCGGCCGTCCTCCATGCGGTCCGTGTGCGCGGCCAGCGGCGAGGCGAGCCCGACGGTGTCGTAGACGTCCACGTCGAGCGGCAGGTTCATGCTGGTCATGCCGAGGTTGAGGAACACCACCGTCTTGACGGGCTCCTCCGGCAGCTCGAACGGTGCCAACCCGGGCATCGGTCGGTCGTAGGACACCACGTCCCACCGGTCCTGGAACCCCGGCACCGGGAGGAACACCGCGCCGGTCCGGTTCCGGGTGACGTCGTTCACCAGGGCCCGCATCCGGGGGAAGTCCAGATAGTCCTCGGCGAGCAACGGGTGTCTGTGTCCGGTCCGCTGGATGTAGAACTGGCGCTCGTCGACGATCCCCGCCGACGTGATCGACTCCGGTTCCTCCCGGAACGGGTCCTCGGTGACCTGGACGGTCACCGCCCAGCCGACGACGACGAGCCACGCAGCCGCGATCGCCGGGACCGCCACCCGGCGCACCGAGGCCTCCGCGGACCCGCCGGCGGGACCGACGGGGAGGGGCACCACCGAGACCGGCAGGAGGAGCAGGAACAGGGACGGCAGCAGCACACGGCCGTGCATGAAGTCGCCGCCGACGCGGATGACGTAGAGCAGCATCACCAGTGCCACCACGAGGAACACGACCGTGACTACCGGGGTGGAGCGGGCCCGGCGGCGCAGCCGCGGCAGGCGACCGCCCTCGTCGTCGTCGTGGTCGTCGGCGCCCCCACCGTCGCCGCCACCGTCGCCGACGCCGCCTCCCCGCGGATCCGCTACCGTCCCTCGGGATCCGCTAGCCGAATCCGGATAGCGGATCCGGAGCGGGAGTAGCGGATTGTCGCTGCGGGGGGCCAGGCGGGCCCAGAGGGCGACTATTCCCGCGACGAGCACGGCGGCCAGCGGCAGCAGCAGGACGTACGGCGACAGCAGGTTCCACAGGTACTCGGCGCCCTTGTCCCACTTCGACCCGCCGGCGTCCTTGGCCACGGCCGTGAGCGGGTACGGCAGCGCGTAGAACGACATCCGCCAGACCTGGTAGACCACCGGGACCGTGCCGGCGAGCACCACCAACCACCCGAGGTGACGCCACGACTGGTGGGCGACGGCCATCAACGCGAGGAACGCCGCTGCGGCCAGCGCCATCTCGGGACGCACCAGGGGGCCGAGCCCGGCGAGGAAGGCGATCGCGGCCGTGCCCGGGGCGGGCAGGCCGAACCGGCCCTCACGATGGGGCGCGCGGGCCCACAGCTGCAACCCCAGCCACATGGCGCCGATCCAGCAGATGACCAGGCCCGTCTCGAGACCCGAGGTGGCGAAGTCGCGGGCCGGGGGCAGCATCACGTAGACCAGCACGCCGAACGGCAGCAGCACCATCGGCCCACCGGCCGGTGCACGGCGGGTGCCGCGGTACATCACGCGAGTACCCAGCATCGCGCACACCACCGCGAGCATGCTCAGCGTGAGCGCCACGCCCAGGACGACCAGTTCGAGCCGGTACCCGACGAGCTCGTGGACGCCGTAGATGAGGTACGTCCACAGCGTGGAGGTGTTGGACTCGACCCGCTCCCCCGCGTTGAACACCGGGCCGTTGCCGGCGATGAGGTTGCGGACGGTCCGCAGGACGATGAGGCCGTCGTCGGCGATCCACCGGCGCTGCCAGGCGCCGGCGAAGAAGACCGCCGCCACCACCACGACCCCGGTCCAGAAGACCGTCCCGGTGCGCCCGAACCGGCGCGCCGCCGTCACCTGCGACATCGTCCGTCCGCCGGACTCAGGCGATCGACGGGACGATATAGACGCCGATCACGACGGTGAGGACCCACAGCGCCGCGAGGACCTGCAGGACGCGGTCGCCGAGGGCGATGTCCTCGGGCTCGCCGGCCTGCGCGGCGTCGACGTCGACCGCGTAGCGCAGGACGGCGATGGTGAACGGCACGATCGAGATCTGCAGCCAGATCGCCGCCCCGTTCGGCTGCGTCGGGTCGGAGCCGCGGTCGTACGCCCACAGGGCGTAGCAGAGCACGAGCACCGTCGCCGAGAGCGTCCAGACGAACCGCAGGTAGGTGGGGGTGTAGCTCTCCAACGCCTTGCGGATCTTGGCACCGGTCTTCAGGTGCAGGCTCAGCTCGGCGTAGCGCTTGCCGGCGGCCATGAACAGCGAACCGAACGCCATGACCAGCAGGAACCACTGCGAGATCTCGACCTCGGCGGCCGCGCCACCGGCGACCGCGCGCAGCAGGAAGCCGGAGGAGACGAACGCGATGTCGAGCACCGGCTGGTGCTTGAGCCCGAAGCAGTACATGAGCTGCAGGACGATGTACACGGCCACGACGATCGCCAGGGCCGGGTGCGCCAGCAGCACCGAGATGGCGATCGACGCGATGATGAGCACCACCGCCATGCCGTACGCCAACCCCACGGGCAGGACGCCCGCCGCGATGGGGCGGAACCGCTTGGTCGGGTGGGCGCGGTCGGCCTCGACGTCCAACGCGTCGTTGATGAGGTACACGCTCGAGGCGGCCATGCAGAACGCCACGAACGCGATGAACACCGAGAACAGGACGCTGCCGTCGGTGAGGGTCTGGGACCCGGCCGCCGCGGGCGCGGCGATGACGAGGACGTTCTTGACCCACTGACGCGGCCGGAGCGCCTTGACCATGCCGTCGAGGAGGTTCTTGGGCGGCGCGCCCTTGGCATCCTCCTCCGCCTCGGCGATGTCGTCGATCTCGTTGGCGGTGTGCGGTTCGGCGCCGAGGAGGTGGTGGTCTGCCCCGCCCCGGGTCACCGGCGCTCCGGACTGATCGGTCATCGCTTCTCCTCGCGGTTCTGGGTGACGCCTGGGCCCGCCGCGCCGTCGCGCAGTGTCTCGGGCAGCACGCTCTGGACGGCGGCCGAGGGCCACACAGCGCGGGTGAGCGCAGCGCAGCCCGCGCCGACCGCGGCGCCGGCGAACACATCCGAAGGGTAGTGGACTCCCAGCACCAACCTGGACGCCAGCATGACCGGCACGAGCGCCGGCGCCACCGGGACCCCGGCCACCGACCCCGCGAGCAGCGCGAACGCGGTGGTCGACGTGGCGTGGGACGACGGGAAACTGAGCTTGGAGGGGGTACCGACGCCGACGGTCACCGCGGGGTGGTCCGGTCGCCGCCGTCGGATGACGCGCTTGACGACGACGGACGTGGCATGGGCGCCGAAGCTGCCGACGCCGACCATCGCCCACCGACCGCGGCGGGCCGGATCGACGGCCATCCCCGCGGCCGCGACCGCCATCCACCCCAGGGCGTGCTCCCCGACATGCGACAGTGTCACGGCCGCCTCCCGTGATCCGGGCACGGCCAACAGCTGACGCTGGATCGCCGCCAGCAACCGGACCTCGCCGGTCGGTACGGGGATCTCCACGGCGGGATCGGACACCACCGGATCAGGATTCGAAGACACGGCCCCAGGCCTCCTTGGTCACGAGATCGGCGTGGGCGTCGCGGTAGCGGCGGCGCATCTCCGGGAATCGGCGGAACAGCTCACGGTGCACGGCGGCCGACTCCTTGAACAGGGCGGCGGCGAGGTCGCGGTCGCGCTTGCGGTAGACGACCCCGCGACCGTCGGCGGTGGTGACGGTCGCGCCGTCGACCCTGCTGAGCGAGTACCAGCGGGCCTCGATCGGCGGGAAGTTGGCCTGCGGCACCTCGTGGTGCGTCTTGTCGTCCCTGCTCAGGGTGTGGGCAAGGCCCCGCGCCAGCGCCACCGCCTTGCGGACCGGGCCGCGGGGCTCGGAGTGGATGCCGGCCGGGCCACCCGACGGTGCGGGCAGGTCGACGGCCGACGGGATGACCACCGCGTCGGGGAACTCCGCCCGCATCGCGCGCACCTTGGGCAGCGCGGTGGGCAGCAGTTCGTACAGGGCCTCCGGCCCCTTGAGGAAGTCGCGGATGGCCTCGATCTGGATGGCGACCGTCGAGTACTCGAGGCACACCAGGTGCTTGACCAGCGCCTTGAGGCTGGACTGCATGATTCCCCTGTGGTCGCCGTCGTGGTACATCGACGCCACCACCAGGCGGTTGCGGAGGTGGAAGTAGGCCTGCCAGTCGATCGCGTCGTCCTTGTCCGACCACGCCATGTGCCAGATCGCCACGCCGGGCATGGTGACGGTGGGGTGTCCGGCCTGCCGGGCGCGCAGCCCGTATTCGGCGTCGTCCCACTTGATGAACAGCGGGAGCGGCTGCCCGATCTTCTCGGCGACCACGCGCGGGATGAGGCACATCCACCAGCCGTTGTAGTCCACGTCGATGCGGCGGTGCAGCGGCTTGGGGTTCTCGCGGTCCGTCAACTGGTAGCGCGAGAAGTCGTAGTCGTAGTCCGCGTGCGGGGCGGCGGTCCACATGAAGTCGTGCGCGCCCACCACCTCGCCCATGGTGTGCAGGTGGCTGCGTTCCTGCAGGTTGAGCATCTGCCCGCCGACCAGCATCGGGACGGTGGAGAAGCGTCCGAACGCCAGGGCCCGCAGGATCGAGTCGGGCTCGATCTCGATGTCGTCGTCCATGTACAGGATGTACGGGGAATCGGTCAGCCTGCGCGCCTCGTACATGATGCGGCTGTAGCCGCCCGAGCCGCCGAGGTTGGGCTGGTCGAAGATGTGGAGTCGGTCCCCGAGGAACTCCGCCGCCTCCGCGAACCCGGGCTCGTCGCGGACCTTGCGGTCGCCCTGGTCGGGCATGAGGACGGCGTCGATCACGGCGTCGACCTCGGGATCGGAGGTCAGTGCCCGCAGCGCGGCCACCGCGTCGCCGGGCCGGTTGAACGTGGGGATGCCGACGGTGACCCGCCGGTCGTTGGGCACCTGCACCGCCGGGTCGGGCGTGCCGTCCGGGCGGGCGTCGGGACGCGTGGACGGCGCGTCGACCGAGGAGTACCACCCGCCGGCGAGCAACTCCACGTCCGTGTCGGAGGTGAGGTCGAACCAGATCCAGCCGCCGTCCTCGAACGGGCCCAGGTCGCAGACGAATTCGACCGTCGTCACCTGGTCGGCGCGGCCCGGTTCACCGACGACGTCACCGGTGACCGCGATCCGCGAGCCGTCGATCTTGGAGCGGTACAGGTCCACGCGACCGGAACCGCGCACCGTCAACCGGAGGACGACCTCGCCGAGGACGGACCAGCGCCGCCAGTACGCCGCGGCGAACGCGTTGAAGTAGGTGGCGAACGAGACCTCGGAATCGGCCCCGATCCGCAGCGAGGTCCGGGCGGAGGAGTGCGCGCGCCGGACGTTGGTGGGCGCCTCGGCGAGGTAGAGCGAGCGCACGTCGAGCGGCTCACCGGCCCGCGGCAGGATGATGCGTTGGAGGCATTCCCGGCCACGTGGAGCGGAGAGCGCGACGACCGACCGCTCGATCTCGTCGATCAGTTCGTGGTGGCCGTGGTGTTCCATGTGTGCCAGTCCCCGTCCCGACGGCCGGGGGCCGCCCTCATCAGCCTTGCTGCGCCTCGCCCTGCCCGCACGGCGGGCAGGAAAGCCGGGTCGATCGTACCCGTCAGGGGCGTGATGCCCAGTCCAGCACGCGCCGCGGCCCACCCGGGCCGGCGGAAGAAGTAGGTTCGTCCCATGCACCTCACCGGATCCGCCCGCCGCCGCCCGACCGTCCGCACCGCCCTGGGGGTGCTCGCCCTCGCCACGCCCCTCGCGCTCGCCGGGTGCGGCTCCGATGACGCCCCGTCCGACGACGCGGCGACCACCGGGGCGACCGCGGCGTCCCAGTCCGAGGGCCGCGAGTCCGGCGGGTCCACCGGGGGCGCTGTCGAGTGCCCGCCCGCCGAGGGCGCAGCGGAGCGCACCACCTCGTTCGAAGCGGCCCCGCCGATGTGCCTGACCGACGGCGTCGACTACTCCGCCGTCATCACCACCGACGCCGGCCCCGTCACCGTGGACCTGCTCGAGGAGAAGGCCCCGGAGACGGTGAACAACTTCGTGTTCCTGGCCCGCAACAAGTACTACGAGGGAGTCACGTTCCACCGTGTCATCCCCGGCTTCATGATCCAGGGCGGCGACCCGCAGGGCACCGGCAGCGGCGGCCCGGGATACGAGTTCGCCGACGAGCTGCCCGAGTCCGGCGAGTACGAGATCGGGTCGTTGGCCATGGCCAACGCCGGACCGGACACCAACGGCTCCCAGTTCTTCATCGTCACCGGCGACTCCGGCGTCTCCCTGCCGCCGGACTACAGCCTCTTCGGCACCGTCACCGACGGGATGGACGCTGTCACCGCGATCGAGGACGACGGCAGCCCGCAGGGCCGGCCGCAGACGCTGCACACGATCGAGTCCGTGGAGATCGTCGAGGGCTGAGCCGACCCGGGCCGGGCGGGCGGTGCCGAGGCTCTAGTACCCGCTCGATCCTCCGCCGCCGGAGAACGACGCGTTCGAGTAGCCGGTGGTGGTGGAGCTGGCCGACTGCGCCGCCTGCACGTCGTGCGCGTGCCAGCTGGAGACCACGTAGTACGGAACGAAGCCGTTGTAGCCGTAGCCGGCCCGCCAGTCGCGGTCGTACAGCCGGGGCGCGTGGCGGTCGCCCGCGTCCTTCGCCGCCTCGACGTCCGCCATCTCGCGGGCCCGGATCGCCTCCACGACGAGCCGGTAGTCCACGACGAGCCGGGCGTAGCGGCCCATGAAGTCGGGGGCCTGCGGATCCCGGGCCAGCTCGTCGGCGCGGGCGTCCAGGGCCCGGGCCTCGGCGGCCAGTCGCTCGTCCTGCGTCCCCAGCGCCGCGGCGAGCATGTCCTCGTGCAGCTCCCCGAGCTGGCGGCGGCGTACGTCGGCGTCCCCCTGCTCCATGCGGAAGAGCTGGTCGATGTTCTGTTCCGCCGTGATCATCTGGTCGACAGTGGTGTGGGCGGTGTCGATGTCACCGGCCTTGGCGCGGAACTCGGCGTCCGTCGAATCGGGCCGCAGGTCTCCGATCCGGCCCATGACGGTGTCCAGCGCGAGGAACCGGCCGCGCACGTCCTCCCACTGGGAGCGCAGCTCGTCATCGGCCAACGGGGAGGTGAGTGAGTTGGCGCGGATGTCCAGCCCGCTGAGCTCCCCCGCGACCCGTCCGTATTCGCGGGAGACCCGGTCGTAGCGCTCCCTCGCCGTCGTCGCCTTCTTCTTGCGGCTCGCCGCGACCCCGGCGCCGACCGCGCCCGCGACGACCACCCCGGCCCCGGCGAACGCCCACGGCAGCCACGCCGGCGCGGGCTCGGGCTCCGGCGCCTGCACCGCGGGATCGGCCGCCGCCTGCGCACCCGCCAGCAGCCCGACCGCGTGGTTCTCGCGCCGCATCGGGTCCTTCATCGCCTCGAGTGACCCGTCGAGGTGACCGCCCTCGAAGAGGTCGAGCGCGGCGCACACGTCGTCACCGCAGTAGATGCCGACGTCACGCGCCTCCGTGTCGTTGGCCACGATCAGGGTCCCCGGCGCCCACTTCTCCCTGTCCTCCGCCACCAGGTCCGGTCGCTCGGCCTGGGCGAAGCGCTCGGTGGTGTCGTTGAGGTTGTCGCCGTCGTCGTCGAAGACCAGGTACTCGACGTGCGCCACCTGCGGCGGGAACGCGATGCGCCCGGTCTCGGTGCGGAGCAGATCCTGGTCCCCGGGTGAGAGCACCCCGGCCCGGTCGGTGATGCCGACCTCGACCGCCTGCGCCGGGGCCGGCGCGGGGGCGGGGGCGGGGGCCGGCGCCTGCGCGCGGGCCGGCGCGAGCGGGAACAGCAGGAGCAGCAGGGCCGCGACGCCGGCGAGCACCACGAGCAGGCGCAGGGCCGGGGCGGTCGTCGTCCGTGTCATGACCCGAGCCTAGTGCCGCAGGTGGTCGGTGGCGGCGACACCGATCGGCGATAGTCTCGACCGGGTGTTCGTCCTGGAAACGCTCATCGCCCTCACCGTCGCCCTGACGACCGCGTTCGGCGGCCTCGTCGCGGAGGACCTCATCACCCGAGACGCCTCGTGCACGATCTCCTCCGTGCCGGACCTGTGGTCCGAGGCCTGCACGTCGCCGTCCCGGCTGGGCTGGTTCATCGGCACCCTCGTCGTGCTCGTCGTGGCGATGGCCCTGCGGGCATGGCTGCTCGCCCACAACGGCACCCTGTACTACCTGCGCCTGCTGCCGGCCGAGAGCGCGGACCGGATGCGCGCCGCGGTGGACGTGGCCAACGCCCGCAGCCTGGGCTTCCGTTCGGCCACCGGGTGGTTCGGCACCGCGAACGAGGTGGTGGACCTGCGCCGCGAGGTCGACCACGTCTCCGACGAGCTCGAGCGGGCGATGAACGACGACGACGACGCGACAGGCTTCGTCCTGGCCCCCAACCTCGCGTTCCCGGCGGCGCTGGCGGTCGGATACGACGTCCTCCTGCGCGAGCGCACCCATCTCGCCGAACTGCCGGTCGAGGCCCGCAGGCGTCGCCTGCCCGGCGGCGACACGGGCGTGCGGACGGTGTACTTCGACGACGGCGACGACATGTGGGCCGAGCGCCGGTGGCGGTCCCGCCGCAGCCAACCCGGAGCCGAACTCTCGATGGTCACCCTCCCCACCGGGTCGGCGACCGCGGCGCGGGCCGACCGGACCTCCGTGCAGAGGGTCTGGCTCTCACTCCAGCTGGACGGGGGCGGTCCGGTGTCCGAGGTGGACGCGGGCCATCCACTGCGGGAGGCGGCGGACCTCGTCGTCGTCGTCGGCCCCACCGACGGCGGACCCGCCACCGGCACGGACGGTGACCGCACGGGCGACGCCGGCCCGGGAGCAGCCCAGACCCTGGTCCCATGGACGCTCCCCGCCGGACGGTGGTACCCGGGCGCGAGCGGGCGACAGATAGACCGGCGGGCCTTCGCTCGGCTCGTCGAGGAACTGTCCGGCGCGGTCGAACAGGTCCTCGACGACTACCCGGAGGCGCAGGTCCTGCTGTCCGGTCGGATGCCACGGAGTGTGGCGTTCGCGCTGGGCTACGTGATCTCCCAGCGCAAGGACGACCGGATCGAGGGCAAGCGCGCGGCCCTCCACCCGACCCGGGCCGACGACACCCGCGCCGAGCGCGCCCAGGCCCTGGCCGAGAACGAGGGGCTGAGCTCGCTGAGCCGCTTCTGGACCTCGGTCACCCCGGTGCTCGAGCACCTCGGCGAGGCCAAGCCCACGCTGGTGCACATCGCCCAGCGCGACGCGGTCGTGCGCGGGCTCGTCGCCCCGGCCGGCAGCACCACCGCCGAATCCGCTACCCCGACTGGGGATCCGCTATCCCGATAGGAGTAGCGGATCCCGATTCCGAGTAGCGGATTCTGGGGGTGAGGCACGCGGTGCGGGCCCGGCGCCGCGGCGAGCAGGCTCAGCCTTCGGCCAGCGCGGCGCCGTCCCGCAGGTGCGGCGCCAGGGTGTTGTCGAACATCGTCAGCGCCGAGGCGATCGCCATGTGCATATCGAGGTACTGGTAGGTGCCCAGCCGGCCGCCGAAGAGCACCTTGTTGGCGGCGGTCTCGGCCTTGGCCCGCTCGCGGTAGGCGGCCAGCCGCTCACGGTCGGTGGACTCGTTGATCGGGTAGTACGGCTCGTCGTCGCGCTCGGCGAAGCGGCTGTACTCGCGCATGATCACCGTCTTGTCGGTGGGGTAGTTCTTGCGCTCGGGGTGGAAGTGACGGAACTCGTGGATGCGGGTGTAGTCGTATTCCGCGTCGTTGTAGTTCATCACCGGAGTGCCCTGGAAATCGCCGGTGGGCAGGACCTCGGTCTCGAAGTCCAGGGTGCGCCAGCCCAGCTCGCCGTCGGCGTAGTCGAAGTAACGGTCCAGCGGGCCGGTGTAGACGACCGGCGCGTCGGGGCTCGCGGCGCGGACGGCCTCGCGGACGTCGAACCAGTCGGTGTCCAGCACCACGTCGATCTTGTCGTCCGCGGCCATGTTCTCCAGCCACGCGGTGTAGCCGTCGACGGGCAGGCCCTCGTGGGTGTCGTTGAAGTAGCGGTTGTCGAACGTGTACCGCACGGGCAGGCGGGTGATGTTGCCGGCGGGCAGGTTCTTGGGGTCGGTCTGCCACTGCTTGGCCGTGTAGTCCTTGATGAACGCCTCGTACAGCGGGCGGCCGATCAGGGAGATGGCCTTCTCCTCGAAGTTGGCCGCGTCCTCGGCGGAGAACTCGGCGGCCTGCTCGGCGATGAGCGCGCGCGCCTCGTCCGGCGAGTAGTAGCGGCCGAAGAACTGGTTGATCAGGCCCAGGCCCATGGGGAACTGGTACGCCGTGCCCTTGTGCATGGCGAACACGCGGTGCTGGTACCCGGTGAAGTCGGTGAAGCGGTTGACGTACTCCCACACCCGCTCGTTGGAGGTGTGGAACAAGTGCGCGCCGTACTTGTGGATCTCGATGCCGGTCTCCGGCTCGGGCTCGGAGTAGGCGTTACCGCCGATGTGGTGGCGCCGATCGAGCACCAGGACGCGCTTGCCGAGCTCGGTCGCCGCCCGCTCGGCGACGGTCAGGCCGTAGAAGCCCGACCCCACCACGATGAGGTCGTAGGTGTCCCACTGCCGTTCGCCTGCCATAACCGTCGGGCCTTTCCGTAGTACGTCGCCGCGGTGTCCGCCGGGTAGTGCGTCCGCCGGCCGCTCGCCTGACCGCGCGCCGGTCGGCGCGGGTGCGGGTCCCAGGGTATCCGGCGGGTCGGGGGTGGGTTCAGGGCACGCCGACGACGACGAGGTGGACGACTTCTCGAGACGACCGCGGTGGCCCACGGTGCAGGTGGGGCGTCGGCGCCGTCGTACGCCGGTTCGAAACTACATCCCTGTAGTCCCAAGATTCACGTCTTTATCACTTGGTTTCACGAGTTTCTTGGATAACATTGACCCCGTTCGTCACATTCGTCCCAGTGGTCGCGCTCCGGTGCGGCCTCCGGGCAGTTGTGCCCCGCAGGTGAGCAGCTTCGGGACACAGACATCTGATCTGGAGAAGCCCTTGAGAACACGACGCCGCCCCCTGTACGTCAGTGGTCGACGCCGGACCCTCGCCCTGGCGGTGGCGGTCGCGGCGTCCGTCGTCACGCCCCTCGCCGTGCACGGGGCGGACCAGGTCGTCCAGTCCGGCGACGACATCGCCACCACTGCGGGCAGCGCCCTGCCCACCGCCGAGACCGAGGTCCCGCTGGCCGAGGCGCCTCCGGCCGTCGGCGTGGAGACCGACATCGCCTCCGGCGGCACCACGGTCCGCCAGGTCACCTCCGACACACCGTTCTCGATGGCCGGCGTCACGTGGAAGGGGCACAACCCGGCCGCCGTCGCCACCCTGCGCGCCCAGAACCCCGACGGCTCGTGGGGCCCCTGGTACGAGGCCGAGTCCACCGACGGCAAGGGCGAGAGCGTCACCGGCACCGGTGGCACCGAGCCCGTCTATCTGGGGACCGACACCACCGCCGTCCAGATCACGCTCTCCGGGATCGACCTCGCCGACTCCTCGCTGGCCGACGCGCCCGAGGTCACCGTCCCCGACGACGAGGCCGCCCCGGCTCCCACAGAGCCCACCGAAGACGCCGCTCCCGCCGCCGCTGATACCGGCGCCGCTGATTCCGCCGCCCCTGACGCGGACGTCGCGGCCACCCGCGCGGCCGAACCCGCCGCTCCCCGGACTTCTGCTCCCGCCGGCCCGACGTCCGAGCCGGCCCGGCCGGCCGCCGCCGGCACCCCGCCGGTGCCGACCCGCTACGCGGACATCAAGCCCGTGGCCGAGACCTCGGGCCTCGGCGCCGGCTCGGGCAGCACCGATTCGATCGAACCCGCCTCGGTCAAGGCCGTCCTGCTCTCCCCCGACGACACCCCGACGCCCGATCCCGAGGCGTTCGCCGACATCACCGCCTCCGGCGGCAGCGGCACGCACGGGGACATCGCGGCCAGGCAGCCGTCGATCATCTCCCGCTCCGGCTGGGGCGCCGACGAGTCGATCCGCTGCCGCAGCGCGAGCTACGACCCCACCCTCGCCGCGGCGGTCGTGCACCACACGGCGGGCAGCAACAACTACTCCCGCGAGGGGTCGGCCAGCGTCATGCGCGGCATCTACACGTACCACGCACGCACGCTCGGCTGGTGCGACGTCGGATACAACGTGCTGGTCGACAAGTACGGCCAGGCCTTCGAGGGCCGCCACGGAGGACTCAGCCGCAACGTCCAGGGCGCCCACGCCGGCGGCTTCAACGGCAACACCTGGGGCATCTCGATGATGGGCGACTACTCGACCGTCTCCCCGTCGGACGCCACCGTTCGCAAGGTCGGCGAGATCATCGGCTGGCGCCTGTCCGTCGCCGGCGTCGACCCCAAGGGCACCGACACCCACTACTCCGAGGGCACCTCGTACGCCAAGTACTCGTACGGGACCGCCGTCCGGCTGCCCAACATCTTCGCCCACCGCGACGTCGGCCTCACGTCCTGCCCGGGCAACTCCGGTTACGCCAAGATGGGCCAGATCCGCGACATCGCGGCCTCCTACGCCAAGAGCGGCGGGGGCGGCGCCCCGGCCCCGACCCAGCCGAGCCCCAGCCCGGGCACGGGCGGTGGCACCGGTGACGGCGGTGGCACGGGTGGTGACGGCGGTGGCACGGGTGGTGGCACCGGTAGCGCGGATCTCCCGTCGGTCATCACCCAGGGAAGCGTCCAGGAGGCCGTGACCTCCGCACTGCGGACCGTCCTCACCGGCGGCAAGCTCGATCCCGCGACCCTGACCCGGATCCTCACCGGCGGCAAGTCGCTGTCGGACATCCCGCTCGACGCGGGGTCGGTGCAGGACGCCATCGGCCTCGACGCGGGCTCGGCGCAGAACGTACTCAGCCGCGACTTCTCCGGCCTCGCCCAGAAGCTGTCCGGCCCGCTCGGCAAGGCACTGTCCGGAGTCCAGCGCTTCGGCGACGTCTCCCTGGTCAAGCACGAGAACGGCGCGCTGTACTCCTCCCCCGAGACGGGCACGCACCCCGTGTGGGGCGTGATCGGTGACGCGTGGGCCGCCCAGGGCTTCGAGCACGGTCCGCTCGGACTGCCGGTCTCCGCGGAGGCCGAGCGCGCCGACGGAACGGTCGCCCAGCGGTTCGTCGGCGGCACGCTGGTCTACGACCCGGCGACGCGGGAGCTCACGGTCGAACCGAACCCCTGATCCTCGGCCGGCGCCGCCCGATCACCGGGCGCGCGCCGGCCGACCACATCGTGCGGACCGGGTCCCACCAGGTGTGCACCCCTCCCCCACCCGGGGCGGCGTGCACACCGGGGAAGTGGTGGGGACCGGTCCGCATCCCATTTCGACCCATTTCGACAGGGCCCCGGTCGGGTCAGGCGCTCAGCCCCACCAACGCCGTAGGACGTGCGCGATCCCGGCTTCGTCGTTGGTGAGCGTGACCTCGTCGGCGGCCGCGTGCACGGAGGGGATCGCGTTGCCCATCGCGACCCCGTGATCTGCCCAGCGCAGCATCTCCAGATCGTTGGGCATGTCGCCGAACGCGACGGTGACCGGAACCGCGTCGGACGGGACGGCCGCGCCGGCCGCCGTCCCCGCCGCGATCCGGGACAGCCCACTCGCCTTGGTCACACCGCGGGCCGCGAACTCGATCAGCCCGTCGGTGGTCGAGTAGGTGAGATCCGCCAGGTGGTCCACCTCCCCGCGCAGTGCCGCCACCATGTCGGCGCTCGGCATACCGGGAACCCGGGCGAGCAGTTTGAGCACCGGCTCGGAGAGGACCTCGTCGTGACCCACCTCGAGGTGCGCGGGATGGATCCAGGCGTGTTCGTAGTCCGGGCTGGCCACGAAATCGGCATCCGCGGCGTCGGCGCCCAGGCGCTCGGCCGCGATCCCGCTGCCGGGCAGCAGCCTGCGCAGCACCTCGTCGATCGCGGCGAGCGTTTCGGGATCGAGGAGACTGGTGGCCAGGAACTCGCCACTGTCGGTGTCCATGATGACGGCTCCGTTGGCGCAGACCGCCAGGGGCGCGACGGGCAACTGGTCGACCACCTGGGGCAGCCAGCGTGGCGGGCGTCCGGTGGCCAGGACGAACGTGGCCCCGTCCGAGACGAGGTCCGCCACGACGGCCCGGTTCGCGGCCGGGACGAGGTGATCGTTGTCGATCAGGGTCCCGTCGACGTCGGAGGCGACGAGCAGCGGTCGGGAACGGGTCACGGAGCGTCCGGGCCCGCCGGTCCCTCCGGCTCGTCACCGGCATCGGCATCCGGGTCGACTGCCTTCTGGGCACGGCGTCGCATGCGCTCGGCGTGCTCGGCCTCGTCCAGGGCGGTGGCCTCCTCCAACGTGGGGGCGGAACCGCCGAGGCGGGCGGGCACCCAGTTGGCGCCGGCCGGGTAGGCGCCGTAGCGCTCCGCGTACTCCTGTTGGAGGCGCTCCAGGGTGGCCTGGATGCGGGAGCGCAGCTCCTCGGTGCACTCTTCGACGGGCTCGTAGGCCCGCATCGGCTCGCCGACCTCCATCATGATCGGCACCTTGGGGCGCAGGAGCTTCTTGGGCAGGCCCTTGGTCCACACCCGCTGCGATCCCCACAGGGTCACGGTGATGATGGGGACATCGGCCGCCAGTGCCATCCGCACCGCACCCGACTTGAAGCCCTTGACCTCGAAGCTGCGGCTGATGGTGGCCTCGGGGAACACACCGACCAGCTCGCCGGCCCGGAGACGGGCGACGGCCTCGTCGAAGGACGCCTTGCCCGCCGTCCGGTCGACGGGGATGTGCTTGAGCTCGCGCATGATCGGCCCGGACACCTTGTGGTCGAACACCTCGACCTTGGCCATGTAGCGGATGAACCGCTTGTGCACGCGCGCCGGAATGCCGCCGTAGACGAAGTCGAGGTACCCGGTGTGGTTCATCACCACCACCGCCCCACCGACCTCGGGGAAGTTGCGCTCCCCGCGAATCGTGAGGTCCAGGCCCTGGACCTTGAACATTGTGCGGGCGAACCCGATGATCCCCGTATAGAGCAGCTCCACGGCCACCAGCGTAGCCGCCCGCACCGACACGGGTGCCCGCCCCTGCCGGTAGGTTCGGCGGGGTGGATGACGCCCCCTTCGATTCGGTCGACCCGGTGGCACGCGGCCGCCACTACTCCTGGCCTGCCCTGCCGGATGCGGCCGAGCGCAGCGTGCACGCGGGTCTGGAAGCGCTGCGCCTCATCATCGACGGCGAGCGACACCTCTCCCCCGGCGCGCACACGCTCGGCGTCCGCTTGTCCGCGGCCGAGGTGGGCGCGGTGACCATGACGGCCGAGCCCGCGGAGTGGGCGCTGAACAACGGCGGGACCGTCCACGGCGGGATCGTCTCCGGGTGGGTGGACACGGCGCTCGGCTACGCGACGGCGACGGTCGTGGAGGAGGGCGTCGGCTACAGCACCCTCGACCTCACCGTGCGGTACATCCGGGCGCTCCGGTTGGAGCGCACGCCCGCCACGATCCGCGCGGAGGTCGAGCACGCGGGCCGGTCGACGTGCGTGGTGCAGGTCCGGGTCACCGACACCGACGGCCGGACGTGCGCCAGCGCGAGCGGCGTGATGATGCTGTTCCGCCCGTGACCCGGGCGGCGGCCCGCGAGGCGTCCGAAGACCTCGTCGTCGTCCCCGGACACCCCGGCGACCACCCGCGGTTCGTGGTCAGCGGATCGGCTCGAGCACGTCCTTGCCGACGAACGGCCGCAGCGCCTCCGGCACCACGACGGAGCCGTCGGCCTGCTGGTGGTTCTCGAGGATCGCCACCAGCCACCGCGTCGTGGCGAGGGTGCCGTTGAGGGTGGCGGCGGTCTGCGTCCGACCCTCGTCATCGCGGTACCGTACACCCAGGCGGCGGGCCTGGAACGTCGTGCAGTTGGAGGTCGAGGTGAGCTCGCGGTAGGTGCCCTGGGTGGGGACCCACGCCTCGCAGTCGTACTTCCGGGCCGCCGAGGAGCCGAGGTCGCCACCCGCGATGTCGATGACGCGGTACGGCAGGCCCATCGCCTCGAGCATCTCCTTCTCGAAGCCGAGCAGTCGCTCGTGCTCGGCGTGCGCCTCCTCGGGCTTGCACCACGAGAACATCTCCACCTTGTCGAACTGGTGGACGCGGATGATGCCGCGGGTGTCCTTGCCGTGGCTCCCGGCCTCGCGGCGGAAGCAGGAGGACCAACCGCAGTACCGCTTCGGCCCGTCCGACAGGTCGAGGATCTCGCCCTGGTGGTACCCCGCGAGCGCGACCTCGGACGTGCCGACCAGGTAGAGGTCGTCGGCGTCGAGCTTGTAGACCTCGTCGGCGTGCGCGCCGAGGAACCCGGTGCCCTGCATGATCTCCGGTCGCACCAGGACGGGCGGGATCATCATCGTGAAGCCGTTGGCGGTCGCCTTCTGCGCCGCCAGCTGCAGCATGCCCAGCTGCAGCAGCGCGCCGTAGCCGGTGAGGAAGTAGAAGCGCGCGCCGGAGACCTTCGCTCCGCGCTCCATGTCGAGCAGCCCCAGGCTCTCGCCGAGCTCGAGGTGGTCCTTCGGCTCGAAGTCGAAGGTCGGGATCTCGCCGACGCGCTCGATCTCCACGAAGTCGTCCTCGCCGCCGGCGGGCGTGCCCTCCTCGACGACGTTGGACAGCAGCCGCTGGAGTCGCTCGACTTCCGCCGCGGCGGTCTTCTCGGCCTCCTCGGCGTCCTTGACCGCCTGCTTCAACGCACCCGCGGCCTCGAGCAGCGCGGGACGCTCGTCGGGCGAGGCCTGTCCGACCTTCTTGCCGTGGGCCTTCTGTTCGGCGCGGGCCCCGTCCGCGGCCGCGATCGAGGACCTGCGGGCCTCGTCGGCGGTGAGCAGCTGGTCGACCAGCGACGGGTCCTCACCACGGGTGCGCTGGGAGTCGCGGACGACGTCGGGGTTCTCGCGGAGCAGCTTGAGATCGATCACGCACCTCAGCCTAGCGGCCCCACCCGGCCGGCCCGAGCCGCGACCGTGGCCGCAGGTGGATCAGACGCCGAACAGCTCGAGGAAGGCGTCCTTCTCGAACATGCGCGCGGTGTCGACCGCGGTGGGTGTCCCGCCGTAGGGGTCCGCACCGGCCTCGAAGAGCGCGCGGACGACCTCGCCGTACCCCTTGAACACCGCTCCCGCCAGCGGCGTCTGGCCCCGGTCGTTGGCGCGGTCCACCTCGGCGCCGCGTTGGAGCAGGGCGCGGACGGTGTCCGGGTGCCCGTTGTAGGCGGCGAGCATCAGCAGGGCGTCGCCCCGCTCGTTGGTGAGGTCCGGGCTCACCCCGGCGTCGACATACGCCGCGAGCCGCTCGGTCTCGCCGTCGCGGGCCAGCTGGAACAGCATCTGTGCGAACTCGAGAACCTCCGGGTCCACCCCGTCCCGCGGCGAGCGCACGTCGCCGTCCGCACCGGCCGGCTCGTCGTGGTTCTGTCCGCTCATGCAGTGGATCCTATCGGGACCGCGCGATTGCGGCATCATGGAAGGCGATGACCACTTCCACCCGATCGTCGCGCCGTGGTCGATCGCTGCTCCGCACACGGGGCGCGGTCATGGCCTCCCTCCTCGCCATCCTGTCCGGCGGGGCGGTCACCGGTGCGCTCATGGCGTCGGCGATCAACGATCCCAATTCCTCCCGCGCCGAGCGCATCGCGGCGGTCGTCCCGCAGGTCGACCCGCGCACCCTGTCGGGGCCCGCGTACGCCGAGGCCGCGCCGGGTACCTGCCTGACCTGGTCGCTCGACGCCGCGGACCGCGTCACCTCGTTCGACACGGTGGACTGCGCCGAGCCGCACCGGTTCGAGGTGGCGGCCCGGATCGACCTGTCGCAGGTGCCTGGCTTCGGGGAGGGCGCGCCGCTGCCGGTCAGCGCCGAGCTGGCGCCGGTGGGGACCGAGCGCTGCCTCCCGCTGATCTCCAGGTACGCCGACGGGCGCGAGGTCGACCCCGACGGCCGTTTCACCGGGCTCGTCGTGCCGCCGTCCGAGGAGGGCTGGGACAAGGGCGACCGCAGCGTGCTGTGCGGTGTCGCCGCCGCCGAACTCGACGGGCGCTCCGCCCTGTCGACGGGCACGTTCGCCCAGGCAGACCAGCACCGCCGATGGGAGCCGGGTACCTGTCTGGGCTTCACCGACGAGGGCCTGCCCGGCGCGACCACGCCCTGTTCGGAGGACCACTCGATCGAGATCGTCGCCGACGTGGACGTCTCCGCCGTGTTCCCGGAGGGGCCGGTCCCGCCGGACCCCCGCCAGCAGTCCGAGCTCACGGCCGACGCCTGCCGGGAGGCCGGTGTCGCCTACCTCGGTGACGCCGAGGCACTGCGGCGGACGACCCTCATCTCGACGCTGGTCAACCCGATCTCGGAGGTCTCGTGGCAGACGGGTAGCCGGACCGTCAACTGCGGGTTGATGAAGGCCGCGGAGCCCGGGCCGTTCGCGGTACTCCGGGGATCGGCGCGCCAGGGCGTGCTGGTCGACGGAGCCACCCCGGTCGCTCCCACCACCACCCAGATCCCGCCGCCGGGTCAGCCGCCGGGGGGCGTCCCCGGAGCCCCGACCGACACGGGCCAGGGCACGGTGTCGGTACCGGTGCCCGGCGGGACGCCGTGAGCCTCCGCGTCACCGAGACGCGATTCGAGGAACTGGTGGACGACGCGTTGGACTCGGTGCCCGACGCGCTGTTCGAGGCGATGGACAACGTCGTCGTGCTCATCGCCGACCGCCACCCGGACGAGCCCGACCTGCTGGGCCTGTACGAGGGGGTGGCGCTGACCGAGCGTGACACCACCTACTCGGGGTTCCTCCCGGACACCATCACGATCTACCGGGGCGCACTGTGCGCGTTCTGCTCCACCGAGGAGGAGCTGGTCCACGAGGTGGCGGTGACGGTGATCCACGAGATCGCGCACCACTTCGGGATCGACGAGGAGACGCTCCACGCGCTCGGCTGGGGCTGAGCCCGATCGGGGCTGAGCCCGATCGGGGCTGAGCCCGATCGGGGCAGAGCTCGATAGGGGCTGAGCTCGCCGCCGTCAGTACCCCGGCCGCCCCAAGTGGTCGCCCCACCGCTCGCACGCCCAGCCGCCGCCATCCGGCGCGAGCTCGATGACCCCGCAGTTGGGGATCCGGTTGTCCAGCGCCCACTGCGAGGGGACGGCGCCGGCGAACACGGCGAGCATCCGCATGAGCGTGCCGTGCACCACCAACACCACGTCCACGGCGTTGTCGAGATGGGACTCGCGCAGCTCGGTGATCAGCGGCATCGCCCGGTCCCGCACGTCGAGGGCGCTCTCGCCGTCGGGGAGCCGGGAGTCGAGGTCGCCGAGTTCCAACCAGTCACGCACCACCCGGTTGTAGGCCAGGAGCGCCTCGGCACCGGTCCGCATCTCGTAGCGGCCGGCCTGCACCTCGTGGACGCCGGGCACGGCCTGGGTGGGCAGGCCCATCTCCCCGGCGATGAGCCCGGCGGTCTCGCGGGCGCGCGCGGCCTCGGAGCTGAGCACGACGGACGGCCTGATCCCCGACCCGGCCAGCTCCCCGCCCACCAGCCGTGCCTGATCGCGTCCGAGGTCGGTGAGCGGCGCGCCGGGCAGGGCGGTGTCGAGGGCGCCGGCGACGTTGGACGGGGTCTGTCCGTGGCGGACCAGGTGGAGGCGGGCGCTCACCCCGCGTCCTCCCCGCGTCGCAGGCGGTCGAGCCAGTCGATCTCCTCGGCGCGGTCCGGTGGGGGCGCACCGGCCTCACCGCCGCCGGCGACGGGCCACGACCCGAGGTAGCGCAGGTCGGCGGTCCGGTGACGCAGCGCGACGAGCGCCTCCGCCACCGCGGGGTCGTCGATGTGCCCGACGAGGTCGACGTGGAACAGGTAGGTGAACCGCTCGACGCGGGTGGGCCGGGAGCCGATGCGGGTGAGGTCGATGTCGCGGATCGACAGTTCGGTGAGCGCCTGGACCAGCGAGTTGGGCTCGTGGGGCAGCCCGAAGATCACGCAGGTGCGGTCGCTGCCGGTCCGGGGCGGTGGCGGGGCGGGCCGTCCGACCAGCACGAACCGGGTGCGCGCCCCGCCGATGTCGGCGACGTTCTCGGCGAGCGGGACCAGACCGTTGATCTCGCCGGCCCGGGCGGGCGCGGCGGTGGCGTCGGCGGTGCCGGCGGCGACCTCCTCGGCGCCGGCGGCGGTGGAGGAGGTCGTCTCGATGTGGGCCCGGGGCAGGTTCATCCCCACCCAGCGGCGGACCTGCGCGGCGGCGACGGGGTGGGTCCGCAGGACGCGCACGTCGTCGGCGGCGGTGCCGGGCCGGACCAGGATGGCGAACACCACGTCGAGTTCGGTCTCGGCGAAGATCTGCAGCGGGTCCCCCACCGCGAGCGCGTCGCTGGTGGGGTTGACGGTGCCGTCGACGGAGTTCTCGAACGGCACGCACGCGTAGTCCGCGGTGCCGGCGCGGACCATGGTCAGCGCCTCGTCGGGGGTGCCGGCGGGGACCGCCTCGGCATCGGCGAGCAGCACCGAGGCGCGCGCGTCCGCGCGGAGTCGGTGCAGGGCGGCATCGGTGAAGGTGCCGGGCGGGCCCAGGTAGGCGACGGTGACCACGACGACAAGCCTAGCCAGCGTCAGGGACCGTCGACCGACGCGAGGTCCGCCGAGACGGCGTCGACCAGGCCATCGGGCACGAGGACGGCCGTGACCACGTCGCGGATCGCCTCCCGGGCCGACCTCGACAGGCCCAGGATCCGGGCCGGGTCCGGTCCGGCGAGCGCCGCGCGGACGTCCGCCCCGGTCATGGCCGCCACGGCGCTGGCCAGGATGGCCCACACCTGATCGGCGTCGGCGCAACGGGGCACCAGCCCGGAACCGAACCCGACCCCGGAGTGCGCGGCCACGGCCAGCAGGTCCGCGAGGTGGTCGGCGGCGGGCCCGGGGCCCGCCAGCCCGGGGGCCACGTCGACGACCGCGGGGGTTCCCGCGGCGAGCACCCCGGCCACCGCGTCGAGCGCGGGCAGGCCGGTGGCGGCCGAGGGTTCCACCTCGACCGGGGCGGGCGCCGACCAGCGCGCCAGGGCCGACACAATCGACGCCTCGTCCACCACGAGGTCGTCCAGCAGATCCGGCCGGGAGGGCCCGCGACCGAGCAGTTCGAGCGACACCGTCATGGCCTCAGGTCTACACCCCCCGCGATGACCCCAGGGCCACACCCCGCACGTTGCTACGCTCTCCCCGATGGGTACCGACGACTCCCCCGTGCCGGAGTACGCGGCCGACTACACCCCCGCGCCGGACGACGCCCCGGACGCCTCTCACCTCACGCCTGAGGAAAAGCGCGGGCCGCGCACCGTCCACGTGGCACTGGGGTTGCTGGCCGCGTTGCTCGTCGCCGCCGTGGCCACGAACCCCGCGTCGGTGCTGCCCCGGGACTCGACCCTGTCCGGCACCTACTACGTCGACGAGGACTCCGGGCTCGAGCTGCAGGTGCCGGTCGGCTGGCGTGTGATCGACGACCCGGAGTTCGGCAGTGTGCAGCTGAGGCCGGTCGGCACCGGCCGGGCCCTGGACACCCGCATCCTCGCCGGTCCGCTGGACGCCGGGATCGCCGCCGCCGCGATCACCGATGACCAGGGGGCCGCGACCGCGCTCGCGGAGACCATCCAGTTGTACGTCCTGGGCGTGTCCGGGACCCGTGACGAACAACGGGTGGTCCCCGTGGACAACGAGGCGGGCACGGGCGCCGCGATCTCCTACGTGGTGGTCCCGGACGGCATCCCAGACCAGGACTCCGGCGGGTTGGTGTACACCGCCGTATTCGGTTCCGAGGACAGCCGGTGGTGGGTGGCGTACGTGACCACCGCGCAGCAGTCCGCTCCCGGCGTCCGGTGGATGGACCGGGTCGTCGACCACGTCCGGCTCCCCGAGTGACCTGGTGGAGGTGAGCGGGTCGATGCCACCGGCCCGGGGCACAGGACGGGTCTGCGCAGCCCTCTCGCCCCGCGAGGCGTTCGCCCGGTACGCGGCTCGGTTCGACCCGGTGACCGACCCCCGTGTCCGCCGGCTACTGGTGGCCGAGCTCGTCGTCGTCCTGGCCGTCACCTTCGGCCTGTCCGGCGCCTACGCCGTCCTCGACCTGGTCTCCGCGCTTCTCGCACCCGCGGACCTCGGGGAGCAGACCGCCGCTCTCAACGTCTCACGCTCGGAGCACTCGTGGCTCGACCTGGCCTACCAGGCGCTCGGGGTCCTGCGACTGCTGGCGTGGGCGCTGCTGCCGCTGGTGTTGCTCGCCCATTCCGGGCTCGGCGCGCGGGCCGTCGGGCTCGTGCGCGACCGTCCGGGCCGTCAGATCGCGTGGGGGCTCGCGCTGACCGCTGTCATCGGCGTCCCCGGGCTGGCGTTGTACCTCGGCGCGGTCGCCGCGGGCGTCAATCTGCAGGTGTCGGCATCGGGTCTGGGCGAGACGTGGTGGCGGCCCGTCGTGCTGGTGCTGTCCGCTGCCGGCAACGGCGCCGCCGAGGAGATCCTCGTGGTGGGGTACCTGCTCATCCGGCTGCGCCAGCTGGGGGTGCCGCCCGCACTGGCCCTGGCGGCCAGCGCCCTGCTGCGCGGGTCGTACCACCTCTACCAGGGGTTCGGCGGCGGGCTCGGGAACCTGGCGATGGGTGTGGTGTTCGCGTTGTGGTGGATGCGGACCCGCCGGTTGTGGCCGCTCGTGCTGGCGCACACGCTGCTCGACGTGGTCGCGTTCCTCGGCTACGCGCTGCTCGCCCCGCACCTGTCGTGGCTGTGACCGCCCGACTCGTCGCTGTGACCGCCCGGCCGCCGCTCCGCGCCCCGTACCGCTTAAGGTTGCGCGTCCCGATTGGTCCATTCGGGCAGCGCACCTGGCCGAATCGCGTACATAGGGGCAGCACACCCCGGCGCAGCGGGGCGGCCCCCGCGGTTGTGACGCGTGTCCCGCCGGGGCCGTGGGACCCGCCGACCGCGGCACCGGGCAAGTAGAGTCCGATCCCATGACCGACGACTCCAGGCGCCGGCACCTCACGCCGGAGGAGGCCGCCGAGCTCCGGCGACGCGCGCGCGAACGCCGTGGCTACGCCGACCCCGGCGCGCCGCGGGACCCGTCGGCCAGGCCCGACCGGGGCGACCGGGCCGCCCGGCGGGACCCTCGAGACGCGGGCCGTGAGCGTCCGGTGGGTCGCACCGGCTATCAGCCACGCCAGCAACCGGAGCCGCTGTCCCCGGAGGAGCGGGCCCGCTACGCCGCCCGGGACCGCCGCGACCCGCGCGCCGGACGCGACCCCCGCGACCCGCGTGCCGGGCGCGACCCCCGGAACCCGCGGCAGCCCGCCGGTGCACGGGCCGGCTCGCGCGACCCCTACCGGGGGCCCGTCGACCGCCGCGGCCGGCGACCCGACCGTCGCCCCCCGCGCGGGGCGGCGGGGACGCCGCGCGGCCCCCGCAGCCGCCGCACCCCGCGGCGCCGGATCGGGCCCCTGCGGATCCTCGGACTGGTGCTGGTCGTCGTGCTCACGCTCGGGGTGGTCAGCGTGCTGTGGGCGGACTCGAAACTGCAGCGGATCGACGCGCTGACCGACTACCCGGGTCGAGGCGGCAACACGCCCGGCACCGTCACCCTGTTGGTGGGCACCGACTCCCGCGAGGGATTGACCGCCGAGCAGCAGGCCCAGTTGTCGACCGGGTCCGAATCGGACGCCGGCGGCAAGCGCACCGACACGATGATGCTCGTCTACACCCCCCGCGGCGGGGACCGGACGATGCTCATCTCCCTACCCCGTGACCTGCTGGTCGACATCCCCGGTTACGGCGAGAACAAGCTCAACGCGGCCTACACCTTCGGCGGTCCACCCCTGTTGGCGCAGACCCTGGAGCAGCAGTCCGGGGTGCGGATCGACCACTACGCGGAGATCGGGTTCGGCGGCTTCGCCGGGATCGTCGACGCGGTCGGCGGCGTGGACATCTGCATCGACGAGCCGATCAGCGACCCGCTCGCCGGACTCGACCTCGCCGCCGGGTGCCAGACGCTCGCCGGCCCGCAGGCGCTGGGCTTCGTGCGCACCCGCTACGGCTTCGCCGAGCAGGACCTGCAGCGCGTCCGCAACCAGCGCCAGTTCCTCGGCGCGCTCATGCGCAAGACGCTCTCGCCCGGGAACCTGCTCAATCCGTTCACGGCCGTGCCCCTGGTGAACTCGGCGTCGGAGGCGGTCACCGTGGACACCGGCGACCACATCTGGAACCTCGCCATGGTGATGCGTCGACTCAGCGGTGACCCGCTCACCGTGACCGCACCCCACGACGGGATGTCCTCCGGGTCCGTGGGCTCGTACCTCGTGTGGGGCCCCACGACGACCGGGTTCTTCGACGCGGTGGCCTCCGGGCGGACCCCGGGACCGGAGTTCCTCGACACCGGGCCGTGAGCGGCGGAGCTCAGCCGGCTGGGGTGATGGAGACGATCCCCCACGTGCCGTCGGGGTTCTCGGCCACGCGGACGCGCTGCCGGATCAGCACCGGGTCGGCCCCCGGCGGGTACTCGGTGAGGTCCACCTCCAGCAGGGTCGGTGACAGTTCTCGTACGTCCACGCAGTGAGTGGTGCCCTCGGGGACCCGCTCGACCCCCTCGACGCGCAACTGCTCCTCGGTCATCCGGCTGGAGGGGGCGACCGCCTCGAAGGCCTTCTCGGCCGAACGCTCCACGTAGTAGGCGTGATCGAAGGCCAGCACCGCCCCGGCCGGCGTCTCGAGCGAGCCCGGCCCGGAGCCCACCACCCGGCCGGGTTCGGCCACCTCCACGCACCCGGTGTCCCGCTCGTCCGCCGGGCTGACGGCCCCTCGCGTCACGACGAACCCGAGGACCGCGGACCCACCCAGCACCGCGACCCCGGCGGCCGCCAGCAGGGCGATCCGCGCCGGGCGGCGATCGAGCACCGCGGGAGCCGGCGACGGTTCGTCCTCGGGGAGGTCACGGTCCGCGGCCGGGGCCCCGAGCGAGAGGGTGGACAGGTCGTCCGCCTCGCGCCGGGTGCTGCCGGTCCCGGCCGGCGCCGCCGAGGTGCGCGGCTCCCCCGCCGTCGGGGCGTGTGCATCGCCGCCGGCGGCGCCGAGGGTGATGCGGGTGGGGGGCGGGGCATCGGCGGACGGTTCGGGCTCACCTGACCCGGCCCGCCCGGTACCCGGGCCACCGGCCTCACCGGCCGACCGGCCCGCGGCGGGGACGCCTGGCATCGCGTGATCGGGGGTCGGCCCGGTCCGCAACCACGGCGGAACCGTCACCTCCGGGAGCCGGGGGGCCTCGTCGTCGTCGCCCGTCCTCGGCCGGTCGGCCACGCCGCCCCACCCCCTCACTCCACTCCGCGTCGACTCATCGCGTCACGGGTCATCGCGTCACAGTCGACCGCGGTCGCCACCGGAGTGGATCCTAGAGGCCGCCGCGCCCGGCCGGGGGTTCATACCGCAGGGGCCGGGCGCGCGCAGCCCGCGGGAGCGGCGGTCTAGCGGAGGGTCACCTGCCGGGCACGCAGACCGTCGCGGGAGGAGCGCTCGTCCGAGGTGAGGGGCGTGTCGTCGGCCAGCGCCTCACGCAGCGCGGCGTCGAGTGCCTGCAGACCCGGCGCCCATTCCTGGTGGTGCATCTCGCGGTCCAGGTCGAACACCGGCACCAGCACCCCGTGCGTGCGGAACGACCCGGCGAAGCGGGACCCCTCACCCAGATGGAGCGCACCGGCGGCGTGCACGCGGGCGAGGGCCTCGAACAGGTCGTCCTCGTTCTCCGGCCGCACCCAGCGGATGTGTGCCTTCTCGCCGGCGTCGACCCACCAGGCGGCCTCGATGCCGTCCGCGGAGACGCGCGCCGACGGCATCATGACCTCGTTGGCGTTGCGGATCGCCTGCTCGATCTCGGGCCCCACGTCCACGCCGTCGGCGACCCACCACGAGAAGTCGTCGTGGACGACGATCTCCAGCGGCGCATCGGCGACCACGACGTCGGCCAGTGCCGGGGTGGAGTCGGTCGGGTGCGACGAGGTGAGGGTCTCCCCGCCACCGGCGCGGGTCGCCCAGTCCACCGCGTAGGCCAGATCGACCGCGGGGTCCGGTCCGTGGACCTGCACCTGCAGGCCGACCATGGCCTGGCCGCCGAGCTCCTCGTCGCGGACCAGGCCCGCGATGGCGCCTGGCAGCACGGTCGCCAGCGTGACCTCCCGCCCACCGTCGACCGTGGTGAGGCGCGCGGTGGCCGACGGCACGAACTCGCGCATCGCCACCATGTCGCATTCCCCGGCGAACCCGGCGAACGGCCGCGGCTCGACGCTCAGTTCCTCACGCTCGGCCGCGCGCGCGGCGATCTTGGCCTGGCGGTTGCCGCCGGCCTTGGGCTCGTTGTTCCGATTGCGTCTACCCACGATCACCACGATACGGTGCGCCCCCGCCGACCGCCCGCGTAGGCGTCGGACTCGAACCCGGACTCGGGCCCGGGCTCGGCCGGCCCGCCCGTCAGGCGCCCGCGGGCCCCTCGGTCCGGGGCGCGCCGCCGTCGAGGACGGTCAGCGCGCGCGAGGGGACGTTGGTGCCGACCCAGTCCACGCCGAGGTCGCGGCACAGCAGCAGGTCGGCGGGGTCGTCGACGGTCCAGCAGTAGGTGCCCATCCCCCGCGACCGCCAGTACTCGACCAGCCACGGCCGCGCCCGCAGCGTCCCGATGCTCGGTCCCATCAACTGGGCGCCGAACCCCTCGGCCGGCCACGACTTGACGACGTTCCTACGCTCGCGCAGCTGCACCGTCGGCACGTCCGGGGCGAGCCGCCGGAAACGCCGCACGGCCGCGACCGAGAAGCTCATCATCACCGCACGTGAATCGGCGAACGACGTGGCCCGGTCGAGGCCGAAGTACGTCAACTCGTCGCGCAACGCCGTCTCGACCCGGCCGCCGGACGGCACCGGGTGCTTGGTCTCGAGGAACAACCGGACGTCCGGGTACGCCTCGGCCATGACGAGGAAGCTGCGCAGCGTGAGCACCGTTTCGGGGGCGCGGTGCACGGGGTGCCACGACCCCACGTCGAGCGCGGAGATCTGCTCGAGGGTGCTGGCGTGGACCCAGAGATCCCTGTCGGCGACGCGGGTGGTGCGGGGGTCGTGGAGCAGGACGGGCACGCCGTCGGAGGTGAGGCGGACGTCCACCTCGAGCGCCTCGGCGCCCTGCTCGAGGGCCTGCTGATAGGCGACCCGGGTGAGTTCGGGGAATTCCGCGGAGGCGCCGCGGTGTGCGACGACCCCGCTGCGGGTGGAGACGGGCGAGGGCAGGTGGGTGGTCGCGGGGACCGTCACGTCTCAATCCTTCCGGGTTGCTGACGCTTCCAGGATCCCCGCCGCGATGAACCTGCGGGTGAACCGCGGGGAAGGGTCACTGAAACTCCTCATGACGCCCCGGGTCTCCCGGACCGCCCACGCCGCGGCGAGTGCGGCGAGGGCGGTGAGCAGCACGGTGTCCGCGGCGGCCTGGGGGCCCTCCCCGCTGCCGCGCCACAGGGCGACCGCGACCGTCAGGGCGTTGACGGCCCAGGCCACCCACCACCGCCGGAGGTCCGATCGGGACGGGGCGCGGGTCGACGCCCGGCGCAGTTCCTCGAGGTAGACGGGCAGGCGGAAGAAGTTGACGACGACGAGGAGGGCACCCACCCACAGGCCCGCCCGTGACCGGGGGTCCCGAACCGGTGCGAACGCCCGTCGCCGCATCTCCACCAGCCAGACCGTCGCCGTGACGGCTGCGGCGACGCCCACGGCGATCGCGACGATCCCCGTCACCCAGACCAGGGCGGTGGTGAGGGCCTCGAGCCACCACGGCGCGAGCCGGTCGGCGTACCAGACCAGGGCGGCGTAGCGCAGTCCGTGGGCCACCGCGGTGGCGAGGAACCAGGCGCCGGCCGCCCGCATGATCCCGGGGGCGGCGGTGGCGAGCCGGGCGGGTGCCGGTCCCGCCGGCTGCTCGAGGTGGCGCGGGATCGCGACCGGCGGCAGCCCCCACCGCGGGGTGCCGGGGTAGGCCGGGGTGCGGTCGCGCCACGCCGGCCCGGTGCGGTGCCGCGGGACGGGCGGCCGCGTCACGGGCGTCGGGGGTCGCCACGGCGGGTGGGCGACCCAGCGCCACTGCCCCTGACGCCGCGGTGTGGTCATGTCGACCATGCTGGCACAGCCCGGGTGGCGTTCGACGGCGGTGTGCCGGAGCCTGGGTCCATGTCCGTGTACTGCGTGCGCGTCCACGACCTCGTCTCGGGAGAGGCCGACCCGGCGGGGGCCCACGTCGTCCTCGTGGACCGGCTGTGGCCGCGCGGCGTACGCAAGGACTCCCTCGGTCACTACGACTGGTGCCGGGACGTGGCTCCGTCCGCCGACCTGCGCCGGGGGTTCCACCGCGGTGAACTGGACTTCGAGCACTTCGCGGAGAGGTATCGGGAGGAGTTGTCACGCGATCCCGCCGCCGGGGAGGTGGGCCGCCTGGCGACGCTGGCGGCCCGCGGCGACCTGGTGTTGGCCTATGCGGCGAAGGACACCGAGC
Organism: Dietzia sp. IBK-p2-15D; assembly: GCF_057773105.1. Lineage (NCBI taxonomy): Bacteria > Bacillati > Actinomycetota > Actinomycetes > Mycobacteriales > Dietziaceae > Dietzia > Dietzia sp. IBK-p2-15D. Next base: position 459,057 of record NZ_JBYMTK010000002.1, read on the forward strand.
ACAACCACGCCCTCGTTCTGGCGGACGAGATCAGGCAACACATGTAGCCGTCGTCACATCAGGGGTGACGGATCGCAAGGGCGTGTGTATGGTCTTCCTCAGTAGTTGAAATCGTTCGTTGTATTTCTGTAGATCCACCGTCCTCGAGAGAGGGCAGTGCGGCACCGCAGGGAAACACACAGCACGCTCTCTGCTGCAGCACCTGGTTCCCCGACAAGCGGGGCACCGACTCTCGAAAGGACGCCAATATGGCTACCGGCACCGTTAAGTGGTTCAACGCTGACAAGGGCTTCGGCTTCATCGCCCCCGACGACGGCTCGGCCGACGTCTTCGCCCACTTCTCCGCCATCCAGGGCTCGGGCTACCGCTCGCTCGAGGAGAACCAGCAGGTCTCCTTCGACGTCGCGCAGGGCGCCAAGGGCCTGCAGGCGGAGAACATCACCCCGATGTGATCTGTGACGTCAGAGTGATCTGACGTCCTTCAGACTCCACGAGAGGGCCCGGCAGGAGAGATCCTGCCGGGCCCTTTCGCATGCCCGCTCCGTCTGACCCTCGGTCCGGCCATCCGCTCCCGCGCCCGGCCAGGCGCGGGAGCCCCCGGTCAGATGGGGCAGGCGACGCCGCTGCGGACGTGGCAGTCGTAGCCGCCCGGGTTCTTCACCAGGTACTGCTGGTGGTAGTCCTCGGCGTAGTAGAAGGTGCCGGACCGGACCTCCCCCAGCTCGCCGATCTCGGTGGTCAGCGGGCCGTAACCGGCCGCGTCGAGCTCCTGCTGGTACCCCTCGGCGATGCGACGGGCCGCCTCCAGCTGCTCCGGCGTGGTGGTGAAGACGGCCGAGCGGTACTGCGTGCCCATGTCGTTGCCCTGGCGCATCCCCTGCGTGGGGTCATGCCACTCGAAGAACGTGGCCAGCAGCTTCTCCACCGGCAGCACCTGCGGATCAAAGACCACCAGCACGGCCTCGGTGTGGCCGCTCGCCCCGGTGCAGGTCTCCTCGTAGGTGGGGTTCGGCGTCCACCCGCCGGCATACCCGGCGGCGGTGGTCCAGACCCCGTCGAGCTGCCACAGGATCTTCTCCGCGCCCCAGAAACACCCCATGCCGAGCACGATCGTCTCGTGGCCCTCCGGGAACGGCGGGACCATCGGGTTTCCGGTGACGATGTTCGCCGACGCCACCGGCACCGGGTCAGCGCGGCCCGGGAGCGCCGCCTCGGCGTCGACGACCGTGGTCGCGGTTCGCATGGCGGAGTGTCTGATCGCGTCTTGTAGCCAGCCCATGCCGCCAGGGTAACCCTCCGGCCCATTCGTGATCCGGACGTGATGTGACCAATGCCATAGTCGGCGCTAGGGTGGTGACCAGTTCGACCGAGGGGGAGCTCGACGTGACCGCTACACAGCCCGCCGCGCAGCGCCTGCGCGCCATCCTCGACGGCGAGCCGCCGCAGCCCTTCGAGGGGTCCGGCTGCAGCGATCACGTCCGTCGCCGCAACCTCCACGTGAGTGTCGCCGTCGCCCTGGCACTCCTGATCGTGCTCGTCGTCCTCCTGGTGATCTGACCAGGCACGGTCATCACGTCAGACAGTCGCGGGCGACGCGCACCAGCAGGGGGGCCCACGGCGCACACGCGTCCTCCGGCAGCGTCGCGATGTGGGCCACCTCCGCGGCCGCGACCCAGCGCAACTCCGCTATCTCGGCCCGGTGCCGCTGCCCACCGTCCACCTCGGCGGCGAAGACCTCGGAGACCAGGGAGAAGCCGGGCTCGTTGGCGGTCGCGGTGTCGAACCGCCCCAGGGGGGTGAGCCGATCGGGGGCGATGATCACCCCCAGTTCCTCGTCGATCTCCCGGGCGGCGCACGCCCGGGGCGACTCCCCGGCCTCCCACTTCCCGCCGGGCAACATGAACCGGTCGGTGCCCGCCTTGCGGACGGTCGCCACCGCCCCGTCGGGTCGGGTGAGCACGACGGCCGACACGGAGATGATGCCGCCGGCCGGGGCCGTATCAGAGTGATCCACGACCCCGATCATGGCAGGCCATCGGCTCGGGCGGCAGCCGGCGGTCGCGCAGCACGACGCACCGGTGGACGGATCACTATGGTGGAGGTGGACGTCGTGACGGGCGCCACGGGGACTCCAGTGCGCAGCCCGCCACCCAACTGAAAGGACACTCCACTATGGCCGAGTACGTTCTTCCCGATCTCGACTACGACTACGGCGCTCTCGAGCCGCACATCTCCGGCGAGATCATGGAGCTGCACCACTCCAAGCACCACGCGACCTACGTCAAGGGCGCGAACGACGCCATCGAGCAGCTCGCCGAGGCCCGCGAGGACGGCAGCATCGCCGCCAAGGCCCCGCTGCTGAGCAAGAACCTGGCCTTCCACCTCGGTGGCCACACCAACCACTCCGTGTTCTGGAAGAACATGTCGCCGAACGGTGGCGACAAGCCCGAGGGCGAGCTGGCCGCCGCGATCGACGCCGAGTTCGGGTCGTTCGACAAGTTCCAGGCCCACTTCAACGCCGCCGCCACGACCCTGCAGGGGTCGGGCTGGTCCGTCCTGGGCTGGGACCACATCGGGCAGCGCCTGATCATCCAGCAGCTCACCGACCAGCAGGGCAACATCTCGATCAACATCACCCCGCTGCTCATGCTGGACATGTGGGAGCACGCCTTCTACCTGCAGTACAAGAACGTCAAGCCGGACTACGTCAAGGCCTGGTGGAACGTCATCAACTGGGCGGACGTCGCCGAGCGCTACGCCGCCGCCAAGGGCTGAACACCGGCCTAGCGCCTCACGGCTCAGCAGAGCACGCAGCGGCCCGGGTGGGGACCTCCCCACCCGGGCCGCTGCTCGTTTGTCGCCCGGCCCGCCCGTCCGCCCGGCCCGCAGAGGGCTCCCCGGACGAGCGTCCACTTGGGTAGCGTCACTTCCCGATGCGGGGATGCGAATCACCGCGATACGCGCACCCGGGGAGAGCAGATGTCCGACAACCTGATCACCGTCAGCCGCCGCACCGTTCTGGGCGGGGCCGCCGCACTCGGCGGGGTCGCCGCGCTGCAGTCGCTCCTGCCGGCCGTCGCCTCGGGCCAGTCCACGGCCATGTACGTCGGCCGCGGCATCGGGGACATGACCGGAGAGCCGCTGGGCGCGGGCATGAACGGGTACGCGGACACCGAGCAGCAGTCCGTCGGGCTGCATCTGCGGCAGCGGGCCCGCGCCTTCATCTTTGCCGACTCGCCGTCGTCACCCCGGTTCCTCCACGTCACCGCCGAGATCGGCCTCGTCTTCCAGTCGATCCAGCAGGAGGTGTTGCGCCGACTGGCCGCCGAGTTCGGCGACACCTACCACGAGGGCAACGTGGTCATCACCGCCACGCACACCCACGTGGCACCCGGCGGAACATCCGGCCATCCGATGGTCGACCTGTCGATGCTGGGCTTCCGGCCGGTGACGTTCGAGGCCAACGTGGCGGGGATCGTCGACGCCGCCCGGATGGCCCACCACGATCTCGCGCCCTCGGGAGTCGGTGTCACCACCGGCACACTGCACGACGCCGGCGCCCAGCGTTCCCGCGGGTCCTTCGACCGCGACACCCCCGAGGAGCGGGCGCAGTTCCCGGCGGGGATCGACCCGCGGTCGCAGTCGCTGCAGATCACCCGCGACGGCCGGCTCGTGGGCGTGCTCAACTGGTTCGGCGTCCACGCCACCTCGATGACCTCCCACAACACGATCGCGTCCTCGGACAACAAGGGTTACGCAGCATGGCACTGGGAGCGGGAGGTGGCCGGGCAGGACTACCTGGACGGCCGCACGCCGGAGCTGGTCACCGCGTTCGCCCAGACCAACCCGGGCGACGTGAGCCCCAACCTCGACCTGGCCCCCGGCCGGGGACCGACGCCCGACGAGTGGCTCAACACCAGGATCATCGGCGAGCGACAGTTCGCGGCCGCGCGGGCCCAGGTGGGCACAGGGGTCCGTCCACTCGGCAGCGGGATCGACGTCCGGCACCGCTGGGTGGACATGTCGGCCGTCGAGGTGCGGCCCGAGTTCACCGGCGACGGACGCACCCACCGGACGGCGGTGGCGGCCCTCGGCGCGTCGTTCGCGTCGGGCAGCCAGGAGGACGGCGGCGGTGGTGACGAGCTACCGTTCGCCGAGGGTGACCGCGGCGGCAACCCCGTCATCGCGGCGATCACCGACGTGGTGATCCCCGCCTGGCTCCGCGAGGCGCACGGCGCCAAGGACGTCCTGCTCCCGGTGGGCCTGGTCCCCCACGCGATCCAGCGCGTGTACCCGTTCCACCTGGTCCGACTGGGAACGCACCACCTGTTCACCCTGGGGTTCGAACCGACCGTCGTGGCGGGCCTGCGCCTGCGCCGGACCCTGGCGGCGGAACTGGGGGTGCGCGAGGACCACGTCACCGTCCAGGGGTACTCCAACGCCTACGGGCACTACGTCACCACGCCCGAGGAGTACTCGGCGCAGAACTACGAGGGCGGCGCGACGGCGTTCGGCCCGTGGACCCTGCCGGCGATCCAACAGGTCGCCGCCGACCTCGCCCGCTCGATGCGGGCCGGGACTCCGCTGGACCCCGGCACCTCCGAGCGGGACCTCACCGGGCAGATCCCCGTCTCCCCGCTGGGCAACCCACTCGTCGACACACCGGCTCCGCTGCGGAACTTCGGCGACGTCCTGGACCCGCCGCTGGCGGAGTACCGCGTCGGGCAGCGGGTCGTGGTGCGGTTCTGTGGCACCCACCCCAACTCCGACCTGCGCCGGGGAGACACCTACCTCGCGATCGAGCGGCGAGAGGGCGACCGGTGGGTACGGGTGCACGACGACGGCGACTGGTCCACGATGATCGTCTTCGAAGGCCTGCTGACCGTCACGGGCGCCCTCGTCACCTGGGACATCCCGCCGGGCACCCCGGCCGGCGCGTACCGCGTGGTCTACACGGCGTCGGGCCGCGCGATCGACGGGCGACTGTTCCCCGTAAGGGGGGAGAGCCCGGCCTTCGACGTGCGCTGACAGCGGGTCTGGGACACTGGAGACGTTAATGCTTGCACTTCCTAGTGCTCGCGTCGTCAACAGAAAGGACATCGCCCGTGGACATCAAGGGTGCTTCCGTCATCGTCACCGGCGCCGCCTCCGGCCTGGGCAACGCCACCGCGCGCTCGTTCGCCGAGAAGGGCGCGGTCGTGTTCGGCCTCGACCTGCAGCAGTCCATCGACAAGGCGGTCGAGCAGGGCATCGATGAGGGCATCACCCTCATCGCCGCCGACGTCACCAGCGAGGACGACGTCAAGGCCGCCATCGCCAAGGCCACCGAGGCCGCGCCACTGCGCGTGGTGGTCAACTGCGCCGGCATCGCCCCGGCCGCACGCATCGTCTCCAAGAAGGGCGTGCACGCGCTCGACCTTTTCCAGACCTGCATCTCGGTGAACCTCGTGGGCACGTTCAACGTGCTGCGCCTGGCCGCCGAGGCCATGTCCACCCAGGACACGGTGGACGAGGACGGCCAGCGCGGCGTCATCATCAACACCGCCTCCGTCGCCGCCTACGAGGGCCAGGTCGGCCAGATCGCCTACGCCGCCTCGAAGGGCGGCGTGTACTCGATGGGCATCTGCGCCGCGCGCGACCTCGCGCAGTTCGGTATCCGCGTCAACACCATCGCCCCGGGCACCATCGAGACCCCGATGCTCAAGGGCCTGACCGAGGAGTTCCAGAAGTCTCTCGAGGCCGCGATCCCGTTCCCGTCGCGCCTCGGCCGGCCGTCCGACTACGCGCAGCTGGCGAACGCGATCGTCGAGCAGGACTACCTCAACGGCGAGAGCTTCCGCATGGACGGCGCCCTGCGCATGGCGCCGCGCTAACTGTCCGCCCGGGACCGGACATAGCGTCCGGCCCCGTGCGCCGGTACGACGACTGAGGCCCGCCCCTGCGAAGGGGGCGGGCCTCGGTGCTGTGCCTGGGTCAGGCGGTGCGCACAGGGTCAGCCGCGACCGTTGTCGATCGCGGGGCCGGGGGCCGGCGCGGGGCTGGGCGCCGGAGCCGCGGGGGCCGGAGCGGCACCTGCCGGCGCCCACGGCAGCGGCGGCAGCGGCGGCAGGGCGATACCGGCGGCGGTGAGCGATGCGTGGATCTCCGGGAGGAAGTAGATGCCCGCACCGACGGCGGCGACCGAGCCGAGACCCAGGGTCGCGGGGACGAGCGAGCCCGTGCCCGGCAGGGCCCCCGCGTCGGACCCGAGGACATCGGTCCGTGCCCCACCCTAGCCACGCTTTCAGGTGATCAACGGCGAGAACTCAGTTAAATCTTAGTTAGAAGAAGCTCCCGAAATCCGCTCACGCACTGCAGATATCACCGCGTACTCAGCCGAGGTGGGAGATCCACTCACGCACGGCCCGGGTGGCCTGCACGTCGTCCTCGTTGTAGGTGAGGATGCGGTCGCGGCCGGCGTCCCGCTCGACGCCCCGCGCCGCCTGCGCGTCGCGGTACCAGCCGAGCGAGGCCTCGCCGCCGGCCTCGGGATCCCGCCACGTGAACCCCGCGGCCGGGGCGACCACCTTCAGCCCGAGGCCCGAGGTGGAGACGAACTGGGTGGTGACCGCCTCGTGGACGTCCACCCAGAGCGGGGAGGAGATGAAGCGCCGGACCTCGGCGACGGACGGGACCCCCTTGACGACGGCGACGGTGCCCTCCGGACCGAACCTGCCGGCCGACGAGAGCAGCCACCCGTTCTCCGCGGATCGTGAATAGCAGTAGGCCCGGAACGACCGCCCCTGCCCGGCCGCCCGGTCGCGGATGCCTGTCAGCCAGCGCCAGAACTCCGCGAACGAACGCCCCTCGTCCGGATCCGGCAACCGCGCCCAGGTGGCGAACGGCCTGTACCCCTCGGCCTCCAGGGGCCGCCCGTCCCTCAGCGTGAGCAGGGTCCCCCACAGATAGGCGCCGTCGTCGAGGTGGCTCTCCAGGTCGACGTCCACCTCGATGTCCGCCCGCGGGATGCTCGGCCGCGCCACCTTGGGCACCACGACCTCGCCGTCGCGGTGTGCCCTCGCCCGCAGGACCGCGTCCGAGAACGGCTCGCCGTTCCAGTCCGTGGGCCGGTCCGGTCCGGCCTCCGCCAACTCCGCCACCGTCCGGATCCCCCGGGCCCTCAGCGATCCGACCTGTCCGCCGCCGACGACGAGACTGACGTCATCGGCCACGACGAGCCGGTCGCGGCAGCCCTCGACGGGCCCGTCCCGGTCGTCCCAGCCCTCCCACCAGGGGCAGGTGCGACACTCGCCGATCCGGCTGGGCGCGGTGTCCAGCTCACCGCGCACCACGGCCAACCGCGTGGCGTGGGTCCGCTCGGCCGAGTCGAGCACCGGCCCCAGATCGTGCACCACCGCGCGCGCCGACCCCAGCCCCAGCACCGCACCGACCGGGGACTCCGCCGCGTGCCCCACCGCCCTCAACAAGCGCCACGCGTGGACGAGCCGGTCCAGATCCGCAGGGTGACGCCGCACCCGCAGGGAGGGATCGGGCGCGGGGGCCCAGTCGAGCAACCGGGTCACCGTCGCCGTCGAGGCACTCCTGCCCCGTCGCGGATCGACCACCTTGTGATTGACCACCAGCACCGGCGCGTACCCGCCGCCGGGCACGGCCGCCAGGGTGCATCGGAGGCCCGCCCGGCCCCCGTGCGGATCGGCGGGAAGAGCCGCGCCCCACACCAGCGTCGCCCCGTCGGCCAGGGCCCGGAGTGTCGACCTCTCGTCGTCGTCGCCCGGTACGTCCCCCGGCAGATCGGTCCAGTGATCCCCCACCACATCCACCACCGCGGCGTCGGGGCGCGCGTCGCGCAACGCGCGCTCCCGCAGGCCCGCGCGACGATCCGCCGCCGCCATCGCCCGCAGCCGCACCCCCTCGTCGAGCGGCGCGGTCCGCCACCACCCCGGTCGCGCATCACGCTCCCGGGCCACGCGGTGCAGACATCTGGCCCCCGAGGCCGGCCCCACCACCGCCGCGTCGGGGGCGCGGTGCGTGGTGCTCCCAGCGTCCTCCATCGCCGTCCATCATGGACCAGCCACGCCCCGCACGACGGTCCGGTCCTCAGTGCGGGCCGATTCGCCTAGGCTGGAGACCTGATGTCCGCGACGAGAGAAGGATCGACGCCCATGGGCAAGCTGACGACCTACCGCGACAAGCGTGCCGAACTCCGCGCCCATGCTTCGGCGCTCAAGTCCACGGCCATGAAAGAAGCCAAGCTCGCGGCCAAGGAGACACGCAAGAAGGCCAAGGAGGCGCACCGCGTGGAACTGGCCGAGGCCAAGGAGCGCGCCAAGCTCGAGCGCAAGAACGCCGACCGCAAGGCCCGACGCGCCGAGAAGCGCGCCGAGAAGCGCGACAAGCTCGACCGCAAGTCCGCCAAGCGGAACCGGAAGAACGAGAAGGTCCACGCCAAGCAGGAGCGCGCCACCATCAAGCGCGAGGCCAAGCTGCTGGCCAAGGACCGGAAGCTCGCCGAGAAGATCGACTCCGCCGGCCGCAAGCACGAGTACGAGCTCGCCGAGATGGAGCTGAAGAAGCTCGAGGGCACCAAGCTCAACAAGGACGACCTGCAGCGGTGGCTGAGCATGGCCAAGGTCGCCACCCCGGTGCTGTTGCCGATGGTCTACAAGGCCGTCTCCAACGTGCAGGGGTCGGCCGGCAAGCCCTCCGGCCCCGGAGGCGTGGACCTCGAGGCCGCCGGCATCAACGCCACCGGCCCCGGCGCCGCCCTCGGTGTGCGCATCGTCCGCCTCGAGCAGACCCTCGACCAGCTCGACGTGAGCCGCGGCAGCGAGCGTGAGGTCAAGGACTTCATCTCCTCCACCCGGACCCGGCTCACCGACCTCCGGACGGCGGTCGAGACCGCCGAGACCACGCCCACCGGGCAGCGGCGCGAGATCCACTCGTCGATCTCCGGCGAGCTCGACCGCATCAACAAGGACATCTTCGCCCGCCTGGGCGTCAAGGCGTGACGGCGCTCCGGGGGCGGCTGGCCTCCGTCGCGGTCGCTGCCGCCCTGGTCGGCGGCGCGGCCGCTCCCTCGGTGGTGCTCGCCCCGGTCGCCGGCGCCCACTCGGTGTTGGTCTCCATCGACCCGGAAGACGGCTCCGAGCTGGACACCCCGCCCGACGAGATCGTCCTGACCTTCAACGAGGAGATCAACCAGAACTTCGCCTCCGTCGCCGTGACCGCCGGGGACGACCGGGCCACCCGGGTCGTCGGCGACCCCTCGGTGGCGGGCGAGACCGTCACGGTCGACGTCGATGATCTCGGGCCCGGCGCCTACACCGTCGGCTACCGGGTGACCTCGTCCGACGGGCACGTGGTGAGCGGGTCCTCGGTCTTCACCGTGACGGGCGGGGCCGGCGGCGCGGAGGCGGGCGCAGAGTCCGGCGCAGAGGCCGGCTCGGAGTCCGCGGCCGGCGGGGAGTCCGGCTCGCAGCCCGCGGCCGGCGGGGACGCCTCCCCGGCGGGCGGGTCCGATGCCGGGGCCGGCGACGAGGCGGACGTCGCCGATGAGACCTCGGGCGAGGACACCGGCGTCAACCCCGCGATCTGGGTCGTCGGCGGACTGGCGATCCTGCTCATCGGCGGCGCGTTCGTTTTGCTGCGCCGCGGCAACTGACGGGCGGGCACGCCAAGCGCCGAGCGGCGCAGCCGCTCCCCCGCCCGGCGTCTCGCTCCCGCGCCTGTACACGTCAGCCACAGCCGCGTCCGGGCATGGCGTCTGGCCTGCCCCCCGGGGCGCGCGAGACGCCATGCCCGGACGCGGCTATATCACGAGGTCGAGCGATCAGGAGGGCGAGCGGCGTCAGCACGAGGCGGGCCGGGGCGGCCGGACACCGCCCGCGCGGGCCCGGCCACCCGCGGGCTCCCGCCGCCCGCCTACCGCCCCGGCAGGAAGCGCATGGCGTCGGTGGCGGGCGCGAGCAACTGCTGCCACCGCGTGCGGGGCAGGAACGACGGCCCGCCCATGTGCACGACGCGCTGAGTGGCGATCGTCTGCGCCTCGGTGTACTTGAGCAGTCCCTCGTCACCGTGGCGTCGGCCCACCCCGGAGGCGCCCATGCCGCCCATCGGGCCGGCGACGGAGCCCCAGCCCGCGACGTAGCCCTCGCCGACGTTGACGGTGCCGGTCCGCAGGCGCGCGGCGATCTGCTCGCCCTCGGAGTCGGACCCCGCGAACACCGACGAGTTGAGCCCGTACTCGGTGTCGTTGGCCTCGGCGATCGCCTCCTCGACCGAGTCGACCGGGTAGATCGACACGACCGGGCCGAAGGTCTCCTCGCCGTAGCAGGTCGCGCTGGAGGGCACGTCGGTGAGCAGGGTCGGCTCGTAGAACAGCGGGCCCAGGTCCGGCCGGGCGCGTCCGCCGGCGAGGACGCGCGCGCCCTTGGCCACCGCGTCGTCGACGTGTGCGGAGACGGTGTCCAGCTGGTCACGGGAGATGAGGCTGCCCATCTCGGCCTCGAAGTCGTAGCCGGGCCCCACGCTCATGGACTGCACACGCGCGGTGAGCTTCTCGATGAGCTGCGGCGCGACCGAGCGCTCCACGTAGACCCGCTCGACCGAGATGCACAGCTGACCCGAGTTGGAGAAGAACGCGCGCGTGGCGACCTCGGCCACCTCGTCGAGGTCGGCACCCTCGGTCACGATCATGGCGTTCTTCCCGCCGAGTTCGGCCGAGAAGCCGATCAGGCGCTCGCCGCACTGGCGGCCCAGCGTGCGGCCGGTCGCGGTGGAGCCGGTGAACATGAGGTAGTCGACGTTCTCCACGATCGCGCCGCCGACGGTCCCGCCCGAACCGGGCACCACCTGGAACAGGTCGCGCGGCAGGCCCGCCCGGTAGAGCATGTCGGCGGCGGCGAGGGCACAGAACGGCGTGATGGAGGCGGGCTTGATCACCACGGCGTTGCCCGCGAGCAGGGCGGCGAGCGCGTCGGTGGCGGCGAGGTTGAGCGGGTAGTTCCACGGCGCGATCACGCCCACGACGCCCTTGGGCTGGCGGCGCACCACGGCCTTGGTCAGTCCCGGCAGCATGCCCTGGACGCGCTTGGGGGCGAGCAGCCCGGGCGCGGTCCGGGCGTAGTGACGCGCGGTGATGAGGCAGTCCAGCACCTCCTCCTGTGCGGAGGCGCGGCTCTTGCCGGTCTCTGCCTGCACGATGTCCATGAGTTCGCGGCGGTTCCGCATGACCTGCTTGGCGAAGCGGGTGATGACGGCGACCCGGTCGGCGACGTCTCGTTCGGCCCACGCGACCTGCGCGGCCCGGGCCCGATCGACGGCGGCGGTGACATCGTCGGCGGTGCCGGCGGGGATCTCCGCGAGTGGGTCACCGGTGAAGACCTCGGTGATCACCGCCGACGGGCGGCTCGAGGGGTCGGCCCGGAAGTCGGGGATCGCGACGAGGTCGCGGAGACGGTCGTACACATGGGGCGCGGGTCGGCTCATGGCTCCGAGGTTACCGGCGGGTAAGGAAGAGCGGTACCGCCTGCCGTTGTTCCCCGCCCGCCGATCTTGGGATCCCGGGCTTGACCCTGACATCACGTCAGGCCCCACGCTCGTGGATGTGAGAGATGCTGGAGACATGACGACGAGAGACGGGCTCACCGTGGGTGCGGTCGCCGCACTCGTCGGGGTGAGCGTCCGGACCCTGCACCACTGGGACCGGATCGGGTTGGCGCCGGCGAGCGGCAGGACGTGGTCGGACTACCGGGTGTATGACGACGACGACGTCGCCCGCCTCCACCGGATCCTGGTCTACCGCGAGCTGGGCTTCCCGCTCGCGGAGATCGGGGACCTGCTCGATGACCCGGAGGCCGACGCCCTGGCTCACCTGACCCGCCAGCGGGAGCTGCTGGTCGGACGCATCTCGCACCTGCAGGAGATGGTCTCCGCAGTCGACCGCATGAAGGAGGCGATCGATATGAACGCACCACTGACCCCTCAGGACAGGGCCGAGATCTTCGGCACGGACTGGAAGGAGGAGTACCAGGAGGAGGCCGAGAACCGCTGGGGCGACACCCCGCAGTGGGCGCAGTCGCAGGAACGCACGGCGCGCATGTCCAGGGAGGACTGGAAGCAGGTCAAGGCCGAGGGCGACGCGCTCAACGTCGACCTCGCCGCCGCCAAGCGTGCCGGCATGGACCCGGGGGCGCCGGAGGCCGCGGAGCTGGCCGAGCGCCACCGCGCATCGATCGGGCGGTTCTACGACTGCACGCATGCGATGCAGGTCTGCCTGGCGCGGATGTACGTCGAGGACCCACGCTTCGCCGAGACGTACGACGCGCACGAGCCGGGCCTGACTCAGTGGCTGGTCGCCGCCGTCGAGGCCAACGCCCGGGCGCACGGCGTCGACCCGGACACCGCCACCTGGGAGTGAACTGCCCCGCATGAGCCGGTGGGCGATGTCGGACGGCGGACGTACCCTGGCCCGCATGAGCCGATGGACCACCGCCGACATCCCTGACCAGACCGGCCGGACCTTCGTGGTCACCGGGGCGAACTCCGGGCTGGGCCTGCAGTCCACCCGCGCGCTGACCGACGCGGGCGCCCGCGTGATCATGGCCTGCCGTGACACGGGCCGCGCCGAGACGGCCCGCGCGGGGCTCGCGCACCCGGACCGCGCCGAGGTCGTCGAACTCGACCTGGCCGACCTCGAGTCCGTGCACGCGGCGGGTGAGCTGCTCGCGGGCCGCTCGCCCGACGTGCTCATCAACAACGCGGGGCTGATGAACATCCCACGGTCGCGCACCGCGCAGGGCCACGAGATGCAGTTCGGCGTCAACGTCCTCGGCCACTTCGCGCTCACCGAGCACGTCGCGCCGGCGCTCACCGACCGGGTGGTGTGGCTGGGCTCGATGATGCACCGCTTCGGCACGGTGGACCCCGACGACCTGGACTGGACCCGTCGCCGCTACGCCCCGATGCCGGTGTACGCCGCCTCCAAGCTGGCCTGCGTCATGCTCGCCTACGAGCAGCAGCGTCGCCTCGAGGCCGCGGGGTCGCCGTTGAGGGCGGTGGCCGCGCACCCCGGGTACTCGGCGACCAATCTGCAGTACCGCAGCGGCAGTCGCGTGCAGGACCTGCTGATGAAGGGCGTGGAGAAGATCCCGTTCCTCGTGCAACCGGCCGAGCGTGGGGCCCTGCCGCAGCTCTACGCCGCGACCGTGGAGTCCGTCGCGGGCGGCGCATACATCGGCCCCGACGGCCCCGGCGAGCTCACCGGGTACCCGACGACCGTGACCTCCACCAAGGCCTCGCACGACCGCGAGGTCGCGGCCGCGCTGTGGGACCGCTGCCGGGAAATGAGTGCGCAGGGGTGAGTGGTCAGGGGTGAGTCCGCAGGGGTGACCGCCCGTGGGTAACCGCTGGCGGCGCGGCCTACCGCCCGGCCTTCCGCCCGGCCTTCCGAGTGGCCCCGCAACGATCCGCCCGGGCCCGCGTGGAGGGGACGACGACGAGGCCGGGCCCCTACGCGCGCCGGCGGGCGAAGGCCAGCAGCAACCCGCCCAGCAGAATCGTCCCGGCGGCGACGCCGACCAGCGCGGTGGTCCCCACGCCGGTCACGGCCAGCTCCGCGGGGGCCGACAGCTCGGCGGGGGCCGACTGCTCGCCGGGTCCGGCGGCGGCGGTCCCCGCGGTCGTGGCGATGGCGGCAGGCGTGGCCGCGGCGCCGAGGGTCGCGCCCACACCGCCGGTTCCGCCCTGCGTGTCCCCGGCGGGACCGTTCGCGCCGACCGGGGAGACGTCGGCCTCGTCGTCGTCGACCTCACCGTCGTCGACCTCGTCCGTCGCGTCCTGCCCACCGTCGGCGGCCGCCGCCTCGGCCTCGGCGCGACGGCGCTCGTTGTCCTCGTACGGATCCTGCAGCGCGGCGATCTGGACCGCCTCGATGCTCCCCGCCAGCGCGCCGGGCAGCTCGGTGCCGGCGGCGTCCGCGGCGTCGGTGAGCAGCGCGCCGCCCTCGGCCGAGCCCTCGACCAGCCCGTGCCAGAAGTCCAACTCGTGCGGGTAGAGCGCGCCGGCCTCCTGCCGCTCACCCAGCGCAGCAAAGTAACCGCCGGCGAGTTGCACGCCGACGACGGCGAACATGTATTCGGGGATCGCGATCGATCCCAGCCCGATGGTGCCCGACCCGATCGACCCGGTCGGATTGGCGTAGACGGAGCCCGGCAGGCTCCCCGAGGACGCCACGGATGCCGCCGCGGACCCGCCGGCCGACCCCAGTGCCTCGAGCGGCGCCACCGAACCGAGGGTCTGCCCCAGGGACAGTCCGGCGTCCGCCACCGGGGCGCTGCCCGTCTCGCGCAGCCCCTCGGACCCGAGCGCCCCACCGCCGATGACGATCTCCTCGGGCAACTGGCCGACCAGCTGGTCCACACTGCTGTTGCCCGTCTCGGCGGGCAGCGCTGAACCCGACCCCGAGTCCTCCTGCGCGTACGCCACGGCGGGGACCGCGACGACCGCCACCACGGCGGTCGTGACGGCGGCGCCGAGGCGCCTGGTCCGGACTCCGGAACCACGGGTCTGGGGCATCGGGCACAGCCTCTCGTCGCAGGGGCGGGCCTGTGCGACCCGCGCACGCTGAGCGTACTACTGCGGTGCCGCCCGCCCGTAGCGCCGGCTGTCCGGCCGGACCCGATCCGCCGCCGGACCCGGCCTACTGCAGCGCGGAGGTGAGACGTGCGACGTTGTCGACGTACCGCCCCGGCCACGGGCGGCTCATCCACGTCTCGATCCCCAACGTGGTGCAGTCCTCGAGGTAGGAGTCCACCACGTCGTTGAGCTCCGCGACCGCCTCGCCGCCCAGGACCAGCAGACTGATCTCGAAGTTGAGGTTGAACGAGCGCTGGTCCATGTTGCTCGAGCCCACGATCCCGGCGTAGTCGTCGATCAGCACCGTCTTGGTGTGCAGCACCGCCGGGGAGCGGAAGCGGTGGATCACCACCCCGGCCTCGAGCAGCGCGCGGTAGTAGGACCGCTGGGCGTGGTGGACGAGGAACTGGTCGGCGTGTTCGGGGACGAACAACTCCACCCCCACCCCGCGGAACGACGCCGACGTGATGGCGTGCAGGAGAGCGTCGTCCGGCACGAAGTACGGGCTGACGATCCGCACCCGCTTCCGTGCCTGGCCGATGAGCTGGGTGAACATCCGCAGCCCGGGCTGCGTCCTGTACCCCGGGCCGGACGGGACCAGCTGGAACGCGCTCACCGGGTCGCCCGCCGTGGGATCCCCGCCCTTGCGTCCGGGCGCCAGTGGTGCGCCCTGCGCCACGTCCTCCAGCGTGCCGATCACCTCGCCGGACTCGGAATACCAGTCCACGGCGAACACGCTGTCCATCGCCTGGACGATCTCCCCGCGGACCTCCATCATCAGATCGACCCACTCGCGGCCGAGCCGGGCATTGCGTGAACTGCCGTAGTGGCGCTCGATGAGGTTCTGCGACCCGATGAACCCGTGCACCCCGTCCACGATGAGCATCTTGCGGTGATTGCGTAGGTCCGGCCGCCTGAACCGGCCGCGGAACGGGTTCACCGGCAGCATCAGGTGGAACTCCACCGGGGTCCGCCGCAGCCGCTTCCGGAGCTTCGTGAACCCCCGGTAGCGCAGTGACCCGAGGTGGTCGACCAGCACCCGGACCACGACCCCCCGATCGGCGGCCTCGACCGCGGCGGTGAACAACTCGTCGGTTTCGGAGTCCCACGACTGCGCGTAGAACTCGATGTGCACGTGGTCCCGGGCGGCACGGACCGCCTCGGTCATCGCCGCCAACGACCGCGTGTAGTCCGAATGCAGGCCGATGAAGTCCCCGGACATGGCGGGGATCGCGGTGAGGGTCCGGTTCATCTCCAGGATGGTCCGCACCCCGGGCCCCACGCGCACTCCGTCGGGAACGGTGGGCCGCTTCTCGAGCGCCCTGGCATAGAGATGGTTCGCCTCGGCCTGGATGAGGTGCCGTCGCCCGGTGATGTAGGGATTGCCCAGCAGGAGGAACAACGGCACCCCCACCACCGGGATGAAGAGGATGGCGAGCAGCCACGCCTGCGACGACGACGGCTGCCGGTTCTCGGGGACCATCCCCAGCGCGAGGATCTTGATGACGTACTCGGTGATGAGCAGGCCCGAGGTGACCCCTGCCGGGAAGGACAGGTCGAGACCCACTGCTGTCGGGTTCACGACGTCTGTCGGGTCAGGACCGTCCCGAGGGCGAGGGCACGGGGGTCGATCACCGTTCCGCCCCGCATCGTCCACCGCACCACGCCCGCCAGGGCACGCTGGGCGTACACCGAGTCCGCAGAGCCCAGCTCACGGGTCCCGGGCAGGACGACGAACGCCTCGTCGTCGGCGACCGCGGCGAGATCCGCGCGCAGGCCGACCCGGATCTCACCGCGGTCCCGCAGGCCCACGACCCCGGCGGTGCGCGTGGCCATCCACCCGGCGACGTCGGCGAGATCGAATCCCCGGCGACGGGCCTCGGTCCACACGACCGACAGCCCGAGGCGGGCCGAGGCCACGGCGTCGATCGTGCCGTCGCGCAACGCCTCCCACAGCAACTCGCGGTTGGCGGCGTCCCGGATCGGCGGGTCGAGCCGCGCGACCGCAGCGCCGCCGTGGGTGACCTCGGAGACCAACGCCAGCATGTGCGGGCTGGTCGAGGCGGTCACGGCCAGCCCGTCCGCCCTGGCCTCGCGCAGCAGGGGCAGTTCCTCGTGGTCGGACACCGCCCGGACGTGCAACCGGCCACCCGTGCGCCGGCAGACCTCGAGAAGCCCGGGCAGATCGTCCACCCCGGCATCCACCGCGAACAGCCCGCCGGCCTCCGCGACCTCCTCGGCGGCCGCCACCACCTGTGCGGAGTCCAGGGTCGGCGCACCGGCGACACCCTTGCCGGCGGCCACCGCCGACACCCCGAACACGCCACGATCCAGCAACGTCCCGAGCCCACCGAGATTCCCCGGAACCGCCGCGCCCCACAGCCCGACGTCCACCGTGGACTCGCCGGAGACGTCCTGGCGCCAGCGGTCCACGTCCTCGGGGGTGATCGCGACCGGGTCGCCGTCGGTTCCGTAGTCGATCACCGAGGTGATCCCGCCCTGAGCCGCCGAACGCGTGCCCACCGCGACGTCCTCGGTACTGACGTGCGGGTCGACGAGTCCCGGCATGAGGACCACGTCATCACCGAGGGCGATCGTGTGGTCGCCCGCCAGACCGATGTCCCGCGCCTCCGACCCCGTCCGCACCGACGAGATCACTCCCCCGTCCACCGTGACCGCCGCCTGCTGGATGCGATCGTCGACGACCGCGCGCCGGGCGTGGATCAGGAGTTCGTACTGGGCCACGGGTGGCTCCTTCCTGGTTCTCGGACGATGGCGGGGCACCCTTCACCCGCCATTGTCCCCCACGGCGGGCTCCCCCGCGGGAGCGCGGCCGGATAGCGTTGCCATGACCAGACCACGTCCCAGGAGGCCCCGCATGACCGACACCCCCGCCGGATTCGTCCCCACCGCGGACCTCGTCGACGAGATCGGCGAGGACGTCCGCAGCTGTGACACCCAGTTCCGCGACCTCGGTGGCCGGACGGAGTTCTTCGGTCCCGTCTCGACCGTCCGGTGCTTCCAGGACAACGCACTGCTCAAGAGCGTGCTCGGCGAGCCCGGCGAGGGCCGGGTCCTGGTGATCGACGGCGGCGGCAGCCTCCACACCGCGCTGGTGGGCGACCTCATCGCCGAGCTCGGCCGTTCCCACGGCTGGGCCGGGGTCGTGGTCAACGGCGCCATCCGAGACTCGGCGGTCGTGGGCGGCATGGACTTCGGTTGTAAGGCCCTGGGCACGAACCCGCGCAAGTCCAGCAAGACCGGCGACGGCGAACGCGACGTGACCGTGAGCTTCGGCGGGGTCGACTTCGTCCCCGGTGACACGCTCTACGCCGACTCCGACGGGATCGTGGTGCGCTGACCCGACCGGGTCGTTCGTCGCACCCGCCCGAGCGCCCGCGGGGTGTGCCCGCGGGCGGGGTCGCTCAGGAGGCTCCCCCGAGGCTCGCGACCGGGATGGTGAGCACGTCGCCGATCGAGGCCTCGGGCCCGTAGCTGCCCAGGGACCCGGGCGCGTAGGAACCCGTCGCGTTGGGCAGCTCCACCGACAGGATGACCGAACCGGCGTTGATGAGCCCGGTGAGCAGGTCCATCAGCGAGCCGGTCCCGAGCGACCCGTAGCCGATGCTGCCGAGCGCCTCCCCCACGTTGGGAGCGAGGAGCACGCTGCGAATCGTTCCCATATCCGCGGACTCGTCCGGCTCGTCTGCCGCCGCCGTTCCGGCTCCGGTCAGCAGGGCGGCGGCGGCGAGTGCCGAGACGGTCGCTGCGAGGGTGGTCGTGCGCATCGGGATCCTCCGGGTCATCGCCCCGCCCCACGGCGGGGTCTCACCCAGGAGATGGTATCGGGGGTCACACCAGTGTGGCGCGCGACGCGGCTTTCCGGCCCGCTCGGCCGATCAGGCCTCGCGGCGGATCCAGCGCAGCAGGGGCCCGAGTGAGACCCGGTCGGTGAGGTCCAGCCCACCCAACTCGAGCATGGACTCCTCCTCCGGGGTGCGCTCGGATTTGCGACGCAGCGCCGCGAGAGCGGTCTTCACGCCCAGCCGCTGCCGGAATCCCAGCTGGTCCGGGGTGACCACGCCCCGCAACTGGAAGAGCTTGAGATCGCGGAGCTGATCGCCCGAGAACTCACTCGACATGAGCTCGATCCGGGCGTCATCGGTGACCGGAGTCGGGCCCACCATGACGACGGCGACCCGGCGCCCGGCCTCGACGAGCGCCTCCCAGTTGTCGCGGATGAACGCCGAACCACCCAGCCCGCCGGCCGCCCGCATCCCGGTGACGAGGACGACCGTCCCGGCGACGACGAGTTCGGCCGGGTCCACGGCGTCGTGATGGGTGGCCCCGGTGTCGAATTCCTCGGCGAGCCAGGTGGCGTAGCGCCTGGCGCCGGGGTCATCGTCGTGCAGCACCACCGGAGCCTGGATCGTCCGCCGCGTCTCGTCCGCCATCAGGCCTCTCCCCGTCCGTCGCGCGCGACCACCCGGGCTGCGCGGCCCCCGATCTCCACCACGTCGCCGTCGACCAGGCCGCGACCGCGACGGGTGTCCACCTCGTCGTTGACGCTCACGGCGCCGGAGGCGACCGCGTCCTTGGCCTCGGCACCCGAATCGAGCAGTGATGCCAGCTTGAGGAACTGCCCGAGCGTCAGCTTGCTGCTCAGGTCGCATTCGACGTCGTCGACGGGTGGACCGGCCGGCGGGGGTGTCGCCCGGCCGGTCCGTCCTCGTCCTGCGATGTGGCGGCTCATACGCCCGAGCCTATCGGGCGCGCCGTCACGCGAGCGGACCCGTCCTCGCGGGCTGATCGCCGGGCAGGTCCCCGCGGCCGCGTCGCGTCACCAGGGCCAGCCCCGTCCCGCCGGCCACCAGTGCCGCAGCGGCCAACGCCAGCGCGATGATCTGCACGCCCGACATGCCCGAGGCGTCGTCGACCTCCTGCTCGTCCACGTCGGGGGACTCGCCCCTGGACGGCAGTGGTGGCAACTCGCTCAACACGGGCAGGTCCGTCACCACGGCCCGGCCGCCCGGTCCCGGGAGCTGGGCGCCCGGTCCCGGCAGCTGGGCCGAGGCCACCGGCGCCCCGGCCAGGACGACCGCAGCGCAGAGCGCGGCGATCATGCTGGCGGGGCGACGGCGGACCATGGATGCCTTCCGAGACGGAGGCCGGGCGGCCTGCTATCAGAATAGACCTGATCTTAGGTTCCATTAAGGTCAGGCGCCACGGCGGATCTCAGCGCTGTGCCACGTCCGTCGGTCGGACCGGCTCCGGCAGCGCCGTCTCCCCCATGAGGAAGCGATCCACCGAGGCGGCGGCGGCGCGCCCCTCCGCGATGGCCCACACGATGAGCGACTGCCCGCGGCCCATGTCGCCGGCCACGAACACGCCGTCGACATTGGTCGCGTAGGTGCCGTCACGGTCCACGTTTCCGCGGTCGGTGAAGTCCACCCCCAGGTCGGAACAGAGTCCGGCCTTCTGGGCACCCGTGAAGCCCATCGCCAGCAGCACCAGGTCCGCCGGGTACTCGAAGTCCGTACCGGGAACGGGCTCGAAGCGCCCGTCCACCATCCTCACCTCGGAACCCTTGAGGGCGGTGACGTGCCCGTTCTCCCCCACGAACTCGGCGGTGGACACGCCGTAGACGCGCTCACCGTTCTCCTCGTGGGCGGAGGCCGTGCGGAACATCAGCGGGTACATCGGCCACGGGGTCGAGGCCGCACGCGTCGCCGGCGGGCGGGGCATGATCTCGAAACTCTTGACCGACCTGGCCCCCTGGCGGGTCGCCGTGCCGAGGCAGTCCGCACCGGTGTCACCGCCACCGATGATGATGACGTGCTTGTCCCGCGCGTGGATGGCGGGCAACCCGTCGGCATCCACCACCGGGTCGCCGACCGCGGCCTTATTGGCCAGGGGCAGGTAGTCCATGGCCTGATGGATGCCCTCCAGCTCACGGCCGGGCACGGGCAGGTCCCGCCTCATGGTGGCGCCGCCGCTCAGCACCACCGCGTCGAACTGCTCCCGCAGCTGCGACGCCGTGATGTCCTCGCCGACGTTGACCCCGGAACGGAAGACCGTTCCCTCGGCCTCCATCTGCGCGAGACGCCGGTCGAGGACCGCCTTCTCCATCTTGAACTCGGGGATCCCGTAGCGCATGAGTCCACCGATGCGGTCATCACGCTCGAACACCGTGACGGAGTGTCCGGCGCGCGTGAGCTGCTGCGCGGCGGCCAGACCCGCCGGGCCCGAACCCACGACCGCGACGGTCTGACCCGTACGGAACGACGGGATCACCGGTGCCATGCCGCCGTCGGCCCACGCGGCCTCGGCGATCTCCACCTCGATCTGCTTGATCGTCACGGGCGGCTGGTTGATCCCCAGGACGCAGGAGCCCTCACACGGCGCGGGGCAGAGCCGGCCGGTGAACTCCGGGAAGTTGTTGGTCGCGTGCAGACGGTCGACCGCCGCGTCCCACTTCCCGCGGTGCACCAGGTCATTCCACTCGGGGATGATGTTGCCCAGCGGACACCCCTGGTGGCAGAACGGGACACCGCAGCTCATGCAGCGGGAGGCCTGGGTCTTCAGGTGATCCTCCGGGAGGGTCGTCGACTCGTATACCTCCTTCCAGTCCATGATGCGCAGGTCGACGGGGCGGCGTTCGGGCAGCTCCCGCTCGGTGTGCTTGAGAAAGCCCTTCGGGTCAGCCATTTGCGGCCTCCATGATCGCCTCGTCCACGTTGCGTCCGTCCTTCTCCGCCTGCTCGATGGCCAGCAGCACGCGCTTGTAGTCGCGCGGCATGACCTTGGCGAAATGATTCACGTTCTGGGCCCAACCACCGAGGATCTCCCGGCCCCGGGCCGAATCGGTCTCCTCCACGTGGCGCTCCACGATGCCGCGGAGGAATTCCACGTCCTCGCTGGTCAGCTCGTCGGTGTCGACGAGTTCCACGTTGAGGTTCTCGGGCAGGACGCCCTGCGGGTCGTAGAAGTAGGCGACGCCACCGGACATGCCGGCCGCGACGTTGCGTCCCGTCTCCCCCAGCACGACGACGCGTCCACCCGTCATGTACTCGCAGGCGTGGTCGCCCACGCCCTCCACCACCGCGGTGACGCCCGAGTTGCGCACGCAGAAGCGCTCGCCCACGATGCCGCGGAGGAAGACCTCGCCGGCCGTGGCGCCGTAGCAGATCACGTTGCCGGCGATGATGTTGTTCTCGGCCGCGAAATCGGGCGCGGCGTCCTCCGCCGGGCGGACGACGATGCGTCCCCCGGACAGTCCCTTGCCCACGTAGTCGTTGGCGTCACCGAACACCCGCACGGTCACGCCGGAGGCGAGGAACGCCCCGAGCGAGTTGCCGGCGGACCCCGTGAAGCTCAGGTCGATCGACCCCTCCGGGAGCCCGGCACCACCGTGCGCCTTGGAGATCTCGTGGCTGAGCATGGTGCCCACCGAGCGGTTCACGTTGCAGATCGGGTAGCTGCCCGCGAACGGCCCCGTCGCGGGATCAGCGATCACGGAGCGGCAGTCCTCGATGAGCCGACGGTCGATGACGCCCTCGAGCTTGTGGTCCTGCGACTTGGTGTTCCGCAGGTCCTGGTGCATGAACGGGGACTCCGCCTGGGCGAAGATCGGCGCCAGGTCGAGCTTGGCGACCCGCTTGTTGTGGGCGAACGCCCGCGACTTGTCGAGACATTCGGAGTGTCCGATCGCCTCGTCCAGCGAACGGAACCCGAGCTCGGCGAGGTACTCGCGCACCTCCTCGGCGATGAACTCCATGAAGTTCACCACGTACTCGGCCTTGCCGTTGAACCGCTCGCGCAGGATCGGGTTCTGGGTGGCGACACCGACGGGGCAGGTGTCGAGATGGCACACGCGCATCATCACGCAGCCGGCCACGACGAGCGGAGCCGTCGCGAATCCGAACTCCTCGCCGCCGAGCAGCGCCGCGACGATGACGTCGCGCCCGGTCTTGAGCTGCCCGTCGACCTGGACGACGATCCGATCCCGCAGGCCGTTGACCAGCAGGGTCTGCTGGGTCTCGGCGAGACCCAGCTCCCACGGGCCGCCCGCATGCTTGAGCGAGGTCAGCGGAGACGCGCCGGTGCCACCGTCGTGGCCGGAGATGAGCACCACGTCGGCGTGCGTCTTGGACACACCCGTCGCGACGGTGCCCACACCCTGCTCGGCCACGAGCTTGACGTGGATCCGGGCCTCGGGGTTGGCGTTCTTCAGATCGTAGATGAGCTGCGCCAGGTCCTCGATCGAGTAGATGTCGTGGTGCGGCGGCGGCGAGATCAGCCCGACGCCCGGGGTCGAGCCACGGACCTCGGCGACCCACGGGTAGACCTTCCCCGGCGGGAGCTGGCCGCCCTCGCCCGGCTTGGCGCCCTGGGCCATCTTGATCTGGATGTCGGTGCAGTTGGCCAGGTAGTTGCTGGTCACACCGAACCGGCCTGAGGCCACCTGCTTGATGGCCGACCGGCGCCAGTCACCGTTGGGGTCGGGGCTGAAGCGGTCGATCGACTCGCCGCCCTCGCCCGAGTTGGACCGGGCGTGGAGACGGTTCATGGCGATCGCCAGCGTCTCGTGGGCCTCGGCCGAGATGGAGCCGTAGCTCATCGCGCCCGTGGAGAACCGCTTGACGATCTCCGAGACGGGCTCGACCTCCTCGATCGGCACCGGGGGACGAGTCCCCTTCAGCTCGAACAGTCCGCGGAGGGTGGCCAGACGTTCCGACTGGTCGTCGACGAGCTGGGTGTACTCCTTGAAGATCTCGTAGCGACCGGAGCGCGTGGAGTGCTGGAGCTTGAACACCGTGTCCGGGTTGAACAGGTGGTACTCGCCTTCCCGGCGCCACTGGTACTCCCCGCCGATCTCGAGCTCGCGGTGCGCGGCCTCCTCCGGCCGCGGCAGGAACGCGAAGCGGTGGCGACGGGCCACGTCCTCGGCGATCTCGTCGAGCCCGATGCCGTCGATGGGGCTGATCGAGCCGGTGAAGTACTCGTCGCACAACTCCTGCGAGAGCCCCGTGATGTCGAAGAGCTGCGCACCCGTGTACGAGGCCAGGGTCGAGATGCCCATCTTGGACATCACCTTGAGCACGCCCTTCGCGGCGGCCTTGCGGTAATTGGCGCAGGCCGCGGGGGTGTCCACCCCGGTGAGGTGACCGGTCTTGACGAGCTCGTCGATGGACTCGAACGCCATGTACGGGTTGATCGCCTCGGCGCCGTACCCGAAGAGGACCGCCATGTGGTGGACCTCGCGGGCGTCTCCGGATTCGACCACGAGGCTGACCCGGGTACGGGTCTTCTCGCGGACGAGGTGGTGGTGCACGGCCGAGGTGAGGAGCAGCGACGGAATCGGCGCGTTGCGCTCATCCGACTCACGATCCGACAGCACGATGATCGTGGCACCATCCTCGATGGCGTGGGAGATCTCGCGACGGATCCGTTCCAGGGCGATGCGCAGGCCGCGGCCGCCGTGAGCGACGTTGTACAGGCCGCGGACGACCACCGATCGCAGACCGGGACGGGTCTCGCCGGCCGCCATCAGCGTCGACAGCTCGTCGTTGCCGAGGATCGGGTTGTCCAGGCGGATCTGGCGGCACGACTCCGGGCCCGGGTGGATGAGATCGCCCTCGGGGCCGAGCGTCACACCGTAGCTGGTGACGAGCTCCTCGCGGATCGCGTCCAGCGGCGGGTTGGTGACCTGGGCGAAGCGCTGCGCGAAGTAGTCGAACAGCATCCGTGAGCGCTCCGACAGGACCGGCAGCGGCGTGTCGGTGCCCATCGATCCGATCGCCTCCGCACCCGCCCCGGCCATCGGCGAGACGAGGATCCGGAGCTCCTCCTCGGTGAATCCGAAGACCCGCTGTCTCAGCACGACACGCTCGTGCGGCATGTACGGGTGGTCGACCTGCGGGAGATCCCCGAGTCGGACCATGCCCTCGTCGAGCCACTGCTGGTACGGGTGCTCGGCGGCCAGCTCGGTCTTGATCTCCTCGTCGTCGATGATCCGCCCCTGGGCGGTATCGACCAGGAACATCCGGCCCGGGCGCAGGCGGGTCTTGGTGACGACCTTGTCCTGGGGGATGTCGAGGACGCCGACTTCGGAGGCCATGACGACGAGCCCGTCGTCGGTGACCCAGATCCGGGACGGGCGCAGACCGTTGCGGTCGAGCACGGCGCCGATCACGGTGCCGTCGGTGAACGTGATCGACGCCGGTCCGTCCCATGCCTCCATGAGGGAGGCGTGGTACTCGTAGAACGCCCGCTTGGCCGGGTCCATCGTCTCGTGGCGCTCCCACGCCTCGGGGACCATCATGAGCACGGCGTGGGGCAGGGTGCGCCCTGCCAGCGTCAGCAGTTCCAGCGCCTCGTCGAAGCGCGCGGTGTCGGAGCCGCCCGGGGTGCAGATGGGCAGTGCCGCCGACAGGTCCTCGATGTGCTCGCTGGACATGAGTGACTCGCGGGCCCGCATCCAGTTCTCGTTACCGCGGGCGGTGTTGATCTCACCGTTGTGGGCGACGTAGCGGAAGGGATGCGCCAGCGGCCATGCCGGGAACGTGTTGGTGGAGAAGCGGGAGTGGACGATGCCCAGGGCGGACTCCACACGCTCGTCCTGGAGATCCAGGTAGAACTCCGGGAGCTGCTTCTCGGTGAGCATGCCCTTGTAGACGAAGGTCCGAGGGCTCAGGGACGGGAAATACACGGTCTCCGAGCCGAGGTCACCCTTGCCGGGCCCCTTGGAGCCCAGCTCGTGCTCGCAGCGCTTGCGCACGACGAAGCACTTGCGCTCGAGGTCCAGCTCCGTGAGCAGCGCCCCTCCGGGGCCGGCGGCCTTGACGAAGATCTGGTGGATGCTGGGCTGCGCGTCGCGTGAGATCGCGCCGACCGTGGAGTCGTCGACCGGGACCTCACGCCACCCGATCACGGACACGCCCTGTTCGGCGGCGATCCGCTCCACCATCCGCATGGCGTCCATCGCGAGCATGCGGGACTGGGGGAGAAAACAAAGGCCGGTGGCATATGCACCGGCCTCAGGCAGTTCTACGTTCTGCTCCTCACGCATCACTTCGCGGAGGAACAAGTCCGGTACCTGGATCAACAAGCCCGTGCCGTCACCGGTGTTGGCCTCGGCGCCAACGGCGCCGCGGTGCTCGAGGTTCACCAGTGCGGCGATCGCCTTCTCGACGATGTCCCGGGACTTGCGTCCGTACATATCCACAACGAACGCGACGCCACACGAGTCGTGTTCGTATTCAGGGCGGTACAGGCTCTTGGGGCCGGGAGTCGTCATCATGTATTCGCCTTCGCTTGTCGACGGGCGGACTCCGTGGTGTCTGGAGCACCCGTACTCAGAGGACCGAAGTGCTCTGGCTCGGAAATAATATGGGCAGAAGGGGCGCAGCACACAAATCGGGAAAGTCAAACTGTGGCCCCTGACATGGGAAGCCGAGTCCACCTTGTGAGATTTCTCTCAGGGTACGCGCCTCACGCCCACCCGAGATGGCGGAAGGCCCGCCCCGGGCGAATGCTCCCGGGCCGGGCCTTCTCTCAGATAGCTCACCGAATGAACGGCATTGGTGGCAACGTGACACCGTCCGGCAGCGCCACTTCGTAGTCACCCAACGATCCGGTCATCACGATGGCGGCATTGACGCCCACCGCGGCGCCTCCGACTCCGGCGACACCCGGCTCGCCCCCACGCCCGTTCGGCGTCGGGGGCCCGGGCGCAACCGGCGGCGCGGCGACCGCCGGCGCTGCCGCGACCGGGGCGGGGAGGCCCGGCAGCGGCGGAAGGGCGATCCCCATGTCCGCGCCCACCTGCAGGATCATCGGTGCAGCAGCCACGGAACCGCCGATGAGCGCGACAGGCAGCAGCAGCGGCAGCGACCCCGCAGCCGAGCCCGCCGATCCGAGGGGAGCCAGCGATGCCGTGAGGGAACCGAGGGGCGCGAGCGACCCCGCGGCCGAACCCGGTTCGAGAGATCCCATCGGCAGCGAACCTTCGGACGACCCCTCCTCCAGCGACCCTTCGTCAGAGCCGAGATCATCCGACCCGGCAGCAGAACCCGTCATCAACGGCTGGAGCGAACCCCCATCGAGGGACCCCTCCAACGACCCGTCGAGCGAGCCCTCTCCGGCTCCGTTGTCCGACCCGGCATCGGAACCTGACGACAGCGGCGCCAGGGAACCCGTATCCAGGGACCCCTCCTCCAGCGACCCTTCGTCAGAGCCGAGATCATCCGACCCGGCAGCAGAACCCGTCATCAACGGCTGGAGCGAACCCCCATCGAGGGACCCCTCCAACGATCCGTCATCCGAGCCCACGTCATCCGATCCCAGATCCTCCGAGCCGGCATCGGAACCAGCCGACAACGGCGCGAGTGAGCCATTGTCGCCCTCAGAGCCGGACGAGCCGAGTGCCAGGAGCAAGGTCACGGTCGCGAGCGACCCGGCCTCGGCGGAACCGGGCTCCAGCGACCCCTCCTCCGAGCCGGCATCCGAGCCCGCCGACAACGGCGCCAGCGAACCCGCATCCAGGGACCCCTCCTCCAGCGACCCTTCGTCAGAGCCGAGATCATCCGACCCGGCAGCAGAACCCGTCATCAACGGCTGGAGCGAACCCCCATCGAGGGACCCCTCCAACGATCCGTCATCCGAGCCCACGT